>CAYRNM010000071.1:0-13249 GCA_964425465.1 uncultured Anaerolineae bacterium | reverse complement strand
ACCTCCTGGAGGTCCTCCTTGGCTTCGGGGACGCCGGCCACATCCTGGAAGGTGACGGTGGGCTTGTCCCCACTCATCATCCGCGCCCGTGACTTGCCAAAGGAGAGGGCCTGGCTGTTGACTCCCTGGGCCTGGCGGAAGAAGAGATAAAACATGCTCCCCACGAAAAGTACAGGTAAGAGCGTACCCAGGAGGGACAGCCAATTGCCCCAATCGCTGGGGGGTTCGATCTTGATATCCATAGCCGCCAGTTGCTCCTCAGAGACGCCCAGGGCCCGGAGGGTCTGGATAGCCCCTATGGTCGGCTCCTTGCGAGCCAACACAGGAGTTTTCTGCTCCTTGTAGAACACCCGCAGGTTATCGCCGGATACGATGATCTTGTTCACCCGTCCCGCCTGCACCTGGCTGGCGACCTCAGAGATCTCCGTCTCCTGCGCCTTTTCCGACTGGGAGGAGAAGCTGAAGAAGAGGGCCGCTACGGCGATGAGGATGAGTAAGTATACAAAACCGTTTTTCAACCACCTGGAACTCACATCACATCCCCTACTGAACTGGTCAATAGAAAGCCGTGCATCATCACTACTCTACTCTGTGATTGATTATACCACACATGCCTCCAAAATTCAATATCAGAGGTAATGAGTGATGAGGCACCGAGTCAACGAGGATTCAATCCCCCCGTTGCCTCATACACTCGTTACCTGTTGCCTCATGTAATGACCGTGCCCCCGCCGCTCCGCAAGCCCTCCAGATTGGTGATGCGCACGGTGGGCACACCTTCAGCCAGCGCCGCCAGCGCTGACCGCACTTTGGGCACCATTCCGCCCCGGATCACCTCGGCCTGGATCAGCGGCTCGATCTGATCGGCCTCCAGATGGTCCAGGGCGCTGCCCTCCACTAGTACGCCGGGCACGTCGCTGACGAAGACCAGGCTCTCCGCCGCGACCATGCGGGCGATGGCCCAGGCTGCGTGATCGGCGTTGACATTGTATGTCTGGCCATCCAGGCCCAGGGAGATGGGGGAGATCACGGGGAGCAGGCCCCCTTCCAGGAGAGCCTCCAGGGGGGCGGGATGAACCTCCACCACACGGCCCACGAAGCCCAAGTCACCCGTCGGGTGGCTCATCCGTTCCACCCGGATGAGGCCCCCATCTACGCCGCTGAGACCCACGGCTGGCACTCCACAGGCCACCAGCCGGGCGACCAGCCGTTTGTTGATCAAACCCGACAGCACCATCTCCGCCACCTGCAGGGACTGGGCATCGGTCACCCGCAATCCCTCCACAAAATGGGGCTCCAACCCCAGCCGCTCCTGCCAGGTGGCGATCTCCTTGCCCCCACCGTGCACGATCAACATCCGACGATCCGCCATGTCCCGGATCACCTCGACCAATCCCTCCAGGAAATGGAGGTCATCCACTTGGCCGCCACCGATCTTGATCACCAGCCGACCTTGAGTCATTTCTCCCTCCTACTCCAGCCCCAGCCGCTCATCCAATCCCAGCATGAGGTTCATGTTCTGTGCTGCCTGTCCCGAAGCGCCCTTGACCAGGTTATCAATGCAGGAGACGAGGATGAGGGTGTCGGTCCCTTCGACAGGGGTGAGGGAGATGGCGCAGCGGTTGGTGTAGTTGACGTGGTGCAGGGTGGCCAGTTGCCCTGGAGCGAGCACCTGGACGAAGGATTCCTCCGCATAAGCCTGCCGATAGAGATTGACCCATTCCTCAGCGCTGAGGGGTTTCGCCGTGCGCACATAGATGGTAGAGAGGATCCCCCGGCTCACGGGCAGAAGGTGCGGGACGAAGGTAACATGTATCGGCTCGCCTGCCAGCTTCTCTGCCTCCTGCTCCATCTCACTGATGTGGCGATGGGTGTGGCCGACGTTGTAGGGGGAGAGATTCTCATTCACTTCCACAAAGTGGGTGGTGAACGAGGGCGTGCGCCCTGCGCCGGAGACGCCCGATTTGGCATCCACAATCACCCGTGGCTCGGCCAGGAGACCCTCTCGCAGGATGGGCGCCAGGGCCAGCAGCACTCCGGTGGGGTAGCAGCCCGGGTTGGCCACCAGTTTCGCGTTTCGGATCGCAGCCCGGTTCAGCTCCGGCAGGCCGTACACTGCCTCAGGTAGCAGCTCCGTTGCGGTGTGTTCAGCCCTGTACCACCGCTGGTAGGCTTCGGCGCTGTCCAGCCGGAAGTCAGCCGAGAGGTCAATAGTCGGTACATCGGCCCTTCGCAGCTTCTGCACCAGGGGCATGGAGGCCGTATGGGGCAGGCAGCAGAAGGCCACGTCAATCCTCTCCAGCGGGGCCTCCTTGGCGGAGATGAGGGGCAGGGCAGGGGCAGCGGGGTAGAGGTCAGCCAGGGTTCCTCCGGTGTAGGTCTCCGAAGTGGCGAATGTCACTTCTGCCCGTGGGTGGCAGCTCAGAATCTTGATCAGTTCACAGCCAGTGTAGCCACTGGCACCAAAGATACCGGTGCGGATCATAGCTTCTTTTGTCCTTTCGTCGTTGCTACAAATCGGGTCCATCCAGGCTCTCCTTTTCTGCTCATCCGCCTGGGGCCTCACAGTTGCACCCGCATCAGATCCCGCGCCAGCGTCAGTTTCCCCCCGTAACGCTTGCGGATCATAACTTGCATCTCCTCCTCCCGCCGATCCCAATCGTGGTGCAGGTGGTAGACCACCAGATGTGGCACCCGATGGAGGGCGGCGAAGTCGGCAATCTCCTCCACTTCCCAGTGGCCGAACTCGTGCAGCAGAATATCACAGCCCTTCAGGTAGGGCACCAGGTCATCCTGACGGCCCAGATCACCAGAGATGACCAGCCGCTTGTTCCCCGTCTCCACGACCAGCCCACAGCTCATCGGCTGGGGAGCGTAGGGGGCGAAGCCCAGGTAGTGAGTGGTGGGGAAGAAAGCGACGGTCAGATCAGACAGGGTAACGGGCTGGCCTAGGGTCACGTCGTGCAGGCTGAGGGGGAAGCTGAGGCGATCCACGCCCAGCAGCAGGTCGTGCAACAGGCAGCGGAGCCGCCGGGCGGTGTCCCAGGGGCCGTAGATGGCCAGCGGCTTCCGGCGGTGCAACAGGTGGTTGTGCTGAAGCAGCAGGGGCAACCCGGCCACGTGGTCGGTGTGCATGTGGCTGAGAAATACCGCATCTACTTTCAGCGGGTCCTCATACATACGATACAACAGCGTGCTCACCGGCGCACCGGCGTCTATGAGATAAAGGTGCTGCTCAGTACGCAGGGCCAGTGCTGTGCAGAAACGTGCCTCCGTGGGCACGCCAGCCGCAGAGCCGATGATCAGCAGGTCAGTCATGGCTGCCTCTCCTGACAGAGATCAATAAGTAGGTCGCCAAAAGTTCCTTTAACTTTTGAGGCCCCCACCACCCCCCATCAAGGATGAACACCGGAGCTTGCTATCACCTCCCTTTTATGATAAAATCCATTTCAGGATATGGCGAACTTGTGGACATGGGTACTTGATATGGTCCGCATCCTGACGCTTTTTGGCCTCCTCTCCATCCTCATCGGATACTGGGCTCCCTGGGTGGACCATCCCGCCGCAGGGTTGGTGCAGAATGGCTTCGATCTGAGTGAATTCGTGAAGTTCCTGCCCCAGGTAAAAAGCGGCGGTGAGCCGATGACTCGCTGGCTTCTCTTCTTGCCACTGGCCGCCGTGGCCCTGAATTTGAGCCTTTGGGCCCACGGGCTGCCCGGCCGAAGGGCACATGGGCTACGCCTGACGTTGATAGCCGTGAGCCTGCTGCTGCTCATCATCCTCATCCCCCCCTACCCCTATACCCCCGACCGGCTGCTGGGGGATGAGTTCCGGGCAAGAACGATTCTGGCCTTGGCGAGTTGGGCCATCTTTCTTCTGTCACTGGCCTGGCAGGGGCGATGGCTGCCCGGAGAATGGATGCCCATCCTGTTGGCTCTCCTGACTCTGGCTGGGACCACCACCCCTATAGTCCAGTTCCTATCCCTGCGTGACGCGCTGAGCGCCGTTTATGGCCGCCCCATCGCCATCGGCTGGGGAGTGTGGCTCATGGGCGGAGGAACGCTTACCACCCTGGGGGGCACAGCCCTGTGGTTCCGAAAGGCCAATCGAGGTGGCAGCGGCTGACGGTCCTCTTCTACATATTTGCCGCACATGTCCAACTGGGTAGCGATGAGGCGCGCCGTGTTGTTGCAACCCCAGCTACTTCTCTCCAAATAGAGACACGAAGTCGAACTGGACCACGTCCACTAGCCCTTGGTCGGTGAGCTTCAACTCGGGGATGACCTCCAGGGCCAGGAAGCTCATGGTCATGAGCGGGTCGGGCAATAGACAGCCCAGGCGGTGGGCCGCCTGGGTCAGGGCCTCCACCTGATCGCGCACCACCTCCAGTGGCTGGTCGGACATGAGGCCCGCCACGGGCAGTGGCACACTGGCCAACATTTCGCCTCCGGCGACGACCACTTGCCCGCCTCCCATCCCGATCACCTCATCCATCGCAGCCCGCATGTCCCCGTCGTCTGCGCCGATCACCACGATATTGTGGGCGTCGTGGGCCACGCTGGAGGCGATAGCCCCTCGCCCCAGGCCAAAGCCTTTCACGAAACCCAGGCCCACCTTGCCGGTGGCATGGTGCCGCTCCACCACCGCCATCTTGAGGAGGTCCCGTTCCGGTTCAGCCATGACCTCACCGTTCCTCACCGTCGCCCGCTCCACCCGCTTGTGGGTCACAATCTGCCCCGGCACCACCTCGATGACCTTGATCTGCTCCCCTTCAGCGGGCACGGTTAGGTTCAGCCCCTCTCGGGCCACATTCATTGCTCCTGCCGGTGGTTGGGGCACGCTCAGGGCAGGGCCGCAGTACTCTCCCCCCTCGGCCACCCTTCGCCCGGCCTTGAACACTTGCAGGATGGCGAGGTCCTGAGGGTTGTCGAAGACCACCAGGTCAGCTTGATAGCCGGGGGCCACAGCGCCCACATTCCTCAGACCGAAGGTGCGCGCGGTGTGGAGGGTGGCCATCTGGATGGCGACGATGGGGTCCAGCCCCTCCCCGATGGCGGTGCGCACCAGGTCGTCCATGTGTCCCTCCTCCAGGAGGTCTGCCGGGTGGCGGTCGTCGGTGCAGAAGTGGCACATGTGGGCGTTCTGAGGGGTGACCAGGGGCAGCAGGTCCCGTAGGTTGCGGGCGGTGGTGCCTTCGCGGATGAAGATATGCATTCCCAGCCGCAGCTTTTCCCGTGCCTCTTCCAGCGTTGTGCACTCGTGGTCGGAGCGCACTCCAGCGGCGATATAGGCGGCCAGGTCCTTCCCCGAGAGAGAGGGCGCGTGGCCGTCAATGGGGCGCTCGCCAGCGGAGCGCAATTTGGCCAGCACGCCGGGGTTGCGGAAGAGCACCCCCGGCGCATTCATCATCTCCGCCAGGCCGATCACGCGGGGGTGATCCCATAGTGGAGTTAAATCCTCAGCAGAGAGGGACGCCCCTGAGGTGCCCATGTGGGTGGCCGGCACGCAGGAGGGCAGCATGACGTACACATCGAGCGGGGTGTCCTGGCTGGCATCGAGCATGTAGCGGATGCCCTCGACGCCCAGCACGTTGGCGATCTCATGGGGGTCGGACACCACGGCCGTCGTGCCCCGGGGCAGGACGGCACGGGCGAACTGGGGCGGGGCCACCATAGAGCTTTCCAGGTGGATGTGGGCGTCAATGAAGCCGGGGCAGAGGTAATGTCCCTTCAGATCGAGGGTCTCCCTCGCCTCGTACTCCCCAAAGCCCACGATTCGGCCATCGTAGAGTGCCACGTCAGCGGGGTGGATCTCCCCGGAGCAGACGTTAACCAGTTGGGCGTCGCGCAGCAGCAAGTCGGCCGGGGCCTCCCCCCGGGCGACGGCGATGATGTCCTCCAGCATGTTTGTCCCTCCTTGGATGGTGCTGACTGTTGGACACCTGGAAGGGCCTCCAAGGGTATCTGCTTTCTCCATTCTAGCACACTGTCTGTCCCATGTCAATCGGAAGAAAGATTGGGGCGTGGTCTTGCATAAAGCGGTAGCCACCCCAAGTGACTTATCCCACCTGGCTCACCGTGCGAATCCAGCTTGCCATATTCGCATTCTGTGGTATATTTCAGCTAGCTGGCAGAGCAAATCATATCCGTGATGGATGGAAAACCACCACATATAGGGCTGAAGATGGAGAAACTACTACATTTAGGCATGCTGGAATCGAGCCCGAGCTGATTACTTAAAATCCGCTGGAGGTTTCTCCGTGGGGGTTCGATTCCCTCCCGCCCCATTGCTATCGCTGAGCCAAGATGAGATGAGGCCATGAGCATGATCATGCAGGTCAAGCTGAATGCGCTGCTGCGCAAATACGCACTCGAAGGAAAGGCGGAGTTTCCCCTCCAGATCACAGAGGGGTGTACCATCGAGGATCTCATCGCCCAGTTGGGTATCCCCCCTTCCCAGGTGGGCTTCGCCACCGTCAACCTCAAGTACACCCCCCGCTCCAGAACCCTAGAGAAAGGCGATCAGGTCATCCTTTTCCCACCGCTTACGGGAGGATAGGAAGGAGAAAACACCATGCTGCAAGGATACGCCGGGAGGATGTTGTTCGTGGATCTCTCGCGTGGGAAGATCCAGGAGGAACCGCTGGATGTGGAGATGGCCCGCAACTTCCTGGGCAACTATGGGATCGGGGCCAAGGTCATCTACGACCGGCAAAAGGGTCACGTTGACCCCCTGGGGCCGGAGAACACCCTGGGCTTCGTCACCGGCCCCCTGGTGGGAGTGCGGGTGCCCTTTGGCATCCGCACCGTCGTGGTGGGCAAATCCCCCCTCACCGGCACCTGGGGCGACACCAGCTCCGGCGGCGGATTTGCCCGCGAGCTGAAGAAGGCAGGGTACGACGCCGTCTTCTTCACCGGCATCTCCGAGAAGCCGGTGGTCCTGTGGGCGAGCGATGGCCAGGCCAAGCTGCGCCCGGCGGACCACCTCTGGAGGCTGGACACCACTCAGACGGAGGAGGCCCTGCGGAAAGAACTGGGGGATCGCCGGGTGCATATCGTCTCCATCGGGCCAGCGGGCGAGAAGTGCTCCCTCATCGCCTGCCCCATCATTGACCAGTACCATGCCCCGGGGCGAAGTGGGCTGGGGGCGGTGATGGGCTCCAAACGGCTCAAGGCGGTGGTGGCACGGGGCACACAGGAGATCCCCGTGGCCGATGGGGAGAGGCTGCAGAAGATAACCCGCCAGGCCATGCAGGCCATGAGCGCCCACATCCGCTCCGATCCGCCGGAGATCAGCAAGTATGGCACCTGTGGAGGCACCGCCGCCTCGGTTTTCAGTGGCGACTGCCCAGTGAAGAACTGGGCTGGCGTGGGCGAGGAGGTGTTCAAAACCGCGGAGCGGATCAGCGATGAGAGCGTGATCGCCTACCAGGTGCGGAAGGACTCTTGCCCTGGCTGTCCGGCGGCCTGCAACGGGATCGTGCGGGTGGAGAGCGGCCCCTACGCTATCCAGAAGGCGGCCAAGCCGGAGTATGAGACCCTGGGCGCTTTCGGAGCCATGCTCCTCAACGATAATCTGGAGTCCATCATCTGGTGTAACCACATCTGCGACCGCTATGGCTTGGACACCATCTCCGTGGGGTGCACCATCGCCTTCGCCATGGAGTGCTACGAGAAGGGGTTGATCACCCAGCGGGAAGCCGATGGCCTGGATCTGAGGTGGGGGAACCACGGGGCCATCGTGGCCCTCACGGAGAAAATGGCCCGCCGAGAGGGGTTCGGAGTGGTGTTGGCCGATGGGGCCAAAGTGGCTGCTGAGCGCATCGGCCGGGGCTCGGGTGCCTATGCCATGCACATCCACGGCCAGGAGCTGCCCATGCACGATCCCAAGTTCGCCCAGCCTCGGGGGTGGCCTCTGGGCGTGGCTTACCAGACGGACGCGACGCCCGGGCGACACACCGTGTCCACCGAGGACCTCGGCCGCGCCTACAACGCCACCGGCATGTGCGACATCGGCCAGTGGTCCTTCAGGGAGTCCGTGGGGCGGGACAAGTTGGGTGAGCTCCTGCTGGCGGTGACCGGGGTGGAGTACTCGCCGGAGGAGCTGAAGGCCGTGGGGGGCCGGATCGGCTGCATCCGCCAGGCCTTCAACCTGCGGGAAGGGTTCTCTCCCCCCGATTTCCGCATGCCCGACCGCGTCACCGGCCATCCCCCCTTTCAGACAGGTCCGCTGGCTGGGGTGAGCCTGGATATGGATGCCTTGGTCCGGGAGCATTTCCAGAGCATGGAATGGGATCCGGAGACCGACCGCCCCAGCCGGGAGCTTCTGGAAAGGCTGGGTAGTCTGGAGGAGGTGATCACTGATCTCTACGGAGGGTGTGAGCGAGGGGATTAGCCTCTCTGTATCGGTGCTGCGCCTCACCTGGGAGGAGGGGTACAAAGCGGCGGCCCGAGCGGCGGCCAAGGTCCTCAGTATTTCCCAGCGTGCCTCCTCCTCTCAGGTGGGGCCGGCGCTCCATTTCGGCCCCCTGCCCACCGACCGGCCCCTGCTGGGTGAGCAGGGGTATCTCCTGTGCGTGGAGCGGGTCGCAGGTGAACCGCTGGTACACTGTCTGGGGCAAACCCCCCAGGGGGCCTTTTACGGGCTCCGCGCACTGCGAGGGGCGTGGGAGGGGGAGGCCTCCCTCTCCCTGCCCCTGGGCGCCACTGTTGAAGAGCCTGCCTTCGCCCGTCGAGGGATCGCCGAAGCGGTGTCCCTTGGCTGGTCGTGGGAGACCAGAGGCCAACTCCTCCTCTTCGCCGCGAGACACCAGCTCGACCACTACCTCTACGCCCCCGAGGATGACCTCTACCGGACCACCCACTGGCAGGAGCCCTATCCTCCCCAGCAAGCCCAAGCTCTCAGGGATTTCATCTCCCAGGCCCGCGAACTCTTTGTCAGCGTCATCTATAGCCTGCAGCCCGATCTAGCCCTAACAAGCGAAGTTGATCTGAAGGCGCTGGAAGCCAAGTGCCGCTGGGTGCTGGAAGCGGGGGTGGAGGGAATTGCCCTCCTCTGCGATGCGGGGAAGCGGAGCGCAGAGGAGTGGGCCCAAGTCGCCAACTGGCTTCTGAGCCGGCTGAAAGTAGGGGCGGTTGGCCAACCGCCCCTACTGTGGGTGGGATGGTCCTCTCCTTCCTCAGAGGGCAGTCCGCTGTACGAGCTGGCGCGGGCTCTGGACCCAGAGGTGGAACTGCTGTGGAGCGGGCCGGAATCGGTCAACTCCCGGCTCACAGCCGAGATGGTCACCGCCTTCGTCAACTACGTGGGGCGCAGGCCCTGGCTGTGGGAGAACTACCCGGACAATCGCTTCGCCCCGCAGAGGCTCTTCCTCGGCCCCTACGAAGGCCGCGAGCCGGAGCTGGCCCACCATCTGCGCGGCGTGACCGCTGTTCCCATGCAGCAGGCCCTGGCCTCCCAGATCCCCCTGGCCACCATGGCCGACTTCCTGTGGGACCCGACGAGCTACGACCCGGAGGCGGCCTGGGAGCGGGCCCTGCGGGAAGTAGGGGGCAGGACGGCGGATGGGCTGCGCCAGTTCGCGGGGCTTAATCGCTCCTCTATCCTCAACTACCAGGAGGACGAGGAATTGGAGACCGCTCTGGCCGCCTGGGAGCTGGAGGGCTTCCACGGCTACCTGGCGCGCAAGCTCTTGGCGCTGGAGGATGTGCTCGGCTCCTTGGGACCATTGGGCGACAATCAGCCGCTGATGCAGGAGCTGGCCCTCTGGCTGGAGAAGGCGAGCTATCTGGTGCAGGCCGCATCCCACGCGCTGGAGCTGAGCCATTCGCTGCGGACCACCCGAAAGGACGCCGAAAGGCTGTACCAAGAGACGGTGCTGGGGCTGGGCTGTGCCCGCCAACTGCCCCACATCGTAGCCCCCTTCCGGCTGGACCGTTTCGCCGTGCGTGTGCTGCGTCAAGCGGAGGTCAAGCTGGGCAAACCATTGGGCCGCATCCAGACCACTGCCCCACGGGGGCCCGAGCATCCCTGGGGACTGGCCGCCGATGGCGATATGATGACCTCCTTCCGCGCGACGGCGGATCTGCAGCCGGGCCATTCCATCACCCTCGACATGGGCACGGTGATGAAGGTGCGCTGGGTGCACCTTTCGCAGGGGTATTTCTACTACTGGCCTGCCGGGTGCGTGGAGGAGGGACGGCTGCTCGCCTCTGCTGACGGTGAGACCTGGCAGGAGCTGACCCGCATCAACGGCCCTGGGGCCTGGGAGGTGGACCTGTACCTCGATCCCCCCCAAGCTCTTCGTTACCTGCGGTTGGTGAATGATGCCCCCCGGCCGTGGCCTATGGTGGTGAGGCAATTGGAAGTGTATGAGTGAAATGTGATGCGTGTTCTGCTAGCCTCATGCAATACGCAACACGTATCCGATGACCAGACGTTGAAAGCTGAGGGGTTCATGGGTAGAGGCGAATTCAGCACGACCACAGAGCAGGAGATTGCTCAGGTCCAGGCCATCGCCGAGACACTCCGGGACAATGTGGCCCGGGTGATCGTCGGTAAGGAGGAGGCCGTCGAGTTACTGCTGGTGGCCCTGCTGTGCGAGGGGCATGTCCTCATCGAGGATGTCCCTGGCATTGGCAAGACCACCCTGGCCAAAGCGCTGGCCCGTTCCCTCGGCCTCCGCTTCCAGCGCATTCAGTTCACCCCCGATCTGCTCCCTTCCGATATCACCGGCACCAATGTCTTCAACCAGAAGCTGGCGGAGTTCCAGTATCGCCCCGGGCCGATCATGGCCCAGCTCCTCCTGGCCGATGAGATCAACCGCGCCGGCCCTCGTACCCAGTCCGCCCTGCTGGAGGCCATGCAGGAGCAGCAGGTCACGGTGGATGGCGTCACCCGTCCCCTGCCCCGCCCTTTCATGGTCATCGCCACCCAGAACCCCATCGAACTGGAGGGGACCTTTCCCCTGCCCGAGGCCCAGATTGACCGCTTCCTCATGCGGGTGGCGCTGGGCTATCCCGAGGAGGGAGAGGAGCGGACCATCCTGCGCCGCTTCCGGGAGGCCGATCCCCTGGCGGAGCTGACCTCTGTCGTCAACGGCGAGGTGATCCTGGAGCTGCAGCGCTCTGTCCGCAGGGTCTACGTCCACGAGGCGGTGGAGGGATACATCCTCCGGCTGACCCGCGTCACGCGGTGCAATCCCGATCTGAGGCTAGGAGTCAGTCCCCGAGGGACGATGGCCCTGTACCGCACTGGCCAGGCTTTGGCCGCGATGCAGGGCCGGGGGTACGTCATCCCCGACGATGTGAAGCACCTGGCCCAGCCTGTCCTGGCCCACCGCCTCATCCCCTCCTCGCGCACGCGCCTGCGCGGCCAGACGGCAGGCCAGATACTCGACGATCAGATCGCCGCCGTGCCTGTCCCCGTGGAAGAGATCTGGTCTGAAGGAGGTGTGCCCTGACCAGCCCCCGGTGGAAGTTCCTGCTCGGCCTGCTTTTCCTCCTCAGCGTCCTCCTCCGCGAGCCCATCCTGTTGCTCCTCGATCTGCTCCTCATCCTGGTGGTCCTGGCCTCCACCCTCTGGGGACGTTACAGCCTGGCGCGGGTCACCTATGGGCGTCGCCTGGGCAGCCAGCACCTCTTCTTCGGTGACGAGACCACCCTGGATGTGGAGATCACCAATGGTAAGCTCCTTCCCCTCCCCTGGCTGCAAGCGGAGGACTATTTCCCCCGCGCTCTCGATTTCCTAAAAGGCCATCTGGAGGTCAGCCTCTTCCCCCACCGGGGTATCCTGCGCAACACCCTCTCCCTCCGATGGTACGAGCGGGTGACCCGACGCTACCGCCTGCGGGCGACCCATCGGGGGGTCTACCAGTTGGGTCCCGTCACTCTCCATGCCGGGGACCTCTTCGGTTTCGAGCATCAACACCGTACGCTTGAAGACACAGAACAGTTGATCGTATACCCCCGCATCCTGCCCTTGACTCACTTAGGCCTGCCGGCCGAGTTTCCCTTCGGTGAGGGCCAGCCCCTTCGCCGGGTGGTAGAGGACCCCCTTCGCCTCCGGGGGGCCCATGAGTACCAGTCGGGCGATAGCCTGCGTCACATCCACTGGAGAGCCACCGCCCGCACGGGACGTTTGCAGACCAAGGAGTATGAGCCCGGCGCGACTCGCTACCTGGTCATCTTTCTGAATGTCAGCACAGCCCGCCACATCTACGAGGGGGTGAACCTCTCTCTGCTGGAGTTCCTGATCACTGTGGCCGCCTCCGTCGCCACCGCCGCTGTGGAGGAGGGATGGCAGGTCGGCTTGTATGTGAATGAGTGGGGCATGGGTGACGTCTACATGCACGTCCCCCCCTCCTCTCGGCCCGAGCAACTGATGGTTATCCTGGAGGCCCTGGCCCAGGATATCCTGTGGGGACATGTGAAGCTGGCCAGCCTGCTGAACCTGGAGCTCCCCAGGCTCCCCTATGGAGCAACGGTGGTGGTGATCTCCGCCCTGGTGGATGAGGATCTGCTGAGCGCGCTGCTGGATGTCAAAGCCACAGGCCGGCGGGTGACGCTGCTGGCCGTCGGGGAGCGGGCACAAGGCCCTATGCTACTGCAATCGGACGAGTTTCCTGTCTATTACCTGAGGCTTGAGGGCAAGGACCATGAGGTTGAGAGACTGGAACTGGCTTAGCGTAGGGGCAGTTCGCGAACCGTCCCTAATCGGGCTGGCCCGGGTAGTCATGCGCCTGTGCTGGCTCTATCCCTGGATCGAGGTGGTCAGCTATTCCCTCTTCCAGCTCGATCAGCCCCTCATCCCCCTGTGGCTGATAGGGCTGATCCTCCTGATGAGCTGGGGGCTCACCCTGTGGGCTGTCAGTCAAGAGGCTGTGCTTTGGCGGTGGCAGCTCTCCATCACCGGGCTGGGGCTGGGTTTGCTCCTTTGGCTTCTGTGGTGGCGGCTGTATAGGCCGGCCTTCCCCATCTGGGACATGAGTTGGGCTGAGCACCTGATCCGGGACCTGACGGGTTGGCAGGGGGTGTGGCGCCCTCTCACACTAACCCTCATAGGGGCCTACCTGTGGTGGCGGGGCATCGCCGATGGCCGCACCCCTCCCTGGCATGAGGCCACCTTCCGCTCCTTCAGTGTGGGACTCTTTTGGCTCGTTGCACTGGTGCTTCTCTCCCACTACTGGCCCGCGCTCCGCCCGCCTACGCTCTGGCCGGCGGCGGTGGCCTTCGTGGTCAGCGCACTGATC
>CAYRNM010000070.1:0-13763 GCA_964425465.1 uncultured Anaerolineae bacterium | reverse complement strand
CCACCACCCCCCGGTGAAGAACTTGGAACGTTATTTCATCGGGCTTTTGGCCCTGCTGCTGGGCCTTTCGCCTCTCCTGCTCTACAACCTGCAGACGAAGGGCACTGTGGATGTGCTGCTACGCAATCTCCGCACTTCCTACTACGGAGTGAACAACCTGGCCTACCTCTCTAACCTGAGACTTCGGTGGGATCACCTCCGTGCACTGCTGGATGGTTCCAACTTCTGGTATTTGGGAGGTGTCTATCGCGATCCCATCTTTCCCCTGGCCTTCTGGGTTTCGGCAGTTGTCACTCTGGCCCGTGGCCTTCGCCTGGCGATTTTTCGCCCTAGGGGCTCTCAGCCCCATGATTTCCTCTTCCCCCTGCTGATGATGGCCCTGATCGTGCTGCAGAGCGGGGCCACCGTCTCCGATCTCTGGCCGGAGCACTACCTGCTCCTGCTGCCCTTTCCCCAGGTGAGCATCGCCTTGGGGCTGGATCTGCTGCGTCGTCATCTCCGCCCCAGGCGGCCAGGGGCAGGTCTAAGACCTGCTCTCCTGGCGCTGGCCCTGCTGATGGCTGGCCAGCTCCGAGTAGACCTGCTTTACCATCGCGCACTGGCCCGGAGCGGCGGCTTCAGCGCCCACTCTGACGCCAACTACAAGTTGGCCCAGTACCTGGACCGCAAAGGGCGGCCGGTGGTGGCCATGGATTGGGGCATCAAGACCACCGTGCAGTTCCTCACCCAGGGGCGGGTCAACCCGGTGGAGCGCTTCGGCTTCCAAAGCCTTGACCATCCCAATGCCAACTTCACCGCCGACGTAGCTCCCTACCTGGAGGACCGAGATACCTACTACATCTTCCACGCTCCGCCGGAGACGGTCTACAAAGGGCGGCGGGATGCCTTTGAAGAGTTGGTCCGCCAGCGGGGGCTGATCCCCAATGGCCAGCGGATCATCTACGACCGCAGTGCCCGCCCACTGTTCGTGGTGATGGAGGTGGATGAGTGGACTGATCCTTGGACCCGTGCAGGACGATCTGAGGAGGGATAAAATGGATGAATACCAGTATGCCGATTGCTCTTTCTGCGGCGGCCCGGTTCAGGAGGAGTTGGTCACCGTGGTCCGTTTGCACAAAGGACGCATCATAGTGATCGAGGATGTGCCAGCCGGTGTATGCCAGCAATGTGGAGAACGATACTATCGTGGCCCTGTTGTGGAAGATATAGAGCAGTTGATGAACGAGCCATGTCCTTCGGCAAGGGAGGTAACAGTGCCGGTGATGAAGTTCGCGGTTGGGTAGGAGTGTTCAATATCCCAAGCGGAAAAGAGCCCCCCACTCTCTCAAACCAATCAGGGTGAGGGGCTCTTACTTTGTAAGCCGGTCTCGCCATTGAGGAGTTGACAGTTCCGTCCACTCGATCACCCACCGTCCTCACGGAAGCTGTAGCCCACGCCGGGGACCGTGAGGATGCACTGCGGATTCCGCGGATCTACTTCCACTTTTGCCCGCAGCCGGCTGATCAGCCCCCGCACCAGATCCCGGTCTCCCTCTCCGCTGTAGCCCCAAACGCGTTCCACAATGGTTTCCAGCGGAAGAACCTGACCACGATGGATCATTAACGTGTAGAGGAGTCGAAACTCCAAGTGAGTCAGCCGCCGTGGTGGCCGACCCACAATCTGTACCATCCGGGTCGCCGGGTCCAGAGTCAGCCCACCCAGGCTCAGCGTGGGCAGGCTGAAAATGGGCACGCTACCCGTGCAGCGCAGCAGAGCGCGCACCTGGGCGATAAGCAGCCGGGCACTGAAAGGGCGGATGACCACCAGATCCACGCCATTCTCCAGGAGGGCGCAGTGCTCCTTCTCCTCGATGGGCTCAACGATCAGCACCAATGCTGCTTCAGTCTCCGCACGTACACGCTGCACCTGCGCCAGGGGCTTGCTGTAGTGGAGCGCCACCAGGATGATATCCGCCGGCCGCTCCGACCAGCTCTGCATGGCCCGCTCCAGGTCGCTGCTGGAGGTTACAGCCAACCCGACACGTTGCAGAATCAGCGAGAGGACTGCGGCTTCATCAGGATCTTCGGCAATCAACAAGGCATACATGGTCAGGAAGACCGACTGTGAGGAATGAGCGAATAACGAGTCAAGTATAGCAGATATGGTCTATTTGGCAACTCAGCGGGGATAGTGGACTGGAGGAGTAGCCCTGGCCCTTCTTCGTGGGTCAGGAAGCCAATCTGGTCACGCTCAGGTGACCAGCACAGGCTCCTGCTTGTGGTTGTGAGGCGTGTGTAAGTGGCAGGGGTTCTCTACTACAATGGGTTTGTCGAAGAGAATGAGATCATCGCCAGGAGCATAGAATTCGTGGACCGTCGCTTCATAGCGGTAGCCACAGGCCTCATACAAGCGACGTGCTGGGGCATACGCCGGTGTGCCTGAGGTCTCGACCAGGATCATCCGACCGCCTCGGGCACACACCTCATCTTCCACTCGCGCGAGCAGGGCATGGCCAATACCCTGACCCCGCGCCTCCGGCGCCACGGCAATCCAGTACAGGTCAAAGGTCCCCTCAGTCAAGGGATGAGGTCCGAAGCAGGCATAGCCCAATACACGCTCCCCATTTCGGTAAACCAGGAAGACATAACCGCTGGCTTCACTCTGTTGTAGGTAGGCATTCCACAACTCTTGGACGCAGGCCACCTCCACTGGCTTGAAGACGCCAGCGGCGGCTGTCAATTGGAGAATTTGTGGACCGTCTTGTTCCAGTGCTATCTCGATCATATGTGCGCTTCTGCCTCAGAGCTAACTCCAGGATATGCACCACCATCTCCACATAGTCGTATCCGGCTGCCCGAACAGCCCGATAGAAACCCGCATCGGGGGACAGATCCGGATTGCAGTTCACCTCGACCACGTAAGCCGTTCCATCATCAGCCAGGCGCATGTCCACCCGAGCATAGCCCCGGCACCCCATGGCTTCCCAGGCCCGCCGGGCCGTGGCCGCGATGCGCTCCCCCAGGGCCGGCTTTATCGGAGCCGGGCACAAAACGGGCGTATGGTGGTACTCGAAAGAATGGGCCTCCCACTTGGCGGCGAAGGACACGATGCGCTCGCAGGGATCGGCAAAGGCACGGAAGTCCACCTCAGCCAGGGGAAGCACTTCTGGAGGATCACCCCACAACGAGATGTTGAACTCTCTGCCCGTGATAAACGCCTCGGCCAGGGCGGCCTGACGGTACCGTTCCACCACATAGCCCACCCGATCGCGGAGCTGGCGAGGGGTGTGAACCACCGCCTCCGGCCCGATCCCCAGGCTGGCATCCTCGGCCACGGGCTTGACGATGAGGGGAAAGGGAAATGCATCACCGGTGACGGGGTCTACCTCGTCAGGGTGGTAGAAGAGCCACCAGGGAGGGGTGGGCACTCCATGGGCGGTCAGGATGGCCTTAGCCCGCGCTTTGTGCGTTGACCGGACGATCGCATCGCCATCGCAGCCGGTGAATCGGTACCCCATGGCCTCCAGTGCCCAGGCAATGCGCGCCTCCTCGAAGAGCCGCCCCTCCAACCCCTCCCCCAGGTTGAAGACCACCCAGTGTGCGGGTGGGTAAGGAGCCAGTGCCAGTTCCACTTCGGTGCAAAAGGGCACCTGTGCCACCTGGTAGCTTGCTTCTCGGAGCGCATCGGTCACAGCCTGAGCACAGGCGATGACCCCCTGCTCGGCCAGCATGTCCTGGGGTTCACCTTTCACCAGTTGCTGGCTGTGGTTATAAAGCGCCGCAACGCCAGGGAATACGTCATCTTGTGGATTCATTCTCCTGCCTGCCCAGCACGACGAGCATCCGCCATGACCGCTCGGAGGCATCCAGTGGCTGCGCTAGATCAAAGTCACCATAGAAAGCTTCCACCTCAAACCCGCCAGCCAAATCCACCAATGCTTCTAGCTCACCCGGCAGGAGCATGCGGAGGCAGCCTCGCTCCTCCAGGTCCCGCTCCTCCGCTCCTTCCCGCACATGATACGCCGCTTCTATCTCCACGAGCTCGGTCATCGGGTCCAAACCGCGATCCGTAGCTCCCCAAATGGCCTCGACCTCCAGGTTGCCTTGTACTGCTGTCCACCGTATGGGGTGTAGCAATGGACCGCCGAAGTATTCGCGGGGGTGATTCAACTCCAGGATGTAGAGCCCTCCTGGTGTCAGGTTCCGATAGGTCGTGCGCAAATGAGCCACAATGTCCTCGTTGGTCAGGAGATACTGGAAGCTGGTCAGGAGATTCAGGGCCAGATCCACCGGCCGCTCCAGTTCAAAGGAGCACATGTCTGCTACCAGCAACTCCATTTTCACCCCATGGGACTGGGCTTTGTTGTGAAGGTAGGCGATCATTTCCGGTTGGCGGTCCAGAGCCACGACCGGGTAGCCGCGTTGGGCCAGCTCCAGGGTGTGGTATCCAACTCCACAAGCTATCTCCAAAATGGAGACTGGATCCCTGCCGCGGTGATGACGAAAACACTGCAGCAGGAAATCCACTTCCGCAGCGACATCTCGATACCCGAAAGCCACCTCGTAATATTGCGGATAGCGGTAGAATTCCCTATGCGTAGTTACAGTACCTACTGATGTGTCGGCCCTCTGGTTCAGAAACTGCACCTCTATCATATGATCGCTCCCTGAGCTCACACCAGCTCGTAGCGTTCCGCCGCCAGGTTCAGGATCTCATTGATCAGATCCGCGTAGTCCATTCCCTCCGCCCGGGCCATGATGCACAGATCGCTGAGCGTCGGGTTCAGGCCGGGCAAGGTGTTGATCTCCAGAAGATAAGGCCAACCATCCGCCCCCAACCGAAAATCCACCCGGCTCACGTCCAGCGCACCGAGGGCCTCAAAAGCGGCCACGGCCAGATGCTTCAACTTGGCCTCCAGAGGTGGAAGGGTGTCCGCCGGACAGAGATAGAGGGGCGCGCCTTCCTCGCCAGGGTAGTAGGACTTGGCCTCAGCATTGTACAGCCCCTGACCGGCACCCACCGTGGGGTCAATCTCCAGCACGGGGAAGAGGTGGAAACCGGCCTCGTCGTATAGCTCCGACGGGGGACGTTCCCCCGGAGCCAGGGCGTTGCCGATGAGCCCCACCGTGAACTCCCGCCCGGAGAGATACCCCTCCACCAGGGCCGGCTGGCGGTAGGTCTGGATCACCCAGCGGACCTGCTCTCGCAGTTCGGCCTCGTTGTGGACGATGGAGCGGCCGTTGATGCCCATCCCCGAGCCCTCACACACCGGCTTGACGAAGAGGGGGAAGGCCAGTTGCCAATCCAGCAGCTCGTCCCCTCGGCAGAAGACCTGGAAGGAAGGTGTCGGGAGGCACAGGTCGCGCCAGATGCGCTTGGTCGCCGCCTTGTTCAGGGAGAGGGCGTGGGCCAGCACTTTGGAGCCCGTATAGGGGATGCCCAGCATCTCCAGCAGGGCCGGCACATGAGACTCCCTAGCATCGCCTCGATGGCCCTCGCAGACATTGAAGCAGATGTCCGGATGGGCCTGGCGGATGGTATCCAGCAAGGTCACGTCCCCTTCTAAAGGGATGACCTCGTGGCCTCCAGCCCGCAGTCCGTCCGCCAAGGCCGTCACCGTTTCTTCGGAATCGTACTCTGCCAGTCCATCGGGCGGTGCATCGGGGGCCACAGGGGCATGATGCTTCAGGTTATAGAGCAGTGCTACGCGCCAGTGACTCATTGCTCATCCCCCACAGTTTGGGCCACTGGCATCGCAAGTCGTGCTCCTTCGTTCAAAGACACAAACCACTCGGATGGAAGGAGATGAGGGGCAGTACCCCGCTGGTGCAGTCCATGCCACCCTTCCGGCGCGATCATCCGCGCCTGGCCAGCCAGCAGCCCGGCCACTCCGCCCTGGCCTCCCTCACCGCAGCGGGCCTGACAATAGGGACATGTGGCAGGGTCGTGAGGCTGGTAGTCGGTGGGCTGGACGTAGGTGCTGATGAAGCCCTCGTAATTGCGCACCACCACCTGGCTGTCGGACAGACTGAGCAGGTAGGTGGGCAGGATGGGCACCTTGCCGCCACCTCCTGGCGCGTCAATGACATAAGTGGGAATGGCCAGGCCCGAGGTATGCCCCCGCAACGCCTCCATGATCTCGATCCCTTTGGCCACCGGCGTGCGGAAATGGCCAGCACCGTGGACCAGGTCACACTGATAAAGGTAGTAGGGGCGCACCCGATGCTTCACCAGCTTGTGCATCAAGGAGCGCATCACGTTAGGGCAGTCGTTGATACCGGCTAAGAGCACCGTCTGGCTGCCTAGGGGGATCCCCGCGTCGGCCAGGCGGGCCAGCCCACTCTCCACCTCCGGGGTGATCTCCTTCGGGTGGTTGAAGTGGATGTTCATCCACAGCGGGTGAAACTGGTGCAGCATGGCTGTCAGGTCGTCGGTGATGCGTTGGGGCAGGAAGACAGGCACCCGCGTGCCGATGCGGATGATCTCCACGTGGGGGATAACCCGCAGGCGTTGTAGCAAGCGCTCCAGGATCCGCTGGGGCAGGATCAGCGGGTCACCGCCGGAGAGGAGCACGTCCCGGATCTGCGGCGTAGCGGCGATATAGGCCAGTTGGCGCTCATAGTCAGCAGAACTGAATTGGGCATGGGGATCGCCCACCATACGGCTGCGGGTGCAATAGCGGCAGTAGCTGGCACACTGGGTCGTGACCAGCATCAGTACCCGGTCAGGATAGCGATGCACCAGGCCGGGGACAGGGGAGTGGGCATCCTCGGCCAGGGGATCCGCCATTTCGGCCTCGAAAGGAACCAGTTCATGGGCCGTAGGGACAACCTGCCGTCGGATGGGACAGTTGGGATCGTCGGGGTCCATCAGGCTGGCGCAGTAGGGGGTGATGTCCACACGGAAATGCCCAGGTGCCGAAAGTCCTGCTATCTCTTCAGGGATGAGATGGATCACCCGGGCAAAATCCTCCACTGTATTCAGGCGATGGCTCAACTGCCACCGCCAATCATTCCACTGATCGAGAGGTACACCTTCCCATGGGTGAGGCGGCCTCTTGCGACCGGGGGGCTCTTCAAACTCGGTGTTTGCTTCTCTCATCGCTATGACTCCTCCCAATCCGTTTCTATTTGCCACCCCTCTTCAGGGTAGTAATGTGGTTCGTCATACACCCAATCGAGTTCCAGAGGCCTCAGGTTGATCACCTCGAGGCGGGCTCTGCACTTGGTACAGATGATCCGTTGACCCTCCTGGGGCCAGGCACCGAGGTCAATGCCATAACCGCACTCCGGACAGAACACCACGGTCATGTTTGGCCCTCCTTAAGTTAAGTTGTCTTTTCGATTCGTTCTCAACTGCTCGAATGGAGCTCTTCAGCATTCAATGAAAAATTATAGCGCATGGGTATGCAGAATGTGTCAGAAAAAGCTATGAATGATGTGACAAAAGGCAGTCTCATGTGGCACTTTTGCAACGGCTCCCCGCTTCCCGGAGGTCCATCATCCCATCACAGACACAACGCCGACCATAGGCGGTTGGTGTCAAAGATCAACTCCGGACGAAGTTTTCCAACTGCGACCTATGTGTTATAATCCAAATGTAGATATCCAAGTTGGAGGAGGGTGAATGCTGAATCGAGTGTCACCTGCTTTGGAAGAGGCATTTAAGGTCATGCTGAGCACCCAAGTTGGAAAAGAACTGGAGGAGGCGGTGCGACATCGCCACGGCCGCTTCATCGTAGACCCCACCCCCTTGCTGGGCAGGGCCTCCATCACCTTAAACTTCCTACGGCTGGCGGTCATCGGCGCAGAGGTTACGCGGGGTGAGCAGTTCATCAGCCTGGTAGAAAGCGTGGCCCATGAGGCCGCCCACCTAGCCCAGGGGTACTGGTCCGATTCCTTCGAGCAGGAGTACCGGGCCTTCGTAAGCGCGGCCCGTGTGCTGCACGAGTTGGGCTGCCAGGATAGCTTCGGCTGGGCTCCTGACTTGTGGGAGTTGCCCCTGGAGGAAGCCGCCCAGCGGATCCAGCGGCTTTTTCCTGACCACCCCCTCTACGGCCAGCAGGCGATGATTCCACTGAAGCAGAAGAGAGGCTGGCAGGCCCTTTGGCCACTGCTCAAACAGGCCTGGGCCCTGAGTTGGTCAATGGGTCGGTTGGTCAAATTATCCCGTGAAACGTGATGCGTGAAGTGCGATGGTTACATTTCACGCACCACATTTCACGGCATCATGGATGGTGTCCACTCGACAGATTTGACATAGCATATGCGCAATCCATCTTTGATCCTGGCCTCCGCCTCACCCCGCCGCCGGGCGCTCCTGTCGCTGCTGGGCCTCCCCTTCCGCGTTGTCGAGGCGGATGTGGAGGAGGGACGGTTGGAGGGGGAGTCGCCCCAGGGGATGGTGATGCGCCTCAGCCGAGTCAAGGCAGAAGCAGTTGCTGCTAGCGCGCGGAGGGGCATCGTCATCGCCTGCGACACCATCGTCGTACTAGAGGGGGAGGTGCTGGGTAAGCCGGCCAATCCCGAGGAGGCCACGAGAACACTCCGTCGGCTGCGCGGGTGGGAGCACAGGGTGTACAGCGGACTGACGGTTGTAGATGTAGAATCAGGGCAGTTGCACACTGCCTGCGATGAGACGGTGGTCCAGATGCGGTGCTATGACGATGAGGAGATCGCGGCCTACGTTGCCAGCGGTGACCCTCTGGACAAGGCCGGTGCCTACGCTATCCAGAGCGTCAGCTTTCACCCTGTGGCCCGCATCGAGGGCTGCTATGCCAGCGTAATGGGGCTTCCGCTGCGGCTTGTGGCCCAGGTGCTCCGGGCCTTGGGCCTGCCTGTCCCCTCCGACGAGGCCGTGGCGACCACCTGCGCTGCCTTCACCGATCACCCCTGTTGCCTAGCGGCGGTCAACGAGGCAACGGGTTGACGGGTAACGAGGGCAGCTTTTGGCTGCCCTTGTCCCCTTGCCAAAAGATGGGAAAGAACATATAATAGACACAGCTTGCCCGCAGTGTACTGGACATTGGCCAGGCAATGCCAGAGGGAGGGGAGATGGAAGAGGTACGTCAGTACGCCGAGCGGATCATCGAAAACGTCGAGCGGGTCATCGTGGGCAAAAGAAGGGCCATCGAGCTGACGGTCGTGGCCCTTCTGTGCGAGGGCCACGTGCTCATTGAGGATGTGCCCGGTGTGGGCAAGACCATGCTGGCCCGGGCCATCGCCATCTCGCTGGGCAGCACCTTCAAGCGGCTGCAATGCACACCCGATCTGCTGCCCAACGATGTGACCGGCGTGTCCATCTTCAACCAGAAGACGGGCGATTTCGAATTCCGCCCCGGCCCCGCCTTTGTCAACATCCTCCTGGCCGACGAGATCAACCGGGCCACCCCTCGTACCCAGTCGGCGCTGTTAGAGTGTATGGGTGAGCGCCAAGTGACCATTGATGGCGTCACCCACATCCTTCCCCACCCCTTCCTGGTGCTGGCCACCCAGAACCCCATCGAGTACGAAGGCACCTTTCCTCTGCCAGAGGCGCAACTGGACCGCTTCCTGATCCGCCTGCGTATCGGCTATCCCGACTTCGAGGATGAGGGACAGATGCTGCTCAACCTGCAACGAGTCCATCCCATCGAGACCATCGGCCAGGTAGTGGATGGGAGCCGATTGCCCTGCCTGCAGCGCCGGGTCTGGGAGGTGCACATTGACGACACGGTGCGCAACTACATCGTGCAACTGGTCCAGGCCACGCGCACTCACCCTGACCTGGCCTTGGGGGCCAGCCCGCGGGGCAGCATCGCCCTCTTCAAAAGCGCCCAGGCCCGGGCCACACTGCATGACCGATCCTTCGTCCTGCCCGATGACGTGAAGGCCCTGGCGGTGACCACCCTGGCCCACCGGCTCATCATCCGCCCTGAGAGCGCACTGCGCAATCGCACCGCTGAGCAGGTGATGGAAGAGCTGCTGGAGCGGGTGGAGCTGGAGATTGGGGAGGTGTGAGGCCCTACTCGTTAACTCATTGACTCATTACCCCCGCAGGGAGAAGCATGCCCGGACTGTTTCTCTTCATATTCGCCCTCTTCCTGGCCGCGGCCTTTATGAACCTGGATTTTATCTTCTACATCCTCTACATCTTCTTCGGCATCTATCTGCTGGGGAAGCTGTGGACCCGCCAGGCCATGCGCGCCATCCGCCACCATCGTCTCCTGCCCTCTGACCACGCCTTCCTGGGTGAGGTACTACAGGCGGAGCTGGAGATTGTGAACACCAGTTGGTTCCCCTTGCCCTGGCTGCGTCTGCGGGATAACCTGCCGGTGCAGTTGCATGTCCCCAGTTCCTTCCACCGGGTGATCTCCCTGCTCTCCCACGAGCGCGTCACCTTTACCTATCAGCTCCACTGCCGTCGTCGAGGCTACTATCAACTGGGCCCCCTCTTCCTGTGGGCTGGTGACCTCTTCGGCGTGGCGCAAGAAGTTCAACAGCGAGATGAACTTCAACCCCTCACTGTGTATCCCAAGATTGTCCCCCTGCACCACGTCGCCCTTCCCTCCCAGTCCCCCTTTGGAGAGCTCCCCAGCCGGCAGCACATTTTCGAGGATCCTACCCGAGTGATCGGCGTGCGGGACTACACCAGCAGCGATAGCATGCGCCACATCAACTGGAAGACCAGCGCCAACATGGGCCGTCTGCAGGTCAAGAAGTACGAGCCGGCCATCTCCCTGGAGACGGCCCTCTTCCTCAACCTCAATAGTGAGGAATACGACCCCCGCTCCAGGGCCGATGTCACCGAGTTGGCCATCGTCATCGCCGCCTCTATCGCCAACCACCTGGTGGAGAAGCGGCAGGCGGTGGGGCTGGCCACCAACGGGTTGGACCCGCTGGCTGAGGAAGCGCAGGCTGCTGGTAGCCGACAGGCTGTGAGTCTACCTCCGCGCAAGGGGCGCGGCCATCTGATGAAGGTGCTGGAGGTATTAGCCCGCGTGGAGGTCCGTCCCACCTTTCCCTTCACCGAGCTCCTGCGCCGGGAGAGCGTGATCCTCTCCTGGGGTACGACGGCCATCGTCATCACCCCTCAGGAGACGAAGGAGCTCTTCGCCGGGCTGTTGCAGCTCCGACGACGGGGGTTCCACGTGGTGCTCATCATCGTGGAGATAGGAGGGAGCTTCAGCCAGACCCGTCAGCGCGCGGCCCAGATCGGCATCCCCGCCCATCACATCTGGCGGGAGTCAGATCTGGATATGTGGCGGTGACGTAAAACGTGAAACGTAATTACGTTTCACGTTTTATGTTTCACGTCTCACTATGAAATCACAGAGGGAGAAACGAATGAAAGCAGAGATCAATCTCACCGTAGCGGAGTCAAAACGGCTGATCGCCAGAGGCGTGGCCCAACTGGAGATCGTGCAAGACCGTCTCCAGAAGGGGGTGATTATGGTCTCCAGCGGCACCACCAATGCCTACATCGTCGAGGAGCTGCTGGGGGAGCCGATGGACAAGCGCAGCTATGTGACGGGGCGTATCCAGCCCGTGGGCAAGCAGCTCCGCTGGCCCAAACTGCGGCACGACGTGGTGCTGCGCGATGGTCAACTCGACCCCTCACTGGACCGCTTCAGCGCCATCGAGGTCATGGAGGCCGGGGACCTCTTCATGAAGGGGGCTAATGCCCTCAATTACCAGAAGGGAGTGGCCGGAGTACTGGTCGGGGATCGCAGGGGCGGCACCATCGGCGGGGTAATCGGCCCCATCATCGCCCGCAAGATCCATCTGCTGATTCCCGTGGGACTGGAGAAAGAGATAGCCTTCGACATCGAGGAGGTGGCGCGGTGCATCCAGGAGCCCGAGGAAGGCGTGGGGAAGATCACCTCGCTCTTCCCTATGCGGGGGCTCATCTTCACCGAGATCGAGGCCCTGCGCACGCTCGCCGGTGTAGAGGCGGTGCAGGCTGCCGCGGGGGGCATCTCCGGCGCTGAGGGGGGCGTCTGGCTGCTGCTGCAGGGCACGGAGGAGCAGGTCCAGCGGGCGTTGGATGCCGTCGAGGCCGTGCAGGGGGAGCCGCCCTTCGATCCTGAGTAGGGGCGAGGCACCATTCAGCAGGTTGTGTTTCAAATGGGTTGGTAGGGGCGGGCCTCGCGCCCGCCCTGGGCACCTGCAAGGGGTGCCCCTACAACTCATTGTCGCTCTTCACGGGTTGGCCGAGTGGCAGCCTGAGCTAGACGCGCGGCAGTGGGAGAACTCAAGCGGGGATGTCACGCTCCAGGTCTTGGAGCATGGGCTCGACGATTTGCCAATAAGTGTCGTCCCGCTCATCGGAGGGGATCAGCCCGAGGTTGGCTGCCCAGTAACGCAACTGGCCTTCCAGAAGGTGCCAAAGCCGGGCATAGTCCCTGGCTGGGATGAGGGTCAACCCCTCGGGGGTCACTGTGATTTCGACGGAACTGCCCTCTTCCAGACCAGCCCGGCGGGCCGGTTCAGCGGGCAGGATGACAACAGATTCTTCGGAAAGTCTCACGGAGAAAGTAGCCATTTGCGAAAAGCAGATTGCCAAACGTTCCATCGTCGCATATCATACCATTGTTTGGAATTCCTGTCAACTGCGGTACGTGATCGAAGAGGTTGCGCATGTACCTGCGACAGCGCATCAGCACCTTTGCTGATGCGGGAGTGGGAATAGCAAGGTTCCCACATTCATGCTATACTAATAGCAGCATGGATTGAGGGAAGGAATAGCGAAATGACTTATGACTTGCCCGGTCTGGGCCGACCCTACGAGGAACTGAAGCGCACCTCGCGCATCCTGGAGTTGGTACAGATTATCACTGTGGCTCCGCGGCGTTATCTGCGGCGGGACCTGGCACAGCGTTTCGAGGTCAGCGAGCGGATGATCCAGAAGGACCTGGATGTGATCCGCCACGGGTTGAAGCTAGCGCTGTTGCACTCACCAGAGGGGTACTACTTCGAGGAGGTGCCGCGCCTGCCAGCGTTACAGTACAGCTTCCCCGAGGCGTTGGCCCTGCTGCTGGCCGTGCAGGCGGCACGTCAAATCTCGGGGATTGGTTCATTGGAACTGGCAGCGGCGGCGGCCCGGCTAGAGGCGTTATTTCCGCCAGAGTTCACCCCTCTGCTGCGCCAGGTAGTAAGCCAACCGGTGGTCACCGCCCAGCGGGAGCACCGGCAGCAGATGTTGATGCTGCTCAATCGAGCGCTGGTTGAGGGGCGCAAGGTGCGCATGGTCTACGAGACCCGCTCTCGGGGCGGCGAGGTGAGCGAACGGGTGGTGTGCCCCTATCACATCATGCCCTACGTGCGGAGTTGGCAGTTAATCGCCCACTGTGAGCGGCGGGATGAGGTCATCATGTTCAAGGTGGACCGCATCCGCGAGGCGACACTGCTGGACGAACGCTACCGCATCCCCGATGATTTCGATCTGGATGCCTACCTGGGGGCGACGTGGGGCCTGATGCGGGGAGAGGCTGGCGAGCCGGTGGACGTGGTATTGCGTTTCGGACCGGAGGCGGGGGCTTGGGTGGCGGAGGAGTACTGGCATCCCAGCCAGCAGGTGGAGGAGCAACCCGACGGCAGCGTGCTCTTCAAGCTGCACATCGCCGTCACCCCGGAGTTTGTCAACTGGCTGCTCTACTACGGCAGGCGGGTGGAGGTGTTGGAGCCGCAAGAATTACGGGAGCGAGTGGCGGAGGAGCATGGGAGAGCGGCAGTAGTACATACCAGTAAGATCAGCGGTACGTGTCTTCGCGGCGGTGCCTGATCTCTACGACGGTGACCACGCG
>CAYRNM010000069.1:8792-13855 GCA_964425465.1 uncultured Anaerolineae bacterium | reverse complement strand
GACCGGGGCCACGGTGGGAAAGCTGCACGGCCTGGCAAAGGCGATGAAAGGGGGAGTCGGCACCGCCAGTTGCCGGACCGCAGGGGGCGTCGTGGTGGGCGCGCTGGCCGTGGTGAACAGTTTCGGCGATGTGGTGGATCCACAGACCGGGGAGATCATAGCTGGCGCGCGCCGAATCGTCGGTGAGGGGTTCGTAGACATGGAGGCCGCGCTGCTCGGGGAGCTACTCAGTGTGCAGCAACCCCTCGCCCACACCACGCTGGGGGTTGTGGCCACCGATGTGGCGCTGACCAAAACCCAGGCCACAAGAGTGGCGCAGATGGCTCAGGACGGACTGGCACGGGCCATCCGCCCGGTCCACACCCCCTTTGACGGCGACACCGTCTTTGCCCTCTCGCTGGGTGAACGGGAGGGAAACGTAGGGCAAGTGGGCGTTGTGGCAGCGCGGGTGCTGGCCGAGGCCGTGGTACGAGCGGTGCGGAAGGCTAGGGGATTGCACGGAGTGCCAGCGGTGTTGGAACTGGGCTGAGCCTCAGCGAGCCCTCGCTTGAGGGCTTCGACCGGCTGCCTGGGTCGAACACTCAGTTGACAACTGGCGTTTTTTCCTGTATAATCTCCCAATGAAGCAGGACTCGCCCAAGGAGGTAACCGAACCCCCCAGCGCTCATGGGGGTGACATTGGATCCAACTACAGGCAAGTTAGAAATCATCAGACCAAGCTGTTGCATTACGTTAGCCTAGAAAGGAGCATACCTATGCCCCAAGTATTGACGGCCCGGCTCAGGACCGTGGCCCCCATCTGGACCGGGGGGGTGGACCGAGAGTCGGGTCAGGCGCGGGAGACAGGGCTGGCTGGATCGCTGCGCTGGTGGTACGAGGCCCTGGTGCGCGGGCTGGGCGGCTATGCCTGTGACCCTACTGCCGACGGTGACCGCTGCCTCTTCAATGAGGCCGCGTTCCGCACCACAGAGGATGTCGAAGAGGGACTGTACGACGTCTGCCCTGCCTGCCGTCTCTTCGGCTGCACTGGCTGGAAGGCTAAGTTTAACTTCTACCTGGCCAATGGCCGGGGCCGAATGCCAGTGACCCTTGACCGGCCGGACATCCCCTTCCAGATGCGCTTCGCCCTGGTCAAGCCCCTGCAGGATGAGGAGCAATGGCTTCTGGCCCGCACCCTGCAGCTCATCGGCGACTATAGTTCTATGGGCGGACGCACTACCCTCAAGCCTCCCAACCAGCCCGACTATGGCCTGGTGCAGGTGGTGGAGAACATCCCCGCCCCAGAGATCGGGCGAGAGGAGGTGGCCCGCTGGGTGGAGGACCTGCTGGCCAGATCAGCCGATATGCAGCGCCGCCAGGCGGCTCAACCCCGAGAGATTCCCCATCTGGATCGCTTCTTCTTCAACAATGACCAGTGGCTCGATCTGCGGGCCATCAACAGCCTGTTGAAGACTGACCCCACAGGCTTCCTGGCCGGCCGGGTGGGGGTCAGCAAAAAGGTCTTCTCCTTCCAGACAGGAAACCGTTTCTGGGGCTATGCCGCTGACCGGGCGATGTTGGACAAGGTGCTTCAACAGTTGAGTGTCATGGGCGTGCGCTCCACCAGGCGAGGGGAGGAGGTGCTCCATGAGCTCTAATCGCGGCAGAGGCCGTCAGGAGCGGCCCCAGTACTGTGACCTGTACGCCAGCTATCCCACAGAGCGAGTGGATGATGTGCGCCGCATCGTGGGGGATATCCGAGACCCCCACCGCGAGTTGGAATGGACCCCCACCCGCGTGGCGCTGCTGGCTACCGCGCTGGTGGAAGATACGCGGGATCGGGCCAAGAGCGGCCATCCCCGCTACGGAGGCGGTTATCCCTCCCTGCTGCACACCCGCCGTCCGGGGGAGAACCCCTTCACTCAGCAGGCCATCCAGCCGGCCCTGGGTCAGATGGCCTCCCTGGAGCTCTACCCTCCGCAGGTAGACGTAGAGGTGCTGCCGCGCTACTCCTTCTTCCTCCAGTTGCGGATCGAGCTGGCACGCCCCTTCTACAGCAAGGGGGACGATGAGTTCTACATCCACGAGAACCCGCTCATGAAAGACAAGGTCTTCCAGGTGCCGATGGTGCGGGCCAGCACCTGGAAGGGAGCGCTGCGCAACGCCCTGTATCAAGAGCAGGGGAAGGATTCGCCCCTGCTGGAGCGACTTTTCGGCTCGGCGCGGGAGGAGGAATATGGCCAGCGGGGACGGCTCACTTTCTACCCCACCTTCTTCGACCGCATTGACCTGGAGGTCATCAATCCCCACTCTCGGGTGACCAAGGCCGGCACTCTGCCCATCACCCTGGAGGTCGTCCCCGCCGGTGCGACCGGTTTCTTCAGCTTGCTCTACATCCCCTTCGATCTCCTCGGCCGGGAGCGGAGTCAGGTGCGCCAGAAGGCAGGGGAGGACCTGATGGCCATCACTTCGGCGGTGGAGGCGGTGATGAAGCACTTCGGCTTCTCGGCCAAACGGAGCCGAGGGTTCGGCCTGGCCCAGGATCAGTTCCCCGCCGACCATGTGCTGGCCGGCGGCCAGCTCGACATGGCGGGCGTGGCCCTGCGCGATCGAGAGGGAGCCAAGATCAACACCTTCCGCTCTTTCAGAGAAATGAGAGCCTTGGCCGACCGGCTGGGCGGTGGGCTCATCAAATCAGCAAAGGAGTAACTGCCATGGCACAAGAATCCTACCGAAGCAAGACCTACTATCTGTTGGCCATGGAGCCGGTGCATGTAGGAGCCGGGGGCTTGCAGTTGGGCCGGGTGGACAACGCCATCATCCGCGAGCCGGGGACCAACCTGCCCAAGATCCCGGCCACCTCCCTGGCCGGCGCGGCGCGCCACTATACGGCCATGCACTACCCGGAGCGCTACCAGCGGGCTGTGGAGAGGGAGGGGGAGATCGTCTACGAGAGCTGCGCCCGCATCGGCAAAGAGGAGACCTACTGTGGCCAGCGTGATTGCCCGGTCTGCATCCCCTATGGCTTCTCTCTGCCCGATGGACGCAACTTCCCTTCCATGGTGCAGTTCGGAGATGGACGCATCCTCTTCTTCCCCGTGACCTCCATGGCTGGGCCGGTGTGGGTCACCTCCGTGGAGGCGCTCCAGGCCCAGGTTGCTCAGGGTATGCTTCCCCCGGAGGGAGTGGACATCCGGGTGGGTCAGGATACCCATCAGATACAGACTGGCCTGCAGGTGAGGCGGCTGAACCTGGGCTGGCTGCTCCTCGACATTGCCGAGCGCACCGCACCGCTGACGGAGACGGGTTGCGATGCGCTGCGCAAGTCGGCCATTTCAGATGAGATCCTGGAGCGGCTGGTGCTGGTGCCTGATGCTCTTTTCGGCCACGTGGTCAACAACAACCTGGAGGTGCGTACCTCCACCGCCATCAGTCCCATCACCGGAGCCAGCGTGGAGGGTGCACTCTTCACCTACGAGGCCATCCCCCGCGCCACCCTCTTCTGGTGCGACCTGGTCTATAAGCGGCCCGCCGATTTCCTGCTGGATGGGACACCCGTGGAGGGGGAGATTGACTGGGTGCATGAACAGGTGGAGAAGGGGTTGCGCTACATGGAGTACCTGGGCGTCGGGGGAATGACCAACCGCGGTATGGGGCGCCTGCGAGCGCTAAACCTGTGAGAGGAGGAAGGGAATGCCCACAACAATTGAGAACCTGGATTTTTACTGTGTGGACTACGCCAAACGGATTGTGGATGACCTGATCACCGGCGAGAGGCCCCTCCCAGGCGACGATGTAGCCCACATCGCCACCAAGCTGCTCAGCGTGCTGCACGAGAATGGCCTCTACGCTGCCTTGCTGTACATCCTCTGGAAGCGCTATAATGGCACCCGCACCGAGCAACGTGTGGCGGCTCAGTTAGAAAACCTGCTGGTTGGTGAGCCCGGGCAGCAGACCCTGCTGCGTTTGCCCCAGGTGGGCCTGGACCTTGGGGGCCTCGAAGACGCGCTGCAGATAGGTCGCCACCTCTCGACCGATCTGGATCGCCTCTTCCTGGCCAAGGACCTGTTGGACCGCACGCTGGTCTACGTGCGCTATCAGGCCCGGGGCATGGGCACACTATAAGGGGAGCATCATCATCGGAAGCGCATGGCTCTGTAAAGACGTCCCAATCGGATGAGCAGGGCTGCACAAACAGGTGGACCGCCTTGCCCAGCGCGCCGGCATCACATGCATCTGGGTTGGGCATGCGGGAACGGGTTGAGCGGTTAAGTGGCAAGCTCAGAGTGTGCTCCACCCCCGGGCAGGGCACATGTTTGATAATCTGACTCCTTGTTGAAAGTGTGGAGGGCATAGTATGAAGCCGATTCGTGTGGTGATCGCAGAAGACCACGTCATCGTTCGACAAGGGCTGTGCAGGCTGCTGGAAGCGGACGGGACCATGACAGTGGTCGGAGAAGCAGGAAATGGAGAGGAAGCGACGCGGCTGGCTGAGGAACTGCGCCCCGATGTGGTGCTGATGGATGTGCGTATGCCTGGCCTGAACGGGCTGGAAGCGACACGCCGGATCCGCGAGCGGGCCTCAGATGTCAAAGTGATCATCCTCTCCATGTACGACGAAGAGAGCTACGTGCACCAAGCATTGCGAGCCAGCGTCTCAGGCTATGTGCTCAAGGATGCCGCCTATGAAGAGCTGCAACTGGCCATTGCGGCAGCGATGCGCGATGAGACCTACCTGAGCCCGGCCATCTCGCAGAAGCTGGTTGAGGGGTATTTATATGGTGCCCCTAAAGAGCAAATAGCTTACGAAAAGCTGACCCCACGCCAGCGGGTGGTGTTGCAGCTCGTCGCTGAAGGACACACTCGTCGAGAGATCGCCGAGATGCTGGACATCAGCCCTAAGACCGTCTCTCGCCACCGGGAGAACCTGATGCAGCGGTTGGGCATCAAAGATCAGGCCGGGCTGATCCGGTTCGCCATCAGCCAGGGGTTGGTGGAAGTGTAACCCCCATGCCGGGGCAGATAAATGAGGGTCCCAGAGGCCAGGCCAACGCCCTGAGCACACGCTCAGGGCGTTCCTGTTC
>CAYRNM010000069.1:0-8692 GCA_964425465.1 uncultured Anaerolineae bacterium | reverse complement strand
TGGGGCTGGGGCTCTGTGGACTGGGCGGCGGCGTGCTGACCGCTGTGGGCCGCGCGGCTGGCTCGCGGCCCAGCGGCGAACCCATCCAGGAAGCCCACACCCGCGAGGCGCTGTACTACGCCAGCGTGCAACGGACATCAGAGTGTCAGGCCTGCCACGGTCCGGCTGGGGCCTCCTCCGAACCTCGCCGCTCCACCTCCCACCGCAGCCCGTACGTCAAATGCCAGCTCTGCCCCCGCAGGTGCGTGATCGCCGAGGGCCAGAGGGGGAACTGTGGGGTGCGGGAGAACCGAGGCGGCAAGCTCTACACCCGGGTCTACGGCAACCCCTGCGCGGTGCACAACGCCCCCATGGAGATCAAACCCTTCTACCACTTCCTGCCCGGAAGCCAGGCCTATTCCATCGCCACCGCCGGCTGTAACCTCCACTGCCTCTACTGCCAGAACTGGACCATCTCCCAGCGCAGGCCCGAACAGACCCCGAACTATGATCTCCCCCCAGAGGCAGTGGTCGAGGAGGCACTGCAGGCAGGCATTCAGTCCCTCTCCTTCACCTACAGCGAGCCGACGGTCTTCTACGAGTACATGCTGGACAGCGCCCGGCTGGGGCGAGCCAAGGGCCTGCGCAACACCGTCGTCTCCAATGGCTACATCAATCCTGAGCCGTTGCGAGAGCTATGCCGCACCGTGGATGCCATCAAAGTGGACCTCAAGGCTTTCACCCTCGGCTTCTATGAGCAGATATGCAGCGGCACGCTGGAGCCGGTGCTCCAGACCTTGAAGACAATCCGTGAGGAGGGAGTGCACCTGGAGGTCGTGAACCTGGTGGTGCCCACGCTGAATGATGGAGAGCGGGAACAGCGGGAAATGGCGCGCTGGCTAGTGGAGAATCTGGGGCCAGATGTGCCCCTGCATTTCAATCGCTTCTATCCCCAGTACCAGCTCACTGCCCTGCCGCCCACCCCTCTGGAGACACTGGAGCGGGCGCGGGCCATCGCTATGGATGAGGGGATGCGCTATGTGTACATTGGCAATGTAGGTCAGCATCCGGCGGAGAGCACCTATTGTGCCCATTGCGGTCAGCTCATCATTCACCGGCGTGGGATGGAAGTGCTGGCCAATCACATGGTCGGGGGAAAGTGCAGCTTCTGCGGCGCTCCTATTCCGGGGGTGTGGAAGTAGCTGATACCGTACCTGACTGCTCGATTGGAGAAGACCTTCGTGGAAGTGGGAGATCTGATCAGCAGCCGCTACCGGCTGTTGCAGAGGATCGGAGCAGGGCCTTTGACCATCGTCTACCAAGCCCACGACACAGCCCTGGATCGCCTGGTCGTCGTGAAGGTGCTGCGGCCGGAACTGGCCACCCAACGGGAAGTGGCCCGCCATTTTCAGCAGGAGGCCCAGCAGATCGCCGAAATCTCACACCCCAACCTGGCCACAGTGTACGAGCTTGGCAGCGATAGAGAGGCCCCCTACCTGGTGACCGAGTACCTGCCCGCTGGGAGCCTTCGGGAGCGCCTGGACCGGGATGGCATCCTGGCGGTGGATAGGGCATTGGACATCGCCATAGCCATCGCTGCTGGAGTGGGAGCCTGTCATATGCAAGGCATCCTCCACGGAGACCTGAAGCCTCAGAATGTGCTGTTCACTGAAGGGGAGAGCGTAAAGGTGACCGATGGCGGAATGGGCCACGTTCTGACTGTTGCACTGATGAAAGGGGAGACCCCCCTGCGGGAACCGGCCGCTTACCTGACCCCTGAGGAGGTGAGGGGACAAGCCCTGATCCCTGCATCCGACGTTTATGCCATAGGCCTCACGCTCTACGAGATGCTCACAGGGCATCCCCCCTTCCTGGCCAAGTCCCCCTCGGAGACGGCGCTCCTGCACCTGCGCCAGGAGGTGTCTCCCCTTCAGGAACAGAACCCCCAGGTCCCGGCCCCTCTGGCCCGCGTCATCCACAAGATGCTGGCCAAGGACCCCCGGAGTCGCTACCCCTCAGCTCAACAACTCCACCATATCCTGTTCACCTATCAACGCCAACGCGTAGGGGCGGTTCGCGAACCGTCCCTACTTCCCCCCACCCCAGAGGAGGAATACACCGACGAGGGTGTGGACTGGCTGTTTGTCTTCCTGGCACTGCTTGCCGTGCTGGCCATTCTGGGACTGGTCATCCTGTGGACCATTGTCTACCGCCGCTACACCATGCCCCTGGGCTGATCACACCTCCACATCCTGCGCCAGCGCCCGCAGCCTCCGAACCGCTTGCTGTGCGCCGCTGGACAAGAATCCCGTATCACTGGAGCAGGTGATCATCCGCATGCCCTTCCACATCCACATCCCTAGCTCCTCCACATCAGGGATATGGATGCCCGAGGCGATGCCCGCCGCATCGCAGGCCGCGATCACCCGCTCGATGGCTGTGACCACCATTGGGTCGTGGCGAGAATGGGCACCCAGAGAGAGGGTCAAGTCGTTGGGGCCGATGAGGCACACATCCACGCCCGGCACGGCGGCGATCCCCTCAATCCGCTCGATGGCCTCTCTTCGCTCGATCTGGAGGATGACCAGGACCTCCTCGTTCTGGAAGTTGGTGAACTCCCGCAAGTTAGGCTGAGGTGTGTAGTCACTGTGTCCTCTGAAGGTGGAGCAACCCCGCGATCCCAGCGGCGGGTATTTGACGGAACGGACGATGTGCTCCACCGTGGCCTGGTCCTCGATGCGGGGCACCATCAGCCCCATGGCCCCGGCGTCCAGGGGGCGGGAGAGGAGGAAGTAGTAGGGATCGGGCACCCGCACCAGAGGCACGATCCCTGCCAGTCGGGCCACCTTGATCATGTCGGCCACCGTCTCGATGGTATAGGTCCCATGCTCCATGTCAATGAACATGAAGTCGAAACCTGCGCCGGCCATGATCTGAGCAACGGCCGGGGAGCGCATCTCGCTGATCATCGTGCCGATGACCACCTGCCCCTGCTTCAACGCTCGTTTGACCCTGTTCTCACGCAGCATGGATCCCTCCTACAACCTGAGCGCCTGCCCATATCGCTCGGCGGAGAAGACCTCATCCCAACTCTTGCGACCTCGGGCTGCAGGTGAGACATCAGGTACTCCCAGGGGAGAGCAGATGACCACCTCCGCCTCAGGCGGCAGTTGACATACTTCCTTGACCTGTTCGGGGTCGAAGGCGCCGATCCAGCAGGTGCCGTAGCCCAGGCTGCGGGCGGCCAGCACCATGTTCTGCATGGCGATGGCTACATCCACTCTATACCACTTACTGTTGACCTGGGGCAGTCCTACTCCTACGAGGATGTAGGCCGCGTCGGCCATCCACATCTGGCCGTTGCACGCCTGGGCCACTCGTCGCTTCTGCTCCGGATCGCCTACCACGACAAAGTGACAGGGCTGACGGTTGCCCGCGGAGGGCGCCTGTCGGCCCGCCTCCAGGATCTGCTTCAGATCCTCGTCGGGGATCGGATCCGGTCTGTACTTGCGGATGCTCCGCCGTTGGAAAATCGCCTGTAGTGTGTCCAAAGTCATTCTCCTTCCAGGTGTAAGGACGTTTGGCCGAACGCCCCTACTTGGCTTCGTGTCTTAGTGGTTGAACAGATACCGTGCCGCTAAGTATACTCCAAATCAGGGGAGGAGCAACCATTGCCCGAAGCCGGCCGACATGCTATAATGGTGTAACCTGTAACCCACAACATGTAACCTGAAACTTTCACCATGATCCACCTGCATGATCTCCTCTCCGCAACCCATGGTCGCGTCATCGGCCCCGTCGCAGCCACTGAGTTCATCGACTTCTGCTTCGACTCGCGCCTCCTGGAGACGGGCCAGCTCTTCCTGGCGGTGAAAACTGAAAGAGGCGACGGTCACGATTACATTGCCCAGGCAGTGCGCGATGGGGCAACGGGGGTGCTGTGCGAGCGCCCGCCCGAGCCACCCCCCCAGGGGGCGACCTGTGTAGCCGTTGATGACGTACAGCAGGCGCTGAGCGACTGGGCACGCTATATCCTTCACAAGCAGCACATGATGGTGATCGGCGTCACCGGCTCCACGGGCAAGACCACGACCAAAGAGGCCATTGCTGCTGTGCTGAGCACGCGCTTTCGGGTCTTCCGCAACTACGCCAATTACAGTGGGCGCTACGGGCTGCCCATTGCCCTGGGGCGGCTGGAGCCGGGACACGAGATCGCGGTGCTGGAACTGGCCGCCGACAGCTTCGATGAGGTGCGCGATCTGGCCGCCCTTACCCGCCCCCAGGTGGGGGTAGTGACGGTAGTCAACGAGGCCCACATCGAGTACCTCGGCTCGCTGGAGGCCATCGCCCGGGAGAAGGGGCGGCTGGTAGAGGCCCTGCCGGCGGATGGGCTGGCGGTGCTCAACTGCGACGATCCCCGCGTGCTGGCCATGCGCGACAGAACCAGGGCTCAGGTGTGGACCTATGGCCTCAGCCCCCAGGCCGATTTCGTCGCTCAGGAAATCGAGTGCGGCCGGGAGGGAGTGACTTTTACCCTGGTTCACCGAGGGGATCGGCACCCGGCCCGGCTGCGCCTGCTGGGCCGCCACAACGTCTACGCCGCTCTGGCCGCCATCGCCATCGCCAGTTGGTACTCTATCCCCCTTTCAGATGCCCTGTCCGCCCTGGCCCAGCTTCCGCCGCAGAAGGGACGGCTCTGCCCTCTGCCCGGTCGAGGGGGTAGCCTCCTGCTGGACGACACCTACAGCGCCAGCCCCGCCTCAGCCCTGGCCGCGCTGGAGATGCTGGCGGAGCTAGAGGCCGGCCGCCGGATCGCGGTGCTAGGCGACATGGAGCAGTTGGGGGACTTCAGCCTAGAGGCGCATCGCCAGGTGGGGCGTCGAGCGGTGGAGGCTGTTGACTTTCTCATCACCAAGGGGGAGAAAGCACGGTGGATTGCCGAGGCCGCGGAGGAGGCAGGGCTTGACCCGCAGCGCATTTACGTGACCTATCGGTCCGAGGAAGCAGTGGGGCGGCTGCAGGACGAGCTGGATGCAGACGATGTCGTGCTGATCAAAGGATCGGCCGAGGCCCGGATGGAGGAGGTGGTGGAGGGATTGCTGCGCCAGCCGGAGCGCGCACCGGAGCTTTTGGTGCGACAGGATGCCAGCTGGCAGCATATCCGGCTGGCCCAGCCAGGCCGACCCACCTGGGTGGAGGTAGACCTATCCGCCATTGCCTACAATGTGCGTCGGTTGTGCGAGATCATTGGCCCCGAGGTGGGCCTGTTGGCCGTGCTCAAGGCGGATGGCTACGGCCACGGCGCGGTGAAGGTGGCGCGCACGGCGCTTAATAATGGGGCATGCATAGCGGGAGTGGCCTGCGTCAGCGAGGGGATCGCGCTGCGCCGGGCAGGGATCACCGCCCCCATCCTGGTGCTGGGCTACACCCCCGCCTGGCAAGCGCGTGAGGCACTGCTCAACGACATCACCGTCACCCTCTTCACCGCCGATGTGGCCCGGGCCTTTTCCAAAGCGGCAGGGGAGCTCAACCGCTGGGCACGGGCCCATGTCAAGGTGGACACAGGGATGGGGCGGCTAGGGCTCTTGCCCCACGAAGTCCTCGGTTTCCTGAAGGAGATCGGAGACCTGCCTCATCTGGAGATCGAGGGCCTCTTCACCCACTTCTCCGTAGCCGATAGCGATCCCGATTACACTCGCTGGCAGTTGGCTCGCTTCTCCGAAGTCCTGGATGAGCTCCGCCATTCGGGATTCTCCATTCCCTACATCCACGCCGCCAACTCTGCTGCGCTATTGACGCTGCCGGAGGCGCGTTTCAATATGGTACGGGCTGGTATCACCCTCTACGGCCTGGCCCCTTCGCCTCAGGTTCCCCTGCCTGACGGATTCCACCCCGCTCTGGCCTTCAAGACCCAGGTCGCGCAGGTCAAGACGCTGCCCCCCGGCTCCTACGTCAGCTACGGCAATGCATACCAGACCCAGGGCGATGAGTGCATCGCCGTGATCCCCGTGGGCTACGCCGACGGCTTCCGCCGCGCCCCCCGCCACTGGGGAGAGGTGCTGGTGAAGGGGCATCGAGCGCCCATCGTGGGGCGGGTATGTATGGATCAGACTATGATCAACGTGACCCACATCCCCCACGTCCGTCAAGGGGATGAGGTGGTGCTCATCGGTCGGCAGGGGGAGGAGGAGATCACTGTGGATGAGGTGGCCGAGCGGCTGGGCACTATCAACTACGAGGTGGTGTCGGAGATTCTAGCCCGCGTGCCGAGGGTGACATAACAACGACTGGGGGAATTAAACGGGCAGCGATAGGGAGATACTCCCTATCGCTGCCTGCGCTTTCGGGCCATCTATGAGGCTCGGCTCAGGAAAGTGAGGCGAACAGCCTCTCAACCTCCGCTACCCTGATGGCTGTCCTCTCCAGCAAGAGGTCGTAGACCCTCTTGATCGCCCCCATCTGCTGCTTCATGACACCCTCCGCGCCAGGGCGCATACCCAGCTTTTCTGGTCCATACGACAGCGAGAGGGCAACACTGCCCAGCCTCTTGAAGCAGGCAGCCACTTCAAAATACCCCATCTGTTCCACTCTGGCTCCCGCCAGGTGTTCGTACTCCCCCAGGATGCGCTCGCGCCACTCCGGGCCCTCATATGAACTCACCAGGACCAACGTCCACGCCAGATCGAACCGTGAGTCGGAGATGTCGAGCTGTGTCCAATCAATCACCACCGCCGAGCCGTCGTCGCGCAGTAGCACGTTGCCGGGGTGAAAATCCCAGTGGATGGGTGAGGGCCGAAGACACGGTACTTGGCTCCGCCGCGATTCCAACCACTCCATGAGGGGCAGAAAATCGGAGTTGGGGAAACGCGCTATATAAGAGCGCCACTTGTCCAGTTCGCGATCCACAAAGGTGTAGGGATCGCCTGTGTCGTAGCGCGCTGCGTCGCGCACAAAGGGTCGCCATTCCAGCGCGTGCAACTGGACGAATAGTTTGCAGAACAGGGTCAGTAGCTCCCGCTGTTTCTCCTCGGGCGAGCCGAACAATAGCGGCCACAGTATCTGCCCTTCGATTCTCTCCATAATGACAAACGGCTTGCCAAAGGGGGAGTCCTCGCGCCCTAGGACCAGCACCTCCGGCACGGGATAACCGGCCTTGTGCAGTTGGCTCATGCCGTGAAACTCGCGGGCTGATTTGGTGTGCGCATCGTTCCCCGGATAGATGCGCAGGACCAGCTCCTCGCGCTGACGCTCCCCCGCCGGCCCGTGCTCCACATTAAAGGAATACATCTCGCTCTCCCAGCCGGCGCTGATGTTGGCCAAATCGCTGACCCGCACCCCCTGCCTGGCTGGGAAGGCGTGTGCGTAGTAAGCCTGTAAACGGCTCTGCATGTTGTCACTCATAGTGTGCCTCTGGGCTGAAAGGCGCTGGCTCGCCTGACACCTGCAGCGCGGACTACCCCGCCGCCGAGCCGCCCACCTCGTAGCGGCCCTGGATGCCCTTCACCACCTCACCACGGACGGCGTAGAGAGAGCCGAAGGCAGCAGCCAGCCTCTGCGCCTCCTCTGGGCACTCGTCAATGAGGTTGTGCTGCTCCCTCGGATCCTCGATCAGGTTGTACAGCTCGTCTGGCTCTTCCTCGGGCCGCCGGATGTAGCTCCACTCCCTGTCGCGCACACAGCGGTCAGGCGCCTCGTGGTAGCCGGTGATGATGGCATCACGCACCGAGTCGGCATCCCCCCAAATGAGGGGCATGAGACTTCGGCCATGCATGGTCTCGATGTTGTTGCCCAGCCCCACGGCGTCGAAGAGGGTGGGCAGCACGTCCTGGAACTGAGCCAGCGCGTCCAGCCGTTGGCCACCGTGCTCGCCGCCGGGGAAGCGGATCATGAAGGGCACCTTGAGCAGTTCACTGTACATGCGGTCGCCGCCTTTGAGGAACTTCCCATGATCGGCGAGGGGATGGCCGTGGTCGGCCACCAGGACGATCACTGAGTTCTCATAGTAGCCCAGTGCCCGGAGCGTATCCAGCAGTTGGCCGATGTAGTGGTCCACATAGGCCACCTCGCCAGCGTACAGCCCCCGCGTGTAGGTCATCTCCTCCTTGGTGAAGTGGGCCGAGGCCGGCCCCCCGCAGGGGAGGATGATTCTCTTGCCCGCGTAGTGGGGATCGGTGTACCTGTTGAACTCAGGGGGTGGCGTCCAGGGCTCGTGGGGATCAAAGGAGTCCACCCACAAGAGGATCGGCTCCGGCCGTCCGTCGTTGGCCTCCAACCATTCGATAGCTTGATGCACGAGCTGCGCGCAGTAGTGGTCGTCGGCTGACTCGAAGGGTTCGATGTTGATGAGGCAGGTCTCGACCAGGCTCCGCCAGAGCTTGTCGAAGGTGGGCTTGATGAAGTCCTCCAGGTGGTATTTGCGCAGTGGCCCGGAGCGGTAGGGATCGTACTCCTGACCTCGGATCCAGCGCCACACACGGAAAGAACGGTGCAGGTTGTAGTCTGGTTTGAAGAAGTGGTAGCAGTCGGTGAAGAGCGCCGTCAGCCACCCTTCATCGGAGAGAATGTCGGCGATGGTGCGATCCTCCTTGGTGAGCGGCTGCCAGGGGCGGAAGGGAAGTGTCCGCTGGCCGGTCATCCACTGGGTGCGCACCGGGATAGTAGGCAGCGCCTCGGGGTACATGTTGTCGAAGACGACGGACTCCCGTGCCAACTG
>CAYRNM010000068.1:9141-13990 GCA_964425465.1 uncultured Anaerolineae bacterium | reverse complement strand
ACCAGGCCAGCCATCGGGAGAAGCTCCCGGCCGATGGACCGAAGGCGGGGCGTTACCAGCAACAGCGTAACTGGCGCCAGGAGGAGGACGCTCCGTTGGTGGGCGATGCTCTGGCTGAAGGCCAAAGTGAGTAGGAGCAGATCAGCTCGCCTGCCCTTTCTCTCAAAACGAAGGGCCAGAAGCAGGGACGCGGCGACGAAGGCCGTGGTCAGAGTGTGCACCTCGGCTAGAGAGGCATCCGCCCAAAAGGAGGTGGAGAGAGCCGCCACCAATCCACCCCAGGCCGCTGCCGGAGCTGGCGATCCCAAAGTGTGAGCCAGAAGGGTCAGCAGGGCCACCGTCACCCCACCCCAGGCGGCCGACCACAGCGATGCTCCAACCGCCGGCTCCAGGCCGAGGAGGCGCATCCCGTTGACGAACAGCGAGCCAGTCAAGCAGTAAAGGGGATATCCCGGCCGGTGCACCAGGCCCCAACGAGGCAGCGCGTTCTGGAAGTTGCCTACGTTGGTGGCGTAGGGGTGTTCGCTGCCGTTGATGTCTGTCTGCAATGTGGACAGGAACAGGGCAAAGGCGATCACAGCCGCTAGAATGGCCCACAACGTGACACCCTGCGAGAGTGAGGCTAGATGGCTTTTCAGTTCCTCCCCAAAGGCCAGCCCTTGTTCAGGGCCCACTTTGAGTATCATCATGCTATAGCCATCAAGTGAAAAGGCAGAAGGCAGAACGATTCTGCCTTCTGCCTTCCGACTTTTATGGTACCACTGGCGCGAGCCAGAGGAAGAGCAGTCGCCGGCGCAGTTGCTTCCAGGTGTGTATCACCTGGTACTTGTCCTCCCCCGTCAGGGGATGGGAACTGTAGCGCGCCCGGACGTAGGCCTCGGTGAGCAAGTTAACCTCCCGGCGTGCCAGCCGGATATCCCGCGCCACCCGCTCCGCCCAGTGGGCTGTGTCCAGCGCCCGCTCCTGAAGCCGGCTATTAAACGCTTGGGCGTACTCCACTGGCGTCTGGTTGGGTCGAGGCATGACCTTCAATCGCATCCCGTAGCGGATCAGCTGCTCCCAGAAGCGGCCCACGTAGTCCGCTGGCGTCATCCGTGCCTGCCGCCAGCGGCGCCACCCGGATAGGGCCAGGAAGGCCAGCCAGAGCATCAATCCCCCGGCGATGGCCACCGACCGCCAGTCCCATCTAGCCGCCGTGTCCGCCTCCTCGGGTAGGGACTTGGGAGGCAGACGCTGTGTGGTCCCCCCACCCAATGGAGACGGAGGTGCACCAGGGCGGTAGAAGACAGACCGCGCCGCAGTGGGCTCGAACTCAACCCAGCCGTAAGAGGGGAAATAGATCTCCACCCAGGAGTGGGCGTCCCTCTCGATCACGGTGTACTTGCCCCGAAGGTAGTCATAGCTGCCCATGGCATAGCCCACCGCCAGGCGGGCTGGAAGCCCCACGCTGCGGGCCATGACGACCATGGCGGAGGCATAGTAATCACAGTATCCCTGTTGCAGCTCGAAGAGGAAGTAATCCACTACATCCCGGTTGCGAGGGGGGGAGGGGATGTCCAGGGAGTAGTCATAGTTGCGCAGGTAATTCTCCAGGAGCAGCGCCTGGTCATAGGGGGTTTCTGCCTCTTTCACCACCTGCTCAGCCAGTTCCCTCACCCGTGAGGGGAGGGTGTCTGGCAACTGCAGGTAGTGCTCTGTCACCCACTCCGGGTATTCATCCCCTGCAGCCCGCAGTTGGTCAGAGGTCACCTCGGGCACCAGCGAGACCGCTGTGTAGGTGATCTCTGTGGAAGAGCTCTCCACGCCGATCAGATCGCCGGCGCTCCGCCACCTGGATTGGGCCGGCTGATCGAAAATAAAGGGCTGGTTGGCAGCGTAGAGGGCCAACTCGTAGGGGGTCAAAAGCTCAAATTCCTGCTTCAGCCGCTTGCGTGCTTCCCACTCACCGAGGTTGGAGATGGCCTGATTGGCCAGAAGGGACCTCTCCTCTTCCGCCGAGTTCTGCCACCCCCGCCCATTGTACACATCGTAGGTCATGCTCCGCCAGTAGTGCTTGGGAGCCCTCTCTAACTCTTCGAGCCTCAGGTAGTATTCCTCCTCACGCACAGGGGGAGGCGGTTCGTCGGTATCCACATACATCACCACCCGACTGCCCAGCTCCTCTCCCTGGCGCAGCAGGTGCAGTCGGGGCAGTCCGGAGATGGCGCTCATCGGGATGCCGCCCACGATGGGCCCGGCAGGGATCTCAGGGCCCTCCTCCGCAGGGCCGGCGGGGTTCTCCACCTCGTTGAACAGCCGGTCGGCGGTATCGGCCATTACCCGCCAGGGCTGCTCGGCATACTTCCAGAAGAGGATAGACACCTTGTAGGTGGTGATGTAGGGAAAAAGGTAGGCCAGCCCCAGCATCACGGCGGAGGTGAGCAGCCCGGCCATGGCCACGTCCAGCCGGATGGCCTCCGCGTAATCCATCCCCGTCCGCTTCCATTTCTGCTCCAGGGCGAACAAATGCTCCCAGGCGGAGAGGAAAATCACCCCCGCCAGAAAACCCAGCAGGTACCACTGTCCCTGACGGCTGTAGAAGACATTTACCGTCAGGCCCAGCCCCACTGGCAGGAAAGAAGCCAGCACCTGCCGCCGGCGGTAGAGGCCCCAGGCGGCGTAGGCGCTGATCCCCCATACTATCAGCCCCATCAACAGCAGAAACACGGTACTGGTCGGATCGGTAAAGGGCTCACCTGTCAGCGCGGAGTAGCCCCACCACCAGATGTGGGCATAGAACAGCTCTGCCCGCTCCCCTACTTGGAGGGCCAACTCCCGGAAGGGAAGGTCAGGGGACAGAGTGTGGGTCCACCATAGCTGCCACAGCCATCTCACCCCTCGGATGATCTCCTCCACCAAAGGGACGAGGGGAGGAAGGATGCGGCCTATCTGGTTGGCCACGAACTCGGCCCCTATCGCAGCGGACACCAGGGTCGCCAGCCAGCCAGGGAAGGGGGATTTGGCCAGCAGGATGCCCAGCAGGTAGGCCGCCAGCGCGATGGGCACGGTGGTGCTCAGCCCGGGAACCCAATTGATCTCCGCCATGACCAGGGGCAGGCAGAGCACCAGGCCCAGGCCCAGGATGAAGGTCAGCCATCCCTCTTCTGTTCTCAGCGTGCGAAATAGTCGAATGACCAGGCCCATGTTCTCTACACTCCTACCCTGTGGGGCCGGCGCACGGCGATGGCCCGCCCGGTGCCCAGCACCTTGAACTCCCAACGGCCAGCCGGCTGTTGGAGTCGGATCTGGAAGGGATAGCCCTGAGCGACAATGTGGGTGGGGATGCCTTGATCGGCCAATAGAGACCGCATGGCCAGCGTCCGGCCATCCGTGCGGCCATCAAAGGAAGCCGCATCCAGGAGGATGGCCGTGGTCGCAATCCCCCGTTGGCTCAGCGCCAGAAGCTCACCCGCCCATGCGGGATCGGTGGAGGGGGTGATGACCAGGGCCGTGGTCCCCCGCCTCAGGTTCCGCCTCTCCTCCTCCAGCGTCTCGGCAAGAGTGCCATTGCTGGCCGTGGTGACATGGGCCAACCCTCGGAGTATGCGCCATAAATGCCCCCGTCCCTTGCCCAGGGGGATAAAGACCCGCTCTCCGCCGTGGGCCACCAGCCCCACAGCGCGGTTTTCCCTCAGGACGCGATCGGCCAGGGAGGCGGCCAGGATCACCCCGTACTCCTCGGTAGATTCCTCCCCCTCTCCGGCCTGCACGCCCTCATCCATGTCCAGGATGATCCACAGATCGCCTGAGGGCTCCTGGTCAAACTCCTTGGACATGATCTTCTGCCGGCGGGCTGTAGAAGGCCAATGGATGCGGCGGAAGCTGTCACCTGGGGCATAGTCCCGGATGCCGGCCGCATTGGTGGTGACGTGAAGCGCCCGCACATGGGAGCGGATGCTGCCACTGGTGGTCCCTTCAGGCAATTGGATGGGCGGCAGATTGGCTACCGGGGGATAGACGAGCAAGGTCTCAAATTCGGGGTACTGAAGGATAGCGCTGAAAAGGCCAAAGGGATCGCCCATCCGTACCTGCCAGGGGCCCAGGGTGAAGAGCCCTCGCTGGCGACAATGACCTTGAGTCGTCCAGTGCCGCTCGCTGTTGGCAGGGAGCGTCTCCACCCGGCTGGCGGAGTAGCCGGGCACATCGGAGTCATCGTTGATCTCTGCCCACAGGACAGGCAGGAAGGAGACGTTCACCAGAGCGAACTGCTCCTCCAGCAAGTCGCCCACTTGAATCCAGGTGTAGCGCAGATCGCGAAAGGCCCGCACCCGCTCGGCCATCTCCCGTGCCCACAGGTAGGATATCACCAACAGCCCTCCCAGACCGCAGATGAGGTAGATCCACACCCGGGAGGGGCTGACAAGGTGCTGGAACAGAAACACGGTAAGCAGCACCAGGGGCAGGTGACTGTTCAAGTTCAGCGTTACGACGGGTTTCTGCAGTCGCATGTGTTCCACTCCAAAGCTTCTCAACACTCAAGAGGGTAACGGGTTGACGAGGCATCGAGTCAACAAGGAGTCAGCCCACTCATTGCTCCATCCACCCGTTACTCGTTGCCTCTACTTGATGTTACACCCATTTTGTGCCATAATGGTCAGTGCGCTCAGCTTCGCAGATTAGGAAAAGCTTGCTGTGGACAAGAACCTTCAGCTTAGCCACTTGTTATTATATCCAGTTGTCCACCTTGGGTCAAGGACTGAACTCGTTTTTTGCGACTTTTGGGCCTCCATTTTAGGCTTTTCGGCGTAAGGTCACCAGAGGGCAATCTTCACAGTTGCCCCCGCTTTTAGGATAATACATCCATGGACAA
>CAYRNM010000068.1:0-9041 GCA_964425465.1 uncultured Anaerolineae bacterium | reverse complement strand
ACAGAGGTCCCCATGACCTGGATGTCGCAGAGGATCGTAGACCTGGCTGATTCGCTCTATGATCTCTATTACACCCGCAAATACAAGACCCTCTCTCATCACCTGGGGATGAGCCCCTCACCGGAAGCGCCTACGCGACAGGGGTTTATTATCCTCCAGATTGACGCCCTATCCCACAAGGATTTGTTGGCCGCCATGGAGGGAGGCTATATGCCCTACCTGACCCGCCTCTGTCGCCGGGGAGAGCTGAAGCTGGCCCGCTGGCGCTGTGGAGTGCCCAGCACCACCCCTGCGGTGCAGGCGGGCCTGATGTTCGGCAACAGTTTTGACATCCCCTCCTTCCGCTGGTATGATAAGCAAACCGGGCAGCCCATTGTGTGTCAGCTGCCCCACCACGCTCAGGCCATACAGCAGCGCATTGCCGCCGGACGCCGAGGTATCCTGGAGGGAGGCTCCAGCTATGTGAGCCTCATGGATGGCGGAGCCCGCCTCTCCCTGCTCACCGTCAGTGCCTTCAACCGGCATCACTTTTTCGAGAGCGTCCGGGGCGCGGGGTTCCTCCTGCTCTTCTGTCTCAACCCCCTGCGGGTAGGGCGCGTGATCATGCTCTCCCTGTGGGAGTACCTGCGCGATGTGGGATTGTCTGCCTGGCGATTGCTTCGCGAGAGGAAGCTGCGCCGCCCCCAGCCCTTGTACTCCCTGTCCCAGGTGATCGTCAACGTAGTGTTCCGTGAGATCCAGACCTTCGCCTGCCTGTTGGACATCTACCGGGGCGTGCCGGCGATCTACACCAACTACTATGGCTACGATGAGGTGGCCCACCATTTCGGCTCCACCAGCCAGGAGGCCCTGCGGGTGCTCAAAGGGATTGATGCTCAGATTCGCCAGATTGACCAGATGAGGCGAAAATACCAGCGCCGTCATTACGATCTGTACATCCTGTCCGATCACGGCCTGACCCCCGCTCAATCCTTTCAGGAGGCCTTTGGCTGCTCCCTGGCCGACTTCATCGCCCAGCAGACGGGCCGGGAGGTGTGGGATGAGCGGCCTGGGGAGTCCGAAAAGAGGACCAGTGTGGACCAGACCCGCGTGATCCTGGAGGAGCTGGAATCCATCGAGGCCCATCTTTCGTCGCGCCGCGGCGCTCGCTTCGTGCGGGCGGCCCGCCGATACCTGGCCGCTCGAATACCTCCTTTCTGGCCCGAGGATTGGGACCTCAGTCGGCGGAGGGACATCGTCGTGCGCAGCTCGGGCTCACTGGCCCACGTCTACTTCAACGTCACCCCCAGGCCCCTGGAGCTCAGCGAGATCGCGCTGCTCTACCCCCAGCTTTTGCCCCGTCTGGTAGAACACCCCGCCATCGGGCTGGTGATGGGTCGGGAGGGGGATGATGTAGTGGTCATGGGCCCTCGGGGCACACTGACCCTAAATGAAGGGCAACCCCGAGTGAGGGGGGAGGATCCCCTGGACACATTGGCCGACGCACCCCTGGCCGTCGAGGAGCTTCGCCAGATGGCCCGTTTTCCCCACAGTGGCGACCTCATCCTCCTTGGAGCCTGGGAGCCACATCCACCCCAACGGGTGATTGCATTTGAGGATCAGGTGGCCAGCCATGGCGGATTGGGCGGCGAGCAGTTGTACCCCTTCATCCTGTACGCCGACCATCGGAAGTTGAATCCCGATCAATTGACCAACGCCTGCAAGCTGTACACCTTTTTCCGTCAGACCTACTACTGATAGCTGACATGAAGGAGGCGATCAAGCCCCATGGCAGTTAGCTGCGCCGCATCCATTGATCAAGGGACCACCGGTACCCGCTTCATGGTCTTCAGACGTGAGGGCCGTGTGGTGGCCAGGGAATACGCCGAGCATCGGCAGCTCTACCCCCAGCCCGGCTGGGTGGAGCATGACCCGGCTGAGATCTGGGCCAAGACTCAGGAGGTGGTACGGGCGGCCTTGGCGAGGGCCGATATCGCGCCCCAGGACATTCTGGGCCTCGGCATCACTAATCAACGGGAGACGACGGTAGTCTGGGACCGCAGCACAGGGAAGCCGCTGTACAACGCCATCGTCTGGCAGGACACCCGCACCCACGGCCTGTGTCAGCAACTCATCGCCAATGGCGTGGAGGAGATGGTGCGCGCTAAGACGGGCCTTCCCATCTCCACCTACTTCTCTGGCCCCAAGCTCCGCTGGATGCTGGATCACATCCCCAGCCTCCGGCGGAAGGCTGCACACAGCCAGGCCCTCTTCGGCAACATGGACACCTGGCTTATCTGGAACCTCACCGGCGGACCTCAGGGAGGTGTCCACGTCACCGACGTCACCAATGGCTCCCGCACCATGCTCATGAACCTCCAAACGCTGGATTGGGACCCGGAACTGCTGGAGTTGCTGGATATCCCCCGCGAGATGCTGCCTCAGATCCGTCCCTCCAGCGAGGTGTATGGCACCACGACGAAGGAGGGTCCACTGGGGGCGGCGATCTCCGTAGCCGGCGACTTGGGGGATCAGCAGAGCGCATTGGTGGGACAGGCCTGCTACGCGCCCGGCGAAGCCAAAAACACCTATGGCACGGGGTCGTTTCTGCTGCTGAACACCGGCCCAGAGATTGTCCCCTCACCTTCAGGACTCCTGACCACGGTGGCCTACGCCACCGAGGCGGGGAAGGCTACCTACGCCCTGGAGGGCTCGATGGCCATCACCGGCGCAGCGGTGCAATGGCTGCGGGACAATCTAGGGCTCATCCAAAGCGCGGCTGAGACGGAGGAGATCGCCCGCTCGGTAGAGGACGCAGGGGGCATCTACTTTGTGCCCGCCTTCTCCGGCCTCTTCGCCCCCTACTGGGACATGACCGCCCGGGGAGCCATCGTGGGGTTGACCCGCTACATCACCCGCGCTCATTTGGTGCGGGCCACGCTGGAGTCCATCTGCTACCAGACCCAGGATGTGCTGGAGGCAATGGAGGCCGATTCGGGGATCACATTGCGGGCTTTGAAGGTGGATGGTGGTGCAACAGTGAACGACTTCCTGATGCAGCTTCAGGCCGACATTTTGGGAGTGGAGGTGGTGCGCCCCGTGGTGGAGGAGACCACGGCGTTGGGCTCGGCCTACATGGCTGGGCTGGCTACGGGGTTGTGGAGGGACTTCGACGAGCTGCGGGCCAACTGGGCGGTGGATCGCGTTTTCAGACCCCAATGGGATGAGGGGCGACGGGCAGCGGGCTATGCCGGCTGGAAGCGGGCTGTGGAGAGGGCCCAGAGGTGGGTGGAGGAGTAGGTTCTACACGCTGGGTGAAAGACAAGGACGGGAACGAGTTTGCCCTCTACGATGAGACTTGGCGACACATCAGGCAGTTTCATCCCGAGGTCAGTCGTGTCGAAATCATCGAGTCGGTTTTGCTTGAACCGGATGTGATCATGAGAAGCAGTTGGGATCCCAACAGTCTTCTTTACTATCGGCGGTATGGGCATCTCTATCGAGTCGTGGTGGTGCAGACCGTGGAGAGAAGGATCAAGACCACTTTGACGGAAAGGAAGATCAAGGAGGGCGAGATAGTATGGCTGAATCCAAGTCTACCGCGCTGAGAATTGCCTACGATAAGGCAGCCGATGTTCTGTATCTCTCTATTGGGGAGCCTCAGGCAGGAATTGATGAAGAGGTGCACAACGGTGTCTATGTGCGACTGCACCCTGAGACTAATCAGCCGATAGGGTTGATGGTGATTGACTTCGAGCAGAGATTCTCCCGACCTCTTGCGCAGGCTATTCCCATCAACCTGGCGGAGTTCTTCATACCAGCGTAGCCAGCCAAGCCGGAGCAAAAACGTTGCAGAGAGTTGATGCCGCATACGACGTGATCATCATCGGCGCCGGGGTGGTGGGCTGCCTCACCGCCCGGGCACTGTCCCGCTACCGACTGCGGGTCCTGCTGTTAGAGAAAGCCTCCGATGTGGGCACGGGAGCCACGAAGGCCAACACAGCCATCGTCCATGCCGGCTACGATCCCCTCCCCGGCACTCACAAGGCCCGCTTCAACGTGCGGGGCAACAACATGTACCCCCAGCTCTGCGCGGAGCTCAATGTCCCCTACAGCCGCCAGGGGGACTACGTGGTGGCCCTCTCCCAGGAGGACATGCGGACGCTGGAAGAGCTGCGGGAGCGCGGTCGGCGCAACGGTGTGTCGGGGTTGGAGATTGTCTCCGGGGATCGGGTGCGGCGTACGGAACCAGCCCTCACCCCCCAGGCCCTGGGCGCACTGTGGGCCCCCAGTGGAGGCATCGTGGATCCTTTCCTGCTCACCGTCGCCGCAGCGGAGAACGCAGTGACGAATGGGATAAAGCTGCTTTTGGAGACTGAGGCCCTGGGCTTTGAGAAAGATGGACAACGCATCGTCGGCGTGCGCACGGACCGAGGCACTTTCCCTTGCCAATGGGTCGTTAACTGCGCCGGGCTCCACGCCGACGAGGTCATGGCTTGGGCGGGACAGGATGGTTTCACCATCACCCCTCGCAAAGGGGAGTATGTCGTCTTCGACAAGGCCAAGAGCATGGTTAAAACCGTCCTCTTCCCCTGCCCTACCCCCATCAGCAAAGGCATTTTGGTCACCCTCACCACCCACGGCAACACCCTCATCGGCCCCAACGCGCAGAATATCGAGAACAGAGAAGATTGGGCAGTCACCGCCCAGGGGTTGGCCGAAGTGCTGCAGGGAGCCAGAAAGCTGGTGCCCTCGCTGGAGGCGCGCGATGTCATCGCCGTCTTCGCCGGACTGCGGCCCTCGGGCTCCACGGGCGATTTTCTGATGGAGGTGCACCAGGTAGGGGCGACCCTCTGCGGTCGCCCTGGGGGCTTCGTTAACCTGGCGGGGATTGAGTCCCCAGGGCTGACCGCTGCCCCTGCCCTCGCCCAGTGGGTGGTAGAAGCACTGGAGGATCATGGGCTGGAGCTGGAGGAGAAGCGAGAATACAATCCCCTCCGCCCCGCCCCTCCCCGCTTCAGCAAGCTCTCCCGTAGGGAGCAAACAGCCCTCATCGAGAAGGACCCTCGCTACGGGCGCATCGTGTGCCGCTGCGAGATGGTGACCGAAGGGGAGATTGTTCGGGCCATCCACGCGCCCGTCCCTGCCCGCACCTACGATGCCCTCAAGCGGCGCACCCGCTGCGGCACCGGCCGCTGTCAGGGCGGGTTTGACACCCCACGGGTGGTCAACATCCTGGCCCGCGAACTGGGGGTCTCGCCCTTGGAGGTCACCAAGAAGGGGCCGGGCTCGGAGTTGGTGCTCCGTGGGACAAAGGAGGGCGGCGATGCGTTGTGACGTGGCCGTGATCGGCGGCGGGCCAGCGGGATTGGCGGCTGCCATTGCGGCCCAGGAGAGGGATGCACGCCGCGTGCTAGTGATCGAGCGGGCGGAGGAACTGGGGGGCATACTGCCCCAGTGCATCCACAATGGCTTCGGGGTGGAAGTCTTCGGGGAGGACCTGACCGGCCCTACCTATGCCCAACGCTACATGGACCGCGCCTTTGAGCTGGGCGTCGAGGCGCTGCTGGACACCATGGTGCTGGAGATAAGCCCTGGGCGCATCACGGCCACCAACGCACGCCATGGCATCCTGGAGATTGAGGCCGGGGCCATCGTGCTGGCCATGGGCTGTCGCGAGCGGCCCCGGGGCGCACTGGCTATCCCCGGAACGCGGCCGGCGGGAGTGTACACCGCGGGCACGGCCCAACGGCTGGTGAACATAGAGGGGGTCATGCCCGGCGAACGCTTCGTCATCCTGGGCTCCGGGGACATCGGCATGATTATGGCCCGCCGTCTGACCTTCGAGGGGGCCCGGGTGGAGCGGGTGCTGGAGATCCAGCCCTTTGTCAGCGGCCTGATGCGCAATTATGTGCAGTGCCTTCAGGACTTCGACATCCCGCTGCAACGCTCGCACACGGTGGTGGATATCCGGGGGGACCGGAGGGTGGAGGCGGTGGTGTCGGCCGAAGTGGATCCCGATTGGCATCCCATCCCTGGCACGGAGGAGGTGATCCCCTGCGACACCTTGCTCCTCTCGGTGGGCCTCATCCCCGAGAATGAGCTCTCCCGGCAGGCAGGGGTGGAACTGGATGAAGCCACCGGCGGGCCAGTTGTGGATGAGCGGTTCCAGACCAGCGTGCCCGGCATCTTCGCCGCCGGAAACGTAGTCCACGTCTACGATCTGGTGGACGATGTGTCCCACGCCGGGGAGAGGGCCGGTGCATCGGCCGCCGAGTTCGCACTGGAGAGAAGAGAGGAGCCCGCTCGGAAGGTGAGGCTGCGGGCTGGGGAGAACATCCGTTACATCGTGCCTCAGGTGCTGGATCCGGAGGGGTTGCGTCGAGGGGAGCAGCGCCTGCAGATGCGGGTGCGCCGGCCCATCGAGGCGCCGGTGGTCCTGCGCGTGGAGGCCGGCGGAGAGACGCTCCTGCGCCGACGGCTACGCTACGTGCGCCCCGGCGAGATGGTGAGCCTCACCCTGCCGGAGAGGACCTATTCGCAGGTGCGTGACGCCGACGAAGTGGGGGTCAGTGTGGAGGAGAGAGGTGGCTGAGCGACGACGGCTGATCTGCATCACCTGTCCTATGGGCTGTCAGTTGGACGTGCTGTTCGATCCGGAGTCGGGGCGTGTGCTGGAGATCGAGGGCCACGGCTGCAAGCGGGCCTGGGCCTACGCGGAGAAGGAGTTGACTCATCCCACCCGCATGGTGACCACCACGGTGCGGGTGCGGGGCGGGGTGTGGCCCCTGGTGCCGGTGCACACTGCGGAGCTGATCCCCAAATCGGCCATCTTTCCCCTTCTTCGGGAGCTTCGCCGAGTGGAAGTGCAGGCTCCCGTGCGCTGTGGACAAGTGATCCTGGTCAGCGGCGCGGGCACGGGGGTGGATGTGCTGGCTAGCCGGGACCTGCCGACAACGGATGTGGAAGAACCTGCTCCAGCCATTTACCCTCCCGCAGGTTAGTAACACTCCTCTTACGGGTGGGAACCCAAGTCAGATTATATCTATGCACCAAGCGTCTAGAGCTTTGCTCTTTGCCGTAATAGGGCAAGTAGGGTATAATAGCCAGCCGCTGATCAAGGGCCCAAGGCACAGGGGGAAACATGCGCGTACTTATCACCGGCATCTCCGGTTTCGTGGGCAGCCACTTGGCCGAGCACCTGCTGGCGAACACCGACTGGGAGGTCGCCGGCACCATCTACGGCCCCGACCACAACATCCGCCATCTGTCCGACAAGCTGGAACTGTACCCGGCGGAGCTATCCCGCCTGCCGGTGGTGGAATTCGTCCTGGGCCGGGCTCATCCTGACGTGATCTTTCACCTGGCAGCCCAGCCCCTCACCAGTCAGTCCTTTCGCGATCCCTGGGGCACATTGGCCACCAACATCAGCATGCAGGTCAACCTGCTGCAAGCTATGGTCAACCTTGAACTGGACTGCCGTATCCTGATCGTGGGATCCAGCGAGGAGTACGGCCTGGTGCGCGAGGAGGATCTGCCGGTGGATGAGGAGACGCCCCTGCGACCCATGAATCCCTACGCAGTAAGCAAGATTGCCCAGGATATGCTGGGCCTGCAGTATCACCTCAGCCACGGGCTGGACACGATCCGCTTGCGGCCCTTCAACCACATCGGCCCCCGCCAGAGCCTCGGCTTTGTGGCCTCCGATTTCGCCCGCCAGATCGCGCTCATCGAGGCCGGATTGCAGGAGCTGGTGATGCGCGTCGGGAACCTGGAGGCGGAGCGCGATTTCACCGATGTGCGCGATGTGGTACGGGCCTACACCCTGCTGGCCACCTGCGGGGAGATGGGACAGGTGTACAACGTAGGTTCGGGTCAGTCGCATTCCATCCGAGAGGTGCTGGAGACGCTTCTGAGCTTCACTGCCCTTCCCATCACTGTCGAGACCGATCCGAACCGCATGCGCCCCTCGGATGTGCCCCGTGTGGTGTGCGATTACCGGCGGCTGCGTGAGGCGACCGGCTGGGAGCCGGCCTTCCCCTTCGAGCAGAGCCTGCGCGATGTACTGGACTATTGGCGGGAGCAAGTGGCAAGCAGCAAAGGAGTGGATTCATGCCCAAAGCGCTGATCACCGGCATCACCGGCCAGGATGGGTCCTACCTGGCCGATTTCCTACTGGAGAAGGGCTACGAGGTGGTGGGCATGGTGCGGCGCACCAGCACCACCAACTTCGAGCGCATCCAGCACATCCAGGATCGGATCACCATTGTGCCCGGTGACCTGCTCGACCAAATGTCACTGGTTGAGATCCTGCAGGAGCACCGGCCCCAGGAAGTCTACAACCTGGCTGCGCAATCCTTCGTCCCCACCTCCTGGAACCAGCCCGTCTTCACCGGCGAGGTGACAGCGTTGGGGGTCACTCGGATGTTGGACGCTATCCGCATGGTGGACCCCTCTATTCGGTTCTATCAGGCTTCTTCCAGCGAGTGCTTTGGCAAAGTCCGCGAGGTGCCCCAGAATGAGAAGACCCCTTTCTACCCTCGCAGCCCCTATGGGGTGGCCAAGGTCTACGGTCACTGGATCACGGTGAATTACCGGGAGAGTTATGGGCTCCACGCCACGTCAGGCATCCTCTTCAACCACGGGTCGCCACGGCGCGGGCTGGAGTTTGTGGAGCGCAAGGTGGCGCACGGGGCAGCGCGCATCAAGCTGGGGCTGGCCGACAAACTGCGCCTGGGCAATCTGGAATCCTGCCGCGATTTTGGCTTTGCCGGAGACTACGTACGGGCTATGTGGCTCATGCTTCAGCAGGATGAGCCCGACGACTACGTGGTGGGCAGCGGGAAAACCCACTCGATACGCGAGCTGTGCGAGGTGGCCTTCAGCTACGTGGGGTTGGACTACCGGGATGTCGTGGTGCAGGATGAGCGCTTCTTCCGCCCGGCGGAGGTGGACCTGCTGGTGGCCGATGCCTCCAAAGCCCACCGCGTGCTGGGCTGGAAGCCCACGGTCACCTTTGAGGAACTGATCCACATGATGGTGGACGCGGACTTGGAGAGGCT
>CAYRNM010000067.1:6267-14397 GCA_964425465.1 uncultured Anaerolineae bacterium | reverse complement strand
GCTGGCCCCCTGTCCTGGGCTGGCCCACTCGCCGGGTTCAGCGTCCACGTGCCCACCGCGCCGAGGTCCGACCATCCGGCACCGTCCATCACGAGCTCGTAGGCCCTGTTCCCGCCACAGCCCCCCACGAAGCACTGCGTTGGCAGCACGTGCCAGTTGATGGTCAGCGTGCCGCCTGTGCCGGAGACGCTGCTGTTGCTACAGTCCAGTGTGATGTAGACCGTGCTCAGGGACTTCGCTTGGCCCGGCCGGCAGATACCGCCATCCTTCAGCCACAGGATGTTGGCTGGATGGATGTAGGCAGCGGCCAGTCCCCCGCTGGCGATGGGCGGCTCACGATCCAGGAAGAAGAAGGCCCATTTGATGTCCTCGTAGCCGTTGGGGTCGCTGTAGGTAGTAGTGAAGTCTGCCCACTCGCCCACCCTTCCCGAGCCACCATTCGGCTCGAAGGTACCGACACTGGGGGCGAAGGGGCCTATATACTCATCGGCCCCTATGTCCACGCCGTATCCAAATGGCCGCGGATCGCCTTCGAAGTCGGTGCTCGGCGCACCGATGCTGATGCCGGCGTCAATGGCCGGGCTGCTCTCGAGGAGGTGGGCATCGAAAGCGTCAATCGAGGTGTTGACCAGGCCGGGCGAGACCCCGCAGATGTCGTGGGGGCCAGGGCAGGGGTTGTGCTTCACATCGGCGATCACCGAGTAATCTATGTCGAAAGGATTATGGGGAAAGCCCTCTGCCCAGGCGAGACAAGTGCTCTCAAAGGGCTGAAGGAAGTCGGTGTGCCCTTGGAAGATGTTGTTGCGCAGGCGTACCGATTCGGAGCCGCTGGGAGTCCCGTAGGCGTCGGCCAGTACCAGACAGTCCCCCTCACTGGTGAGCGTGTTGTTGGTCACCGTGACACGGTTGCCCGGCCGCAGAGCGAGGGAGAGGGCAGTGCCGAGGGCACGGCAGTTGTCCACATGGAAGGTGAAAGGCTGGCCATCAAAGAAGCCGCAGTTGCCGACAAGGATCGAGTTCTCGATGTAGGTTGGGCCGTTGGTCTTGATCTGGTTGCCGGCGTTCCCCTCGGCGATGGTGCGCCGGATAGTGATGGAGGAGTCTTCCCGCCGGGCGTAGAGCAGGTCCAGGCCATCGGAGGTGTTGTGCAGGAAGGCCGAGTCCTCGATGATCCAGTGCCCTCCGGTCTCGCCAGTGCCGACGCCATCGCCGTACCCGCCGGCCGTCTGGCCCCAACAGCCGGCCGGTTCGCCGCCGGGGTAGGTCTCGCCACAGCCATTCCACTCTACCGTCCAGTGATGGAAGAGCAGAGTGCCCGAATTCGAGTCGCTGCCCTCCCAAAGGTCGCCATCCCAGCCGACCCAGCCGTTGCCCGCGATGCGCACCTCCTCCACGGTCCAATCGGTCAGCCGGCCGGCGTGGATCCCGGCGCTAGCCAGGCCGTGGATGTTCAGCTCCTTCAGATGGACATTGGCCGAGTCTTGGGCGTAGAGACCTCTGACGGCCCAGGGTCCGAAAGGATAGGTATCGCGCTCGCAAGCCAGACCGCCCGTGTGAAATTCGACGCAGCCAGAGCGGTCGGTGATCTCCAGGCAGGCGACCTCGACGTTGCTGGAGCCGGTGAGGTTGAGAATCAGGTCCGCTCGCTCCGTGCCCCACAGTTGGGGTGGGTTGAGGCAGCCCGAGTCCCAGCCGGCCCCCAGGATGCGGGTGGGGTGTGCCGGGTCGGAACCGCTGGGAATGGGTGACATGTGGCAGGCCCAGGGATAATCGCGGGCGCAGATGTCGTCCTCCTGGTCGGCCTCGGGCGCGCCGTAGCCCATCATGTAGCTGCCGGCTCCGATGATCAGGGTGTCGCTGCCAGCGATGCGCGGCGGGCCGCCCGGCGGGAGGGCGCGGAAGGGGTGATCCCAGGCGCAGGGCTGCCCTGTCCCGCTGCCAGGGTAGGGCGCATCCACCAGCCCGGTGCATTGCTCGGTGGACCCCCCGTCGGGGCGCACGTAGTAGGTAGCAGGGCTTTGTGCGTGAGCCGACGCCAAAAGCAGGAGGATCAGAAGAGCGGTGAGGAGTTGCCTAGTTGCCTTATTGCCTCGTTGCCTCATTGCTTTAACCCTCCACGAAGACCTCCAGCACTCGCCCCACTCGCTCCAAGCTCTCACCGCTCACTTTGTCAAGCGTGTCCTGGCGGGTGTGCCAGAAGGGATAGTCAAAGTCTATGATGTCCACCGCAGGAATCCCCCTTTGCAAGAAAGGGGTGTGGTCGTCGAACATGGCCCACTTGACCTCCGGGATAAACGTCTCATAGCCCAAGTCGGCGGCGATGGCCCACAGCCGATCCTGCAGCATCGGGTCGGAGTTGTGCTCCTTATAGATCTGCTGGTCTTTGTCGCCCACCATGTCGGCGATGATCACCGCCTGGGGCGTGCGGGTCAGATGTTCGGCGAAGTAGGTAGAGCCCACGATCCACTCCCAGCCATCCAGATCGCCATGGTCCTCGGCGTCGAAGAAAACCAGCCACACCTCATGACCGAGCCGTTTCTTTTCCAAACAGCGGGCCAGTTCCAAGAGCACCGCCACCCCGCTGGCCCCGTCGTTGGCCCCCAGCACCGGTGCGCTGGGGTCCACTGGATCTTGGTCGGCCCGGCGGCGGGTGTCATAATGCGCCCCCACGATCAAGAGCGGCCCCTTCCCCGCCTGGCCGATAAGGTTGCGCACTGGGGTACCCCTGTAGGTGAATCGTTGCTCCTCCGTAGCCCACCCCTGCTTCTTCAGTTCGTCCAGGATGTAGTCACCCGTCTGTTCTAAGGCCTTGGACCCAGTGGGCCGGGGGCCGACATCGCATTGGGCCTTCACATGGGCGTAGGCCCGTTGGCCATCGAAGCGCACAGGGGCTGCGGGTGCCTGGCATGCCAGGGCAATCAGCAGGGAAGCAGTGAACAGCAGGCGCAGCAATATCCGGGGAATCCTAATCCAGTTGCCCAAACCGCAGAAGTAGGGTATCATATAACCTCAAAGTCATTGCCCAGCCTAACCCTCCCGCAGGTTGTGGGGGATGTTTTTATGGCCCTCTACAAGAACTTAAACCTGCGGGAGGGTGACCGTTCCCGGAGAGAATCGCCTTCTATGCTTAAACCACTCTTGGAAACCATGCGGCCCAAACAGTGGGCCAAAAATTTGTTCATCTTCGCTGGTCTGATCTTCGGCGAAAAGCTGCTTTATCCCTCGCTACTGGCCAAGAACATTATGGCCTTCATGCTCTTCTGCCTCATCTCCAGCACCATCTACCTGGTCAACGATCTGGCGGACATTGAAAAGGACCGCCAACATCCTACCAAGCGGCGGCGACCTCTGCCCTCGGGAAGGCTCCAGCCCCGGGTAGCGATCATCGCTGCCGGGCTCTGCCCCGTGATCAGCATCCCGCTGGCCTTCCTGCTGGACCTGCAATTCGGCCTGGTGGCGCTGGCCTATCTGGCCACGATGATCGCCTATTCCCTGCTGCTCAAGAACTTGGTCATTGTGGATGTGCTGGTCGTCTCCGCGGGATATGTGCTGCGCGTGGCGGCAGGGGCGATGGTGACCAGCGTCCCCATCTCCCCCTGGCTCTACGTGTGCACCACGCTGCTGGCTCTCTTCATCAGTTTCTCCAGGCGACGACACGAGCTGCTGATCCTGGAGGGGACGGCAGATGAGCACCGGGCCACACTCAACGAGTACACCCCCCATCTGTTGGACGAGATGATCGCGGTGGTCACCTCCACCACGGTCATTGCCTATTCCCTCTACACCTTCTCCGCGCCCAATCTGCCGCCCAACCACTCCATGATGCTCACCATCCCCTTCGTCCTGTACGGCATCTTCCGCTACCTGTACCTCATCCACGTCAGGAATGAGGGGGGCACGCCGGAGGAGTTGGTCTTCAAGGACAAGCCGCTTCTTTTGGACATTGCGCTGTGGGGGTTGACGGCGCTGTTTGTGCTGTACATTCAATAGGGGCGATTCGCGAATCGCCCCTACTCTGGCTTCGGCTGACGGCTCCTCAGCAGATCGCCTGGCTTGCGGGCCCAGACCAGATCATATATCTGCTGCCAACTCTGCACCGTAACCCCGCTCAGCCCCATCCCCCTCAACAGCGAGACGATCTGCGGCCGAGTGAAGGAGTGGCCGAAAAACAACCGGGCCTCCCAGCCGCGCCGGTTGGTGGTCAGCAACACCCCTCCGGGCCGCAGCACGCGGGCCATCTCCCGCAGGGTGCGGCGGGCGTGGGGCAGGAACTCCAGCGCCTCCAGGCAGGTGACGGCATCGAATGTCCCATCGGGGAAGGGGAGCAGCGTGGCATCCTGGTGGAGGAAGAGGATGCGGTCGGCATAGCCTTCGGTTTTGAGGACCGCCTGCTCCAGCATCCGATGGGCCCGGTCCAGAGCCACGATCCGCCCACGGAAGCGTAGTTCCCGAAACAGGGCGTAGGGCAGCCGCCCGGTGCCTGTGGCCACGTCCAGGATAAGGGGCTGGGGCACGGCGGCCAGCCGGTCAAGCAGTGGACGGGCCAGGAACCAGGACTCCTCGAAGTTGCTGAACCCTTTGATAGCGTCGTAGCGGGGGGCTGACCAGTTATAGAGCAGTGTCACCACGGTGGGGCCCAGGTAAGCCCCCTCGGTGATGTGAAAGAGCCAGTAGCCCAGGAGAGCTAACAGGAGCACGCCCAGGCCGATCAGGACCCAGAGGAGCATGGGGAGGATCACACCTCGTTGAGGATGGCCAGGAGCTCCTCGTGCAGGTGGCCATTGGAGGCTAGGCAGCCCCTCATCCCCGGATGCCAGGGCTCACCTTGCAGGCTGGTCACCTGTCCGCCAGCCTCTCGGATGAAGAGCTCCGCTGCTGCCACATCCCAGTCGTAGAGGGCCAGGTTGAAGTACCCCTCCAGCCAGCCGGCGGCCACGCTGCAGAGGGCCAGCACCGCCGATCCCGAGGCGCGGAGGGTGGCCACGCGAGGGGCCAGGGCCGCGACGCAGGCCACGCTTCGCGCCCGCACCGCCGGGTCGCGCGCCCAGTCCAGGCCCACCAGTGCATCTCCCAGCCGGTCATGCTTGCTCACCTGCAGTCTTCTCCCATTGAACCAGGCCCCTTCCCCTGATCGGGCAGTGAATAGGCGTTCCTGTACTAGATCGTACACCACCCCCACCACTGTCTCATCGTCGTGCCGCAGGGCCAGAGAGATGGAGAAAATAGGGTAACCGTGGGCGAAGTTGGTGGTCCCATCCAGGGGGTCCACGAACCACAGGAATTCCGCCTGCTCGTCGAGGGATTCCTCGGTGCGAAAGCCATGGTCAGGGAAGTGGGCACGGATCGTCTCCACGATGGCCTGCTCGGCCTTCAGATCGGCGTCGGTGACGATATCGCGAAAGCCTTTGTACCATGCCTGGCGGGGACGGTCCAGGGCGGCCATGATCTCCGCCCTCGCCGCTCTAGCCGCCGCGATGGCGACTTCGAGATAGAAATCCAGATCCAGTGTGGCGATCATTGGCCTCCGAAGCCCTCAAAAAACCTGCTGGGAAGCGGAGTAGATCGCCTCCAAATGGGGGACGATCACTGCCCAATCGTACTGTGCGGTGACGAGAGCACGGGCTGCTCGGCCCAGGGCCCGCTGACGGGAGGGGTCACGCAGCAGGGCCACCACCGCCTGAGCAAAAGCGGCCGCCTCATCTGCTATGAGCAGGTGCTCATCCGGTCTCATCAGGGGGAAGCCCTCACAGCCCAGGCGGGTGGCGACCACCGCCTTTCCCAGGCCCATAGCCTCCAGTATCTTGAGCCGTGTGCCCCCGCCCATACGCAGTGGCACCACGTAGACTGCCGCCCCGGCAATGTAGGGTTGGGTATAGGGCACGAAGCCGGTGATGGTCACCGACGGATCATCGCGCAGCACCTCCAGCCGGAGGTGGGGCCGCTGACCGACGATGTAGAAATGGGCCTGGGGCATCTCATCTCGGATAAGGGGCAGCACCTGCTGGGCGAACCACAGCACCCCATCTACATTGGGGCGGAAATCCATCTTGCCAGTGAAGACGATCGCCGCAGAGCCGAGGTCAAGCGGTTTAACCGCTTGGGGATCGTAGGCTGCGGTGTCCACGCCATTGGGCACCACGGTTACCCCCAACCCAGGCACCAGCCGCTCCAAGGCCCTCCCATCCGCCTCTGAGACCACCGTGACCCGGTCCGCTGCCTTACAGCACCGTCGCTCGTAACAAGCCAGCTTCTTCCACTGGATGAGAGAATAGAGCGCTCCCAGCCACCGCTCTGGCCATCGCACATCCGTCTCAAAGGCCCGCTGCTGGAGCACATACTCGCAATTGTGGTCATCGAAGACGACCAGTGGCCTATCCTTTGCCCTTCGCCCTTCGTCCCTCGCTATGTGCAACAGATAGGGGCCCATCTCAATGCCCTCGATCTGGATCACGTCGTAGGAGCCCCTGGCCAGGAGTTGGTCCAACTGATGGTGCATGGCCTGTGATTCCAATCGAAGGGCCATGTCGGGCCGAGGTGAGAGAAGGGTGTCACGGGCCCGATCCAGTGTGCTCCGCCGGGGCACCGCCACTGCGCAGATAGCCGCGCAGTATGCCCTCAGCGGCTCCACCTCCACTTTCCCTGGACCCTCTGCGCAGGACAGGAGGTGGATCTCGTGATGGGCCGCGAGCTGGCGGAGGAGATTGTAGTTGCGGATGGTCGTACCCTGGTGGGGGGGATAGGGGAATTGGGGTGTGAGGATCAGGAGGCGCACAAATCTATCCCTCGGCGATCACCCGCCTGTAGACCTCCAGCGTCTGGCGGGCTGTCTTCTCTACGGAGAAACATTGGGCTCGTCTGTAGCCCTTGGCCTTCATCTCGGCCCACAGCTCCTGGTCATGGAGCACCCGCCACATAGCCACCGTCCACTCTGATATCTCTTCCGGAGCCACCAGCAGTGCGGCGTCTCCTACCACCTCGGGCAGAGCTGAGACATTGGAGCAGATCACGGGAGCCCCGCATAACATCGCTTCCAGCGGCGACAGGCCAAAGCCCTCGTAGAAGGAGGGATGGACCAGGGCCTGTGCCCCGTTGTAGAGGTACACCAAATCCTCCAGCGGCACCTGGCCCAGGAAGCGTACCCTGTCCTTCAGCCGCAGTTTCTCCACTAAGGCAAAGGCCCCTTCGGATAACCAGCCTCGCCGGCCCACGACGGCCAGGACCGTCTTGACTTTATACTGATCCCGCAGGGCACGAAAGGCGTGGAGGAGGGTGGGAAGGTTCTTTCGAGGTTCGATGGTGGAGACGAAAAGCAAATACTCCTCCAGCTCATAGGCACGCCTGACATATGCCCTGGCTTGGTCCCTGTCCATTGGGTGATAGAGAGGGTTGGCAGCTTCATAGATAACGGAGATCTTCGACTCCGGCACGCCCAGTAGACGGATCGTATCCTGTTTAGTGGATTCGGAGACGGCAATGATATGGTCGGTGCTCTTCACCGCCTGGTCGATCTGGCCGTAGTAGCAAGCACTGTCCTGGGTCAGGAAGTGAGGGTAGAGAAGGAAGGCCAGGTCGTGGATGGTGATGACGGACTTGAAATGGCGGTGGAAGGGGGGGATGAAATCAGGGCTGTGAAGCAGATCAAGCCCCAGAGAAGGAAGCTCAAAGCGCAACCCCCACTGCTCGAGGCGGTGATGACTGGGGGTCCAGAGGTTGATTCGTTTGAAATGGTTGTTGTCGGTGATGGTCAGCGAATCCCGCCGATCGCGGAGGACGAGGAATTCATCCTCTTGATCAATTTGTGCCAGGCCCTGGATAAGGCGCAGGGTATATTGGCTGATGCCGGCGTCAGTGTAATATATCAGGCGGGCGTCTATCCCAATGTGCATGTTCCTTCCCTCAAACCCATGAATTCCTCAGCTCACATGACACTCCCCCTTGATCCTCCTGCTGGCATAAAAAACGGTGGCCAGCTTCGGCTGGTCACCCATGACCAGGGTAATGATAGCACGAACTTTCCAATAGTCAAGCTGACTTCCTGTTTGCCCCACCTGGAGGCTGATGATATAATAGCTCCCCGCCAAGGATAAATACAGCGCGAGGAGGGAATGATGAAACGCCTGGCCGATCTGC
>CAYRNM010000067.1:4723-6167 GCA_964425465.1 uncultured Anaerolineae bacterium | reverse complement strand
GGAGGTATCGAACATCGAACCCGGAGTACGACAGCAGTTAGCGCTGGTGGAACAAAGATATGAGGAACTGAATCGCCTTCTGGCTGACCCGAAGGTGGCAACCGACTACCTCCGGGTTAAAGAATATGCCCAGGAGCAGGCGGAGCTGGAGCCATTGGTGCAGAAGTTCCACCTCTACCAGCGAACGGAGAGCGAATTGGCCGAGGGGCGTTCGCTTCTGGAGGAAGAGCTCGACCCGGAGATGGCGGCCTTCTTCCAGGAGGAGATTGCCAGGCTGGAGGAGGAAGAGGCCGAGCTGGAGGGGGAGATTCACCTTCTGCTCCTGCCCAAGGACCCCCGCGATGAGAAGAATGTGATCGTGGAGATCCGGGCTGGGGCCGGTGGCGATGAGGCAGCCCTTTTCGCCGCGGATCTCTATCGCATGTACACCCGGTACGCCGAGAGCCAGGGCTGGCTGACCGAGCTCCTCAGCGTCAACGAGACCGGTGTGAGGGGGTTCAAAGAGGTGATTTTCCAGATCACCGGCCAGGGCGCTTTCTCCCGTCTGAGGTATGAGAGCGGCGTCCACCGCGTGCAGCGCGTGCCCATCACCGAATCCAGCGGGCGTATCCACACCTCAACGGCGACGGTGGCCGTGCTCCCTGAGGCGCAGGAGGTGGAAGTTCAGATTAACCCCGACGACCTGCGCATTGACGTGTACGGTGCCTCGGGGCCAGGCGGCCAACACATGCAGAAGAACGCTACGGCAGTGCGCATCACCCACCAGCCCAGCGGAATCGTGGTCACTTGTCAGAGCGAGCGCTCCCAGTTCCAGAACCGTCAGCGGGCCATGGCCGTCCTGCGCGCACGCCTGTATGCCCTGGAGGAGGAGAGGCAGCAGCGGGAGGAGGCCGCCCAGCGGCGCTCCCAGGTGGGCACCGGCGAGCGGTCGGAGAAGATCCGCACCTACAATTTCCCCCAGAATCGGGTCACAGACCATCGAATCAACCTCTCTGTCTATAACCTTCCAGATGTGCTGGAGGGAGAGCTTAACCCCTTCATCGAGGAACTGATCGCTGCGGACCAGAAGCGACGGCTGGAGGAGCTGGCTGCCTGATGGCCCGAAGTGGCGAGGAGATGATATCAGATGCCCTGACCTGGGGCCGGAGTATGTTGACAGAGGCTGAGGTGGACTCACCCCAGCTTGACGCGGAACTGCTGCTGGCCCATGCCTTGGGCTGGCAGCGGGCCCAGCTCTACACCCATGCTGAGCAGGTGCTTCAGCCCCAGGACTGGGCCCGTTTTGCGGAGCTGATAACGCGGCGCGCCCAGCGCGAGCCACTGGCCTACCTGGTTGGCCACCAGGAGTTCTACGGCCTCGATTTTTTCGTGGATGGGCGGGTATTGATCCCCCGCCCCGAGACGGAGGTGCTGGTGGAGCAGGCCATCGCCGAGGGCACCCGCT
>CAYRNM010000067.1:0-4623 GCA_964425465.1 uncultured Anaerolineae bacterium | reverse complement strand
CTGGATGCCGCAGCGCGAAATTGTCGCCGCTACTCCGTCGAGGGACGGGTTCATCTGCTACAGGGGTATCTGTTGGCTCCACTGCCCCAACCGGTGGATCTGATCGTGGCCAACCTGCCCTACGTGGCCCTGGCGGAAGTGGCAGGCCTCCCGCTGGAGATATCTCGTTATGAGCCACGGCAGGCCTGGGACGGTGGCGTGGGGGGTCTGGAGGTCATCGAGCGGTTGTTGGCTCAGGTAGGTGGCTATCTTAACGATGAGGGGGGCATTCTTTTGGAGGTTGGCGCAACCCAGGGTGCTGCAGTACAGGGTATGGCCACGCGCTATTTTCCCACCGCTGTGGTGGAGATTTTCCAGGATGGAGCAGGCCTTGATCGTGTGGTGAGCATAGCTCCTGCGCGGGATGACGGGGGGATGAAGGGCGGACTGTGAGGATCAGACTCATCGCCGCCGACCTGGATGGGACGCTCATGGGGGAGTCATTGCGCTTCTCCCCTCGCGTGCGGGCTGCGCTTCAGGAAGTGAGGAAACAGAGGGTCCAGTTTACCATTGCTACGGGCCGGATCTTCGCCGAAGCACTTCCCTACGCCTGTCAATTGGACATCACCGCCCCGCTTATCTGCTCCCAGGGAGGGTATATCCGCTCCCTGGATTCCCCCCATCCTCTCTATGAAGCCACCATGGACCTGGAGCTGGCACAGGAGGCGATCCGCCTCAGTCGGCGAGCTGCCTGGCACCTGCACATCTATGTGGATGACGTGGCCTACACCGAGCGGCCCCTGGGCAGTGAGGAGCTGTATCGCCAACTCTTTGGCATGCAGGTGCGACGTGTCCCCGACCTCCTGGCCTTTCTGCATCAGCCGCCCACCAAGTTCCTGATCATTGCAGACGAGCCGGAGGAGGCAACGAGGTTGGATGAAGAGCTGCGGGCCCGCTTTGCCGGTCGGCTGCGCATTGTCCGCTCCTACCACACCTTCGTGGAGGGGAACCCCCTGGACGCCTCCAAGGGGCAGGGACTGGCGCGGCTGGCGGCCCATCTGGGCATCCCCTCCCAGGCGGTGATGGCCATCGGCGATCAGGACAATGACGCGGACATGGTGGCCTGGGCAGGATTGGGGGTGGCTATGGGCAATGCCAGTCCGGGCGTGAAGGCCGTCGCTGACTATGTGGCTCCTTCGGTGGAAGAGGATGGCGCAGCAGAGGCCATCGAGCGCTTCGTGCTGAGTTGACCGACGGAGGGATTGGTGTATACTTGAAAGCTACTCTATAATGTGAGGCAAGGAGGGAGAAATAGCGGAGGCTAAAGTGATGCGGGCCAAGGTATCGGCCAAGGGGTGGGTGGTGATCCCGGCCCCGCTGCGTAAGAAATATGGCATCGAGCCAGGAGCGATGGTGGAGATCAAGGATGGGGATGGCAAGATCGTCATATTCCCTGGTGTCAAGGACCCTATCGAAGAAGGATATGGCCTTCTGGCAGGAGAGCCCTCTCTGCTGGAGGAGCTCCTGGCCGAACGAGCGAGGGATCTGGAGCGTGAAGAGGCCAAGATACGTTCTCGATAGCTATGCCTTGTTGGCCTACTTCCAGCGGGAGGCAGGAGGTGCGGTCGTCAAGGCTATGCTTGAGCGCGCTGCTCAGGGCGAAGCACAATTGCACGTGAGCCTCATCAACCTCGGGGAACTGGCCTACCTTACCGAGCGACGTCGAGGACTGTCTGCCCTTCGCCAAACGCTTGCTGTTTTGGAGCGCCTGACCATCCGTTGGGTTAGTGTAGATTGGGAGCGTGTGCTGGCCGCTGCACGGGTGAAAGCGCGCTACCCCATCTCTTACGCCGACGCCTTCGCCGTAGCCCTGGCTCAGGAGATCGATGCCCCGCTCGTGACAGGCGATCCAGAGTTCCACAAGGTGGAAGAGTCTGTACAGGTGCGCTGGCTTGAATGAGACGAAACGTCTGGGCATTGACCCTGCTGACATTGCCGAGGCGGTGGATGTCTTGAACCACGGATGCATCGTCGCCTTTCCCACCGACACGGTGTACGGCGTGGGGGCCGATGTGCGCCAGCCAGAGGCCATTGCCGCTCTGTACGAGGTCAAAGGACGGCCCTTGAACAAAGCGATCCCCGTCCTGCTGGCCCGGCCAGAGGGACTGTACAGCGTGGCCCAGGAGGTGCCTGGGTCCGCCTGGCGGCTGGCGGAACAGTTTTGGCCCGGCGCACTGACCCTGGTGGTCCACTGCGCTCCCTCGCTCCCCCCCATCCTCACCGCCGGGGGGTCTACCGTCGCCGTGCGGGTGCCCGACCATCCGGTCGTGCGGGCGCTGATCGAGGGGTTGGGCGCACCCCTGGCGGCCACCAGTGCCAACATCTCGGGCTGGCCGAGCCCCGTGACCGCCGACGATGTCCTGACCCAGTTAGGGGTAAGGATCGCTCTGCTGCTCGATGGTGGACCCTGTGCGGGGGGAAAGCCCTCGACGGTGGTGGATGTCACCGTGACGCCGGTGCGCATCCTGCGCCTCGGCCCCATCACCGCCGACCAGATCCGAACCGTCCTTTCGACTATGTGAGATAGGCACCCGCAAGGGGTGCCCCTACAAACATGCTATTCGCTGGACTTGGATTCTACGTTATCTATGTTCTCATCGCCTTCTTGGTCGCGATCTCAGTGCATGAGGCCTCTCATGCGCTGGTGGCCTACCTGCTGGGCGACCCCACGGCCAAGGAGCAGGGGCGGCTGTCGCTCAAGCCCTGGGCCCACCTGAGCCCCTGGGGCACTCTCTCATTGCTCCTGGTGGGCCTGGGCTGGGGCAAGCCGGTGCCGGTGGACCCCCGCCGCATGAGGTGCAAGCCTCAAAAGGGGATGGCCCTGGTGGGTATCAGCGGGCCATTGTCCAATCTTCTGCTGGCCAGTGTACTTGCCCTGCCCATGCGCTTCCACTGGGTCCCCTTCATCCCTCAGCGTATCCTGGGCGTGCCCATCTCCTACGGCGAGATGCTCTCCTGGGTGGTGTGGATCAACCTGGCCCTGGCGGTGTTCAACCTCATCCCCCTCATGCCCCTGGATGGCTCGCGCATCTGGGGGTGGCTATTGCCCCAACAGTGGTTTCTGTTTCTGGCTCGCTACGAGCGAATTGGACTGCTGCTGGTCCTGTTGCTCATCATGGCCGAGCGCTTCACCCAACTGGGGCTCCTCACACGGGTCCTGTTTCCCCCCATCCACTTCCTCTGGTGGCAGTTGGTGGGGATGACTCCTCCCTTTCCGTGGTGATAGCAGAGGAGGCAGAATGCACATTGCCCTGGCATCGGACCACGCGGGATTCCAACTTAAAGAGGTCTTAAAGGTCGCCCTGACCGAGTGGGGCTACCAGGTAAACGATCTCGGCGCTCACAACCCCGATCCGACGGATGACTACCCCGACTTCGCGCTCCTCGTCTGTCGCGCAGTGACCGCGGGAGAATGCGAGCGGGGGATCATTGTCTGTGGGACCGGCATCGGTTCTTCTATCGCAGCCAACAAGGTGCGGGGCATTCGGGCGGCACTCTGCCATGACACCTACTCCGCCCAGAAAAGCCGCTGCCACAACGACGCCAACGTGCTCTGCCTAGGAGGACGGGTGATCGGGACCGAGTTGGCTAAGAGCATTGTCTGCATCTGGTTGGAGACGGAGTTCTCCGGGGCGGAGCGACATCATCGTCGGTTGGCCAAAATTCAGGCCATCGAGGAGAGATGCTGATTGGCATTGACGCCAGCCGGGCGGCGCGCCTCCTGCGCACTGGCACAGAGAACTACTCCTTTCATCTGATCCGGGCGCTGCTGGAGGCAGGGGGAGGCCATCATTACCAACTCTACTTCAATCAATCACCGGATTCCCATCTTTTTCCCCCTGGCCCTTGGGAAGCACAGGTGATCCCCTTCCCCCGGCTGTGGACTCACCTTCGCCTCTCCTGGGAGGTGAGTCGGCATCCGCCCGACGTGCTCTTCATCCCCGCCCATGTTCTGCCCCTGTTGCACCCCCGACGAAGCGTGGTCACCGTGCATGACCTGGGCTTTCGATACTTTCCCCAGGCCCATCGCCCCCTCGACCGCTGGTATCTGGAATGGTCCACCCACTACCACGCCCGCGCGGCGGCTCATCTCCTGGCCGACTCCGAAGCTACCAAACAGGATCTGATGGAGGCCTACGGGGTCCCGCCGAGGCGCATCGCCGTCGTCTACCCCGGTCGGGACGAGTCGTTGCAGCCGGTGACCGATCCGTCCGCCATCAAGCGGGTCAAATCGCGCTACGGTATCAGCGGCGATTACATCCTCCACATTGGAACACTCCACCCGCGCAAGAATGTGTTACGTTTGGTCGAAGCCTTCGCTCTACTGCGGAAGGACTTAGGGCCTTGGGCCTCGGACTGGAAGCTAGTATTGGCTGGCCGGAAAGGCCGGCTGTACGAGCCCTTGTTCCGTCGGGTAGCTGGACTGGGACTGGAGGGTGAGGTGGTCTTTTCAGGCTACATTCTCCAGGCCGACCTCGCCCCTCTGTTGAGTGGCGCTCACTGCTTTGCTTTTCCCTCTCTCTATGAGGGGTTCGGTTTCCCGGTGCTGGAGGCCATGGCCTGTGGCACGCCGGTCATCTGCTC
>CAYRNM010000066.1:10772-14750 GCA_964425465.1 uncultured Anaerolineae bacterium | reverse complement strand
CCACTTCTGCTCATCGGCCAGCACTACAACCCCCTCCCGGGCCCCTGCTTCTGCCAGTGACCGGGCCACATCGTTGGTGGACCCCACGGAGGGATAGTACAGGATACGCTTGCCAATGATTGTGGTATGCAGCTTGGCCCTTAGCTCCTCTATAGAGAAATTCTCGGTCATGATGGATGTTCCAAGACAACGGGTAACGAGTACCTGCCCCGGCCAGGGGATGAGGCAGCGAGGAGACCGACCCCTTGACTATCAAACTGCTGGAGTGCAGACGCCAGTCTGCTTTTCGTTGTGAGTGTGGCGCAAGGGGCAGGCTTGCGCCTGCACTCCGATTGAAACGCGAGACGGCCAGGGGGACTGAACCCTCGTTGACTCAGTGCCTCCTCAACTCGTTACTTCCTCCTCGATTTTGACTTATCCCGAATGTTTGGTACACTATAGAACACTCCTACTCACCCATAACTATCAGAACGGATAAGGAGACCAGAATGCCCCAGGAGAACCTGGATCGGCTTTGCGCCAATACTCTTCGGACTCTGGCCATGGACATCGTCCAGAAGGCCAATTCCGGCCACCCAGGCATGCCCATGGGCGCCTCGGAGATAGCCTACATTCTATGGACCTGTTTCCTGAGGCACAATCCAGCCAACCCCTCCTGGCCCAACCGGGATCGCTTCATCCTCTCCGCTGGTCACGGCTCGGCTCTGCTCTACAGCCTGCTCCACCTCACCGGATATGACATGCCCATGGAGGAGCTAAAGTGCTTTCGGCAGTGGGGTAGCCACACCCCCGGCCATCCGGAGTACGACCCCGGCCGGGGCATCGAGACCACCACTGGCCCCCTGGGGCAGGGCTTCGCCACCGGGGTGGGCATGGCCATTGCCGAGCGATTTCTGGGGGCCATCTTCAACCGCCCCGGCTACCCTATCATGGATCACCGCACCTACGCCATCGTCTCCGACGGCGACCTGATGGAGGGCCTCTCCCACGAGGCCGCTTCCCTGGCCGGCCACCTGGGCCTCCACAAGCTCATCTACCTCTACGATGACAACGAGATCTCCATTGATGGCAGCACCGACCTCACCTTCACCGAGGATGTGCAGGCTCGGTTTCGAGCTTACGGCTGGTTCGTGCAGGAGGTGGATGGCCACGACATGGATGCCATCGAGAGGGCCATTCGCACTGCCCAGCAGCAGACGGAGAGGCCCTCACTGATCGCCTGCCACACTCACATCGCCTACGGCAGCCCCCACAAACAGGACACCGCCGCCTCCCACGGCGCGCCCCTGGGGGAAGAGGAGGTGAGGCTCACGAAGGAGGCACTGGGCTGGGCTTTCGAGGCCCATTTCCTCATCCCCGACCCGGTGTGCGCAACATTCCGGCAGGCCGTGGAGCAGGGGAGGGCTCAGGAGGCGGAATGGCAACGGATGTTGGAGGTCTACGCGGCCGATTACCCCGACCTGGCACCACTGTGGAAACGGGTGATGGCCGGAGAGCTGCCTGAGGGGTGGGAGGAAAGCCTGCCCTCTTTTCGGCCTGAAGAGGGGCCCATATCCACCCGCGACGCCTCGGGCCGGGTGCTCAATGCCTTAGCACCGGTCATCCCCGAGCTCCTGGGGGGCTCAGCCGATCTCAGCGAGTCCAACCGAACTTATCTGGAGGGTTATCCCGACTTTAGTAGAGAGCAGCCTGCTGGACGGAACATCCACTTCGGCGTCCGGGAACACGCGATGGGGGCCATCCTCAACGGCCTGGCCCTCCACGGGGGGATCATCCCCTACGGGGGCACTTTTCTGGTCTTCTCCGACTACATGCGCCCCGCCATCCGCTTGGCGGCGATGATGAGACAGCCGGTGATCTTCGTGTTCACCCACGACAGCATTGGCGTGGGGGAGGATGGGCCCACCCATCAGCCGGTGGAACAGATGGCCTCGCTGCGCACCATCCCCCACCTGGTCACCCTCCGGCCTGCGGATGCCAATGAGACCGTTGAGGCCTGGCGCTTTGCCCTGACGTACCGGAAGGGGCCCGTGGCCCTGTTCCTGACCCGCCAGGGACTCCCCATCCTCGGCCCCTCGGCCACGGCGGAGGGCTATCCGGCCAGGTTGACGCAGGGAGCCTACATCCTGGCTGAGGCTCCCCAGGGCCAGCCCGATCTGATCCTCATCGCCACCGGCTCCGAGGTCCATCCCGCCCTGGAGGCTCGAAAGCTGCTGGTGGAGCAGGGGATTGGGGCTCGGGTGGTGAGCATGCCCAGCGGGGAGCTTCTTGATCGGCAGCCGGAGTCCTATCGCCATCAGGTGCTACCCCCCTTGGTCCTGGTGCGGTTGGCGGTGGAGGCGGGGGTGCCTCAGGGGTGGCACCGCTACGTCGGCTCCTGGGGGGACGTCATCGGCGTGGAGCGCTTCGGGGCCTCGGCTCCCTACAAGGTGCTTTGGGAGAAGTACGGCTTCACCGCGCAGCACATCGCGGAGCGGGCGCGGGAGCTACTCGCTGCCTGGAGGGAAGGAGGGTAGGGACAACCCTTGCGGTTGCCCTTGCCTCCAGGGGCGACCGCAAGGGTACGCCCCTACGGCCCCACCTCCTGCGCAGCCAAGGCCGCCTCAGCCTTTCGTTGCACCTCCTGCATGGCCGTTTCTACCTTCTGCTCTCCGGTGAGGATAGAGGTCAGCGCCTCGTTGAGCCAGGTGAACACCTCCATCAGCCAGGGAGTGGGAGGGCTGGTGAGGCCATATTCCGCGCTGGCCAGAGCTGCGTCGGCCACCTCCTCGCCCACCCGCTGGCGGTAGAGGTCTGTCTGAGCCACGGAACGGCGGGGTGGCAGGTTCCAGGCGTGGCGGGGGCTGCCTGTGACCTGCTCGATCCACAGCCAAGCCTCGCGGGGGTGGGGAGAGTGGGCACTGATGAAGTAGCCTGACAATTGAAACAGCGTGGCCCGCTCTTCGTCCCGGGGCAGAGGCACCACCCCCCAGTTGAAGGGCCACTCGAAGTGCCAGATGTGCCCTCCCCGGCTGCTCAGGGAGCCCATCCACATGGCCACGTGCTGGCGCATAGCCGCTTCGAAGGCTCCGCCACGGCGGTAGAGTGCCATCACCTCCGGGGGAGCCATCACCCCGTACTCCAGGGCCAGGTCGGTGTACCATTGCACCGCCTCGATGGTGGCTGGCGAGTCAAAGGTGGGCGTCTGGGGGTCCACGATGTTGTCCACCAGCCCTCCGCCGTGCTGGTAGATGAAGGCGATGATCTCCGGCGCCTCTTTGGGGTTCGAGCCAAACCCGTATTGCGTGTGATCGCCCCGATCCATGGTCAGCCGGGCCGCCTTCTCCAGAAAATCGTTCCACGTCCACTCCGGCTGGGGATAGGGCACGCCGGCCTGGTCGAAGAGGTCCTTGTTGTAATAGAGCACCCAGGGGTCAATGTCCGCCGGGACGGCCCAGATTTGGCCCTGCCAGGTAAAGGCCTCCAGGATATGGGGATAGAAGTCGCCGACAATGCCATGAGGGTCTTCCTGAAGGATGGGATCCAGGCTGAGGATGGCGCCGCCTTCCACCAGGGAGATCAGCTCGAACTGGTCGGCCTCAAAGACGTCAATGTTTGAGCTCTGGCTGGCGGTGTAGTTGAGGTCCTCGATGTGCTGGACTTCGACCGTGATGTTAGGGTGGGCATCGTGAAATTCGGCCGCCAGTTTCTCGTACGCTTCCCCCTTTCCCTCCAGCGGATAGGCAAAGTGAAGCGCGATCGGCTCAGGGGTGGGGGTGGGCGGAGCGAAGAGGCTGGCACAGCCGGTAAGGCTGACCACGAGCAGGGCTGACAGCAGGACCTGGAGAAGATTTCGGAGTCGGAACATGATCTCACCTCAAAATGGGATTACATTTATCCTCCCTGTGGGAGGGGGGTAAACCAAATGTCACTAACTTTTCCTTACGAGAGTGCGCGCAGAAGAGTGCTGCTGGGCAACTACAGGTTTCCAACCTGTAG
>CAYRNM010000066.1:0-10672 GCA_964425465.1 uncultured Anaerolineae bacterium | reverse complement strand
GGCAACTACAGGTTTCCAACCTGTAGGTTCACACACGGACAAACCGACCCACCTGACGCGCATCCTCGGCTGCCCTAATGATACCTCATTTCTTCACCCTGGTCAAAGGAGAGGCTGGTGAGACAAATATGGGCTCCTTGGCGCATGGCCTACATTCAGCGGGATAAGAAGAAGTCCGGATGTGTTCTGTGTGAGAAATGGGCCGACGATAACGACGCGGCCAATTATGTCCTGTACCGAGGGGAGAGGGGCTACATCATCCTCAACCTCTACCCCTACAACAACGGCCACCTGATGGTCGTGCCCTATGAACACGCGGCCAGCCTGGAAGACCTGGAGACTGAGACGTTGACCGAGCTGATACTGCTGGTCAACCGAGGTTTGGCGGCCCTGCGGGAAGCGATGGCCCCCCAGGGGTTTAACATCGGGGTGAACCTGGGCCCAGCCGCGGGAGCAGGCATCCACGAACATGTGCATATCCACATCGTCCCCCGCTGGGAGGGGGATACCAACTTCATGCCCGTGCTGGGGGAAACGCGGGTCATTCCCCAAATGCTGGAGGACACCTACGCTCAACTGCTGGCCGCTATTCAGAGAGGGAGCATGGATTCGCATGGCTGATCAGAGGTTTGCCACGCTGCGCAGGTTACAGGAAGAGGCCAAACTGGGGGGTGGACAAGAACGCATTGACCGCCAGCACGAGCGCGGCCGCCTGACGGCCAGGGAACGGTTGCACCTGTTGCTGGACGAGGGGTCCTTTCAGGAATTGGACATGCTCGTCACCCATCAGGCGACGGAGTTCGGACTGGAGAAGCGCAAATACCTGGGCGACGGCGTAGTCACCGGCTACGGAGCTATTGATGGCCGACTGGTCTACATCTACTCTCAGGACTTCACCGTGCTGGGGGGGTCATTGGGGGAGGCCCATGCGGCCAAGATCTGCAAGGTAATGGACCTGGCCCTCAAAAATGGCGCCCCCCTTATCGGCCTCAATGACTCCGGTGGGGCCCGTATCCAAGAGGGGGTCTTCGCCCTGGGAGGCTACGCCGAGATCTTCCTGCGCAACACCCTGGCCTCGGGGGTCATCCCCCAGATCTCGGCCATCATGGGGCCCTGCGCTGGTGGCGCAGTGTACTCCCCAGCGCTCACCGATTTCATCATCATGGTCCGCGATTCCAGCTACATGTTCATCACCGGGCCCGACGTGGTGCGGGCGGCCATGCACGAGGAGGTGGATTTCGAGGAACTGGGAGGCGCCATGGCCCACAGCCGCCTGAGTGGGGTGGCCCATTTCGCCGCCGAGGATGAGCAAGATGGCCTGCTCCTCATCCGAGAGTTGCTCGGCTATATCCCCCAGAATAACCTGGAGGACCCGCCCTTTGTGGAATCGGAAGATGATGCGCTGCGCATGGACCCCGAGCTGGACACGCTGGTCCCTGACTCCCCCAGCAAACCCTATGATATGAAAGAAGTGATCCAGCATGTAGTGGACGACGGACAGTTCCTGGAGGTGCATCCCCACTGGGCCCAGAACATCCTTATCGGCTTCGCCCGGCTGGGAGGGCGCACGGTGGGCATTGTGGCCAACCAGCCGCCCGTGCTGGCTGGGGTACTGGACATTGACGCCTCGGTCAAGGCTGCCCGCTTCGTTCGCTTCTGCGATTGCTTCAACATCCCCATCATCACCTTCGAAGATGTTCCCGGGTTCATGCCGGGGTTAGAGCAGGAGCACGGGGGTATCATCCGCCATGGAGCCAAGCTGGTCTACGCCTACTGTGAGGCCACGGTGCCCAAGATCACCGTGATCACCCGCAAGGCCTATGGCGGAGCCTACTGTGTCATGAACTCCAAGCACATCCGGGGAGATTTGGTCTTCGCCTGGCCCACAGCGGAGATCGCGGTCATGGGGCCGGAGGGAGCGGTGAATATCGTCTTTCGCCGGGAACTGGCCCGGGCAGAGGATGCAGATGATCTGCGGGAGCAACTGGTCGCCGAATACCGGGAGAAGTTCGCTAACCCCTACGTGGCGGCCTCGCGAGGCTACATTGATGCCGTGATCGAGCCACGGGAGACCCGTCCCCGGCTGATCAACGGACTGGAGATGCTGAGGAATAAGCGGGATCATAATCCCGCCAAGAAACATGGCAATATGCCGCTGTGATTCGACTTTACAAAATCCAGCCTTTCTGCTATAATATGACAAAGCGGACGCAGGAATGGCCCGAGCGTTCGCCTGGCTTTCTTTATGTGAACTTTGCGCCCTGGGCGCTTTTTTTGATGGTCTGGTTCTCCCTCGTCAGCGATGGATGTGACGAGGGTCAATCTTTATTTGAGCGGGGGAGAGAAAGATGGTGGAACAGGAAGTTTTCCTGACCCCAGAGGGGAAGCGCAAGCTGGAAGAAGAGCTGGAGTACCTCCGCACTGTGCGTCGAAAAGAGGTGGCTGAGCGCATCCGCGAGGCCAAAGACGAAGGCGATGTTCTGGAGAGCGCCGAATATGAGGACGCCAAAAATGAGCAGGCTTTTGTCGAAGGGCGGATACTGACCCTGGAGACACTGCTGAAGAATGTCGTACTCATTGAGGAGCAGGGCCCCACTGACCAGGTGGGCATGGGCTCCTGGGTCACGGTGGTGGGAGATAACCAGGATAAGCCAGAGGCCTACCGCATCGTGGACTCAGCGGAGGCCGACCCTACCCACGGCCTCATCTCTCACCACTCCCCCATTGGCCGGGCACTCATGGGCCATCGGGTAGGGGAAGAGGTGAAGGTCACCACCCCCGGGGGCATCGTCCACCTACGGATCCTGCGCATCGGCCAGGGATAACATCTGGGGGGAAATTAAGCCATGACAAATACACTCAGCGATCTGGAGCGGCAGCGCTACCAGAAGCTGGCCCGCCTTCGGGCCAAGGGGATTGATCCCTACCCAGCACGAGTAGAGCGAACTCACACCACCGCTGAAGCACTGGCTGCTTTCGAAGCCCTGCAAAGCGACGATGAGGGGTTGGCCGTTCAGATCGTGGGCCGCATGACACGCCTGAATGTCATGGGCCGGTCGAGCTTCGCCCACCTGGAAGACGGCCACGGCCGGCTGCAGGTCTATTTCCAACAGGATGTGCTGGGCCAGGACACCTACGATCTAGTACATCGTGACCTGGACCTGGGCGACTTCCTGGGGGTGAAGGGCCCCCTCTTCCGCACCCGCACCGGCGAGGTCACCGTCCACGCTGAGAAGGTACAGCTTCTCGCCAAGGCGCTCAAGCCCCTGCCTGTGGTCAAAGAGAAAGACGGTGTCCTCTACGATGCCTTCACCGACAAAGAACAGCGCTACCGGGAGCGCTACGTGGACCTGGCGGTCAATCCCCACGTGCGGGAGATCTTCCGCACCCGATCCCGCATCGTCTCCGCAGTGCGCTGCTTTCTGGACCAACGGGGCTTCATCGAGGTGGAGACGCCGGTTCTGCAGCCCATCTACGGCGGGGCCGCGGCCAGGCCCTTTATCACCCACCACCACCAACTTCACCAGGACCTCTACCTGCGCATCTCCGACGAACTATACCTCAAGCGGCTGATCGTGGGGGGCTACGAGCGGGTGTACGAGATCGGGCGGGATTTTCGTAACGAGGGGGTGTCCTTCAAGCACAACCCGGAGTTCACCCAACTGGAGTTTTACATAGCCTACACCGACTACGAGGAAGTGATGGCCCTGGCCGAGGACATGGTCGCTTTCGTGGCCCAAAGCGCCTTGGGCACCACGTCCATCACCTACCAGGGCCAGGAGATTGACCTCCGCCCACCCTGGCGGCGGCGCAAGCTGCGCCAGGCGATTCTGGAGGAGATAGGCATTGATTATGAAGCCTATCCTGATGCCCAGAGCCTCTATCAGGCCATTCGAGCCATCGGCGGCACCCCAGAACCCAAGGCCACGTGGGGCCAGCTCATTGATCCTGTCCTGATCAACTACGTGGAGCCCCAGTTGATCCAACCCACTTTCCTCTATGACTATCCGGTGGAGGTCTCCCCCCTGGCGAAGAGAAAAGCCGACGATCCCGACACAGTGGAGCGATTCGAGTTTTTCATCGGCGGGCTGGAGCTGGGCAACGCCTTCACCGAGCTCAATGACCCCCTGGATCAGCGGGAAAGATTCCTAGCTCAGCCTCTCGGAGCTGGTGACGAGGAGGCGCATCCCCTGGATGAGGACTACGTCAACGCCCTCTGCTACGGCATGCCGCCTACCGGCGGCTTCGGCATGGGGATAGACCGGTTGACCATGCTCCTCACCGATCAGTCCTCCATCCGCGAGGTGATTCTCTTTCCCCACCTGCGTGCTGAGCGCTAAATTCCAGGCCCCTTCCAACTGCTCACCCTCCCGCAGGTTAGAATCCGCTTTACATCAAGAGAGGGGTTCACTAACCTGCGGGAGGGTAGACATCTACTCGGCTTCTAGGAAGTGCTCCCATTCCCCATGAAAGCCCTCCTCCGTCACCCCGTAGTACACCCGGAGCGATCCATCGGGCGCGCGCTGCACCAGATCGTAGCGCGTCTTGCCCGCCCGCTCGTACCGCTTCCATAGGCCGAGGTCATTGTGCCAGGTTACCTCCGCGGGTTGGGGGGGATGATCCTCTTTCTGAGTGATGGCATAGTGCCACAGGCGGCGCGCCGAGGAGCGGGTGACATTCTGTACCTCATGCCCATTGCGCAGGTCCTTCATGGCATGGTAGAGCGTGCCCTTGCGCTTTACTGTCTCCACAATCTCCACCCCCGTCCGGGGTGGGGGGATGAGCCCTCCGGGAGCAGCGATTTCCTCGGCCTCTTCGATCTCAGGTGCGAGGGTGCGGCGGATAAGTTGGATGATCTCATCCCGCACCGCCAGGCTGGTCTCGGTTTCCTGCCGGATGTAGATCTTACTTTCATCCAGGACGTAGGGTGGATCTTCCCCCTTGGGCACCGAGATGCGGATTATGTTTTTCCCCTGACTCTGCTGGAGGTCCATCTTGACCTCCAGAGGGGGGGTGATCTTCTGCTCGAACTCGGCCCGCAGGGTGCTCATAACCCACTTGGGATGGTCCACGCCTAACGGTGGCTCTTTGGGGGTTCCGCTCATGCCCACGTAAATCGTGCCGCCGTTGGTGTTGGCGAAGGCCACCACATCGGCAACGATGGCATACAACTGCCCCCCACGACGGGTCATGGCCTCGTGAAAGGAGCGGTTGATACTGGGCCCCTGTTCGCGCGCTGCTTGCAGGTGATCGAAAGGGGCCTGTGTCTGTGGGCGCGCCGGTCGGGTGCGGGAGAAATCGTCTCCCAGAAACACCTCTCGCAATGCCTCGAAGCTGACCTCTGACAACAGCACCTCCGTCACCCGGTCGCCGACGCCCAAAGATTGCCTGTCTCGGGGGTCGGCGGTCACCCGGTGGGCATCGGAGCCCTGGATGCAGCGCATAGGCCGGGGGTACTCCGGCTTGGCGCCGGTGAAGAAGGCCACGGTGGTGTTGCGCCCCCTTCGGTCCAGGTCTGTCACCTCTAGAGCGTGCAGGTGCTCATCCTGGGTGTAGGCGATCTTGGTCTGGCCGCCGAAGCCGAAGCGTCGCATGGCCACGCCGTGGCTGGAATTGGCATGAGCGGCGATGACGATGCCCCCCCGCTCATCCATCAGCCGATAGGCGGTGAGGACATCGGTGGTCGGCCCCACCTCGGTGGAACCCATATCCAGCTTTTCAGCGGGGACATTCAGGTCCAGGAGGAGGTGTTCCAACTGGCGGATAGAGGTCTGAGGGGAGAAAATGCCCAGGATGTGGAACCCGAAGGTCGCGGTGAATTCGAACCCGGGCAGGACAAGTATTTGATCTAGAAGCTGCCGATACTCTCTGAGGCGTTCCCTCTCCTCGGGGCGAAGCCTATCGAATCGCTCCAGTACTTCCAGCTCCTCGATCTCAGACAGCATGGCCCGATAGCCAGCTACCGAGTTGTGGTCGGTAAAGGCGATGATGTCCAAGGCTCGCTTCTCGGCTTGGCGTAGGATGTCGAGAAAGCTGGCCTCTGGTTGTTCATAGCAGGCAGAGGCCGGAGTGTGGATGTGCAGATCCATCCGCCGCCACTGCATTCTATCACTGTTGTTCTGTTTGTTCGATGAAATCATGTCCAACCCTCGCGATCGAGGGCCTTACGTCACCTCCACCCAACGGGCCAATGTGACTTTACAGACAGTATCTGACCCTGGCTGGTGCCAGGGGGAATCACAACGCAGTCTAAGCACCTTCGCTGACCGTGGGTTCATCCATTAGCCTAATAAGTGGTGTCCTCTTGAAATTTCCAATCGGAGGCTATCGAGAAAATGCCCCCCTCCCATCCTCGACTGTGAGAATCGGCCTCTGATAATTATGGGGGTATGGCCAAAATCTAGGGGAAACTGTTCGTAATGTCCTGTTAGAGCGTTGAAGCGCCTACTGCACATTAGGACACAACCTCTAGCCAAGCTCATAATGATATAGAGGACATCATCCACCCACGGCGCCATGGCTCGTCAAGTGGCGGAATAACAATCAGGCCCTCACTAGGGGCACACCCTGCAGCTTAATCCAATGTGCCTGGGGTGTGCCCGGGCTAATCACGTTTTACGTTTCACTCGATGGGGATCGCCCATCGGTCAGGGCGGCCTCCAGTACCTGGTCTACCCTGTCGGCCAGGATGAAGGTCATCTCCTGGCGGATCTCCTTGGGGATCTCCTCCAGGTCTTTCTCATTTCGCTTAGGGAGGATCACGGTGCGCAGTCCGGAACGATGGGCGGCCAATACCTTCTCCTTGATGCCTCCCACTGGAAGCACCTGGCCCCGCAGCGTGATCTCCCCCGTCATCCCCACCTCCGCCTTCACAGGGCGTTCAGTCAGCAAAGAGACCAGCGCCGCAGCCATCGTTACCCCCGCTGAGGGACCATCTTTGGGGACTGCGCCAGCGGGCAGGTGGAGGTGGATGTCCACCTTCTCGAAGAAACTCTCGGGGATGCCCAATTCCTCCGCTTTGGAGCGGACATAGCTGAGCGCTGCCTGGGCCGATTCCTTCATGGTGTCGCCCAGTTGGCCGGTGAGGGTGAACCCCTTGGAGCCCGGCATTTTGGTGGCCTCTACGAAGGTAATGTCGCCTCCGGCGGGAGTCCAGGCCAGGCCGGTGGCCACCCCAGGAATCTCCGTCCGCTCGGCAGCCTCAAAAAAGTACTTGGGCTTGCCCAGATACTCGCTCACCTTCTCCGGGGGGATAGTCACCAATTGCCTCTTCCCCTCGGCGATCTGAGTCACCACTTTGCGGCAGATGCTGCCCAGTTCCCGCTCCATGTTCCGCACTCCGGCCTCGCGCGTGTAATCGCGGATCACCTGCCGAATGCTCTCTGTGGTGAAGGCAATCTCCTCTGTACGTAAGCCATTCTCCCGGATCTGGCGGGGGATGAGGTATTGCTGGGCGATCTTGATTTTCTCTTCCTCGGTATAGCCCGATAGTTCCAGGATCTCCATCCGGTCGCGCAAGGGCTCGGGGATGGTGTACAGCACGTTGGCGGTGGTGATGAACATCACCTCCGAGAGGTCGAAGGGCACATCCAGGTAGTGATCCCGGAACTCGCGGTTCTGCTCCGGGTCCAGCACCTCCAGCAGGGCCGAAGAGGGGTCACCCCGCCAATCGGTGCCCAGCTTATCCACCTCATCGAGCATAAACACCGGGTTCTTGGACTCCACGCGACAGATGGCCTGGATAATGCGCCCCGGCAGGGCTCCGATGTAGGTGCGCCGATGGCCTCGGATCTCCGCCTCATCGCGCACCCCACCTAACGATTGGCGGATGAACTTCCGGCCCAGTGCTCGGGCAATGGACCGTCCGAGGGAGGTCTTCCCTGTGCCTGGTGGACCGACGAAGCACAGGATCACCCCCTCCCGCTCCCGCCGGATCTCATCCACCGGCCTGACCTCCAGTTCCTCCTTTCTCTCCTGGCGAAGCTTCCGCACTGCTAGGTACTCCAGGATCCGCTCCTTGATCTCCTCCAGGTCATAGTGGTCCTCATCCAGGACCTGGCGGGCGTGGGGGATATCCAGGTTGTCCTCCGTCTTCACCTGCCAGGGCAAGCTGGTGAGCCAATCCAAGTAGGTGCGGATGATGCTGTACTCCGCCGCTGCGGTGGGGAGTTTGCTGAGCCGGTCCAGTTCCCTGCGCGCCTCCTTCTCCGCCTCTTCGGGCAGGCCTGCGGACTCGATTTTCTGTCGGAACTCCTCCACTTCCAGGGCCTGTTCATCCCCCTCGCCCAGCTCCTTCTGGATGGCCTTGAGCTGCTCGCGCAGGAAATACTCCCGCTGCATCTTCTCCATCTCCGACTGGGCCTCGGTCTGGATCTTCTTGCCCAGTTCCAGCACCTCCAGTTCCCGGTTGAGGATGGCGGTCAGCTTCAGCAACTTGCCCCTGACCTTGTCAATCTCCAGAATGTCCTGCGCGTCGGCGATGTCCAGCCGCATGCTGGTGGCGATGAGGTACACCAACTGCCTCGGCTCCTCCACATTAGTAGCTGCCAGGAGCAGTTCCTCGGGGATGTAGGGTACCAGATCCACCAGCCGTCGGAACAGCTCGGTGGTGTTGCGCACCAGCGCCTCCATCTCAATGGATTCCTCTTCGATCTCTGGTGCGGGGCTGATCCGAGCCCTAAGGTAGGGGGTCAGGGCGGTGAACTCGTGGATGCGCACCCGCTCCAGCCCCTGGACGATAAGGCGGATGGTGCCATCAGGAGCATGGAGGAGGCGGTGCACCATAGCCATGGTGCCTACGCGGTAGATCTCATCAGGTCCTGGTTCTGGATTCTCTTCATTCTTGGAGGTCACCAGACAGATGAGCCGCTTATCCAACACCGCGTCATCAACCAGCCGGATGGAGCGGGGCTGGCCCACGCTGAGGGGGATGACGGTCAGCGGGTAGACTACCACGCCCCGCAGGGGCAAGACAGGGGCCTCACTGGGGATCTGAGGCCCCTCCTTATCCAATTCCCGCTCATCCCGCACGGTTAGGGCCACCTCCCTTGGGGCTTCCTCTGCTGTCTCGGTCTGGCTCCCTCCCTCCGGAGCGGGCACAATCTCATCGGGCATACATTCCCCTCTCCTACTCAGTCGGTGCGCTCGTACTCTGGGATGGACACTCGACGGGCCTGGGCCTTGGGCAGGAGGACAGTCAAGAACCCCTGTTCATAGGTGGCTTCGATCTCGGCGCTCTCGTTGATGGGCCAGGGCAGATACACCTCGGTTTGAAACTGCCCGTAGTTGATCTCCAATCGCTGATAGGCGAGTTTAGAGGCGGGGTCATGCCGCACCCCGCGTACGGTCAGCGCTCGGTTAGCCAGGGAGACAGTGAAATCCTCCGGGCTTAGGCCAGCAATCTCGATCTTGACCACAATAGAAGAGTCTGTCTCATATACATCTGTTGGAGGTGACCATATCTGGCTTTGCCGCACTTGACTCCATTGCACCATTGAAGAGGTTAACACACTACCAAACATCGGGCTACCCTCCCTGGCTAGGACGGGCTCTATCCACCGGTTCCGGTAAGCTTCGGCTACACACGACATCCCTGTCGGGGATAGGCTCCTACATCTACGGTTTTGACTTCTATGGTTGACCGCCTGTTATTATACCACACTCGGGCAGAATGCTCAAGTTACGATAGCCTCCTCAAAAACAGGGGGGAGAACAGGATTGACACCGTGGTCAGTATCGTCATCAGCACATCCAGCGACGGGCCGGCGGTATCCTTGAAGGGGTCACCCACCGTATCTCCAACCACCGCGGCGTGGTGTGACAGCGATCCCTTACCCCCCAGGTAGCCTTCCTCGATATATTTCTTGGCGTTGTCCCACGCTGTGCCTGCGTGGGCCATGAAGATGGCCAGGGGAAAAGCGGTGACGATGCTGCCCATCAGCAAGCCCCCCACGGATTCCGGCCCCAGGGTGAGGCCCATGATGATGGGAACGGCTATGGCGATGAGACCAGGAGTGAACAGATTCCTCAAGGCGGCGGCCGTGCTGATGTCCACGCACTGGGCGTAATCCGGCTGAGCCCTCCCTTCCCTCAGGCCCGGTATCTCCTTGAACTGCCTTCGTATCTCCTCCACCATCTGGAAGGCCATCTTTCCCACGGCCTGTAGGCAGAGGCCGCTGAAGAGAAAGGGCAGGATGCCCCCAATGAGGAGGCCGACGATGACCGATGAGTGGCTGAGGACAACAGTTTCGAGGTTGGCGTGGAACATGTAGACCAGGAACAGGGCGATGGTTTCGAACCCCGCGTCACTTATGGCGAACCCCTTACAGATTGCTTTGGTCGTGTTGCCCACGGAGTCCAAGGCATCGGTTGTCCTTCTAATCCCTGGGCCCAGAGCGGCCATCTCGGCGATCCCGCTGGCGTTGTCTACGATGGGGCCGAAGGCATCCAGGGCGACGATGATCCCCGCTACGGACTGCATCCCCACGGCAGCGATCGCCACGCCGTATACATCGGCGAACTGGTGTGCCAGGAAAATCGCCCCACAGATCACGGCGATGGGAAGGGCGGCGCTTCTCATCCCTATCGCCAGGCCGGTAAGGATGGTGGTGGCAGGGCCCGTTTGAGAGGACTTGGCGATCGCTCGTACCGGGGGGTTATCCGATGAAGTGTA
>CAYRNM010000065.1:0-15136 GCA_964425465.1 uncultured Anaerolineae bacterium | reverse complement strand
CGAGGGCTCAGCGCAATCCAGCCCGATGACGAAGAGTCTCCGTGTCATCACAGCTCTTTCCTGCTCACACTCAGCGTCATAGTCCTGCTCCCAGTCCTGAGCATGGGAGTGCTCACCCCCTCCCGCTGCTTGCGGTGGCACCGGCGAGGGGGTGAGGGCTACCCGCTTACGCTATGAGAAGTTACGCAGCACCACCGGCAGGTAGATTTTGTACTTTACCGCTGCGCCGCACCAGAAGCCGGAGCAGAGTTCGTAGCCGGTATCCGAAGCTGTCCCTACCAGCGCCTGGCCGATGGTGCCATCCAGCGCATAGTTGCCAGCCTCCGCGTGCCCGCCTCCACCGCCGATGACCCACCAGTCCACAGTGGGCACACTGGCATTAGCCAGGGCGACACCGGCTAGCAGGAGGAAAGCGACCAGACTCAGGAAAATCCTTGTCCGTTTCACCGTCTACCTCCTACTGGAGCATCACCAGCATCTTGATGACGCCGGTGCCTTCATCCAGCCCCGCCAGCGCCTTCCCGATGACGGTGCCGATGGGCGGGTTGGGGCCGGCCTTCATCGCATGGCCGGGGGTAGCGGAGGCCACCAGCAGATCGCCAGGGGAGATAAGGCCGTTCTCGGCGCTGGCCTTGACCGGGACGACGCCCAGCACGGCTAAGGGCACCTTGCCGGGGTTGGCCCCATCCTCGTCGCTGCCGCCCACAAAGCCGGGGTTAGTGGAGTAGACACCGACGACGTTAGCAGCGTAGGGCTCAGTGGAGCGAGCCAGTTTGCCGTCCGGGCCGATGACCAGCACGTCCCCGGGCTCCAGCCCTCCCATGGCAGGGAGCAGCTCGGCAAAGTCAGAGGCAGGGGTCGTCCAGCCTTCGTCGGCAAAAGCCCAGCCGTCGTGTCGGAAGCGGAAGCGGAGCTCGCTGGGGTCGGTCTGCCAGGCGCGGATGAAGTCGCCGGCGCCAGCCTTGTGCTCCAGGACCATCGTGCTATCACTCCCCTGGGCCTTGCCCCAGATGGCGATGCCGTTGGTGCCTTTGGCTTCGGCCCAGAGGGCGGCGCCGCCCGAGGCGTCGCCGTTGCTCTCGGCATAGACGCCATGCCCCCCGTCGACATTGGCTGCGTAGCCGTACACGCCATAGCCGTATGGCGCTCTGCTCTCACCATATACACCGTAGGTTGTACCGCTTGTAGATAGGGCTAGGCCGTAGACGCCATGGCCGTAGGTAGAGTAACTTGTGCCGGCGACGCCGGAGGTGGAGCCGCTTGAGGCGGAGGCATAGCCGCGCACCCCGTAGATTGGCCCTTCACCATAGATGCCTGTAGCACTATCGCTTTTGCCATAGACGCCCCAGGCGTTGCCACTCGTGGCTCTGTTCTCAAAGTAGCCACCGTAACCATCAGGGGATTGGGCTATGCCATAGACACCATAGGTTGTGCCGCTTGTGGCCTGAGCAAAACCCTCCACACCCGTACCTGAAGTACCGGCTGATTTCCCCCGCACTCCGAGGGCATCGGCACTGTAACCATAGACGCCCCAATCCCCTTCACCGTAAACCCCAACGGGGTAGGCGATGAAGGGGACTATGCTGACGATTTCGAGCCTGGCCAGTTGCCCGAAAGCCTCTCCTCCTCGAGCCGTGAGCACCGGCAACGTGCCGCTGATGGTCGCTCCCGGTCGCAGACTCAGGGCGTAGGGCACCGGCAGGATCTCCTGGCAACCTATCTGGGTGCCCCCTATCTCCACCTCCAGCCACAGCCCCTGGCCGTTGAAGTCGCTATGCGTCACGTCCAGGTCCACGCTGAAGAGGCCATTGGTTACCTCCACGCCGCTCTTGACGATATCGCTGCCTACCTGGGTGGAGCAGGTGTCATCGGAATAAAGGCGGAAGGTCATATCCCGGCTGTCAGTCACCGGCTGGGCGTTCTCCTTGAGCACGCCCTGGTAGCTGATCTTGTTGCCCACCATGGCGGCGATGGAGACATCCCCTTGAGGCTGGACCTCATCCTGCGGCTCTGGCCCTTGGGCCTGGGTTAGCCCTAATGCCAGGACCAGCAACAGCCCCAGGGCCAACACACCAATGAGCATTCGCTGTCTTTTCATCGCATACTTCCTTTGCGCTTGAATTGTGGATCGAATGGATTGAAATAACGATTGTGCTTTCATGGCACACCTCCTGTTTGCTTTCCAAATCTGGTCTCAGATGATCGGTTCCAAAAGCGTCTCCCTAGTTTGTTCCCGCGTATCACCTCCTTCCGCGTTCGAATGCTACGCTACCCCTCGGCCGGTGGACAGGCAGATAGGAGATACCTCATTCTGGAGCCGCACCCTCCAACAGCCCCGTCCCCGCAACATGTGGAGTCTGAGCGTTATGGTGGATAATATAATTATAGCAGAGGCGAGAAAACGAGTCAACTTCTCGGCGGGCACCGTCAGGAATCTGGGACAGGGTTCTGAGCTGGGTCGAGAGGCCAGGCAAAACTCTATCCGGCCCAGAGAGAAGCCATGAACACCTGGCTGAGGTCGCAGCCAGTTCTGGAGGACACCTGCCCCGAATCTGGAGCCGGACATCATTCATACTGCATTTGCCGGTAGCCTTCAATCAGTACCTGCGCCACCTCCGGCCGGGTGAACTCCGGCGGCGGGGCCTCGCCTCGGGCCAGCATGTCCCGCACCTGGGTGCCGCTCAGGTACACGTGCTCCTCTTGGCCATGAGGGCAGGTCTTGGCCGTCACCACCGCACCGCACTTTTTGCAGTAAAAGGCATGTTCAAAGAAGAGAGGGATGATGCCAATCTCCTCCGGACGAAACTCGTCGAAGATGAGCTGAGCGTCGTAAGTGCCATAGGTGTTGCCCACGCCTGCATGATCCCGCCCCACGATGAAGTGGGTACAACCGTAGTTCTTGCGACAGAGGGCGTGGAAGATCGCCTCTCGGGGGCCAGCGTAACGCATAACAGCGGGAAAAACACCCAGGATGACGCGCTCAGGCGGGTAGTAATCCCGCAGGATGGCTTGATAGCTCCTCATACGTACCTCAGCCGGGATGTCACCGGGTAGCGTCTCACCCACCAGGGGGTGCAGGAAGAGCCCATCCACGATCTCCAGCGCCGACTTCTGGATGTACTCATGGGCGCGGTGAATGGGATTGCGGGTCTGAAAGCCGACGATGCGACGCCAGCCCCGCTGAGCGAACATGCGCCGGGCCTGGGCCGGATCGTGCCGGAACTGGGGGAAGGATTGATCCTTCGGCCGGTTGAGCAGGGTGATAGGGCCACCGAGGAGGACATCACCCTGGGCATAGAGGCGGGCCACGCCCGGATGGGCCTCATCGGTAGTGCGAAACACCTCCCGCGCCTCACGAACCTTATCGTAGCCGAACTTCTCCTCCACCATCATCAGCCCCAGGAGGTGATCCTCTTCGTAGAGTGCGACCTCATCCCCTTCGCGAATACCTTCTGCTGTCCCTTTCTCCACTGCCAGGGTGATGGGCAGGCCCCAGACGAGGCCGTTGGCCAGATGCATCGTCTCTACCACGCTCTCGTAGTCCGCCCGGCCCATGAATCCGGTCAGGGGGCTGAAAGCCCCCACAGCAATCAGCTCCAGGTCGGAGACGCTCACTGGGTGGAGCTGGATTCTGGACAGCTCCCCTGCTCGCTCGAGGGCTGCCTCGCGTATCACCCCCCGCAGCACGCGATTGACGAGCGTGCCGCCGTGGGGGGAAATAGAAAAAGTTGTGTTTATCCTGCTGTCCTCCATTTTAGAACACCTCTCGAAGGTCAATCTCCAATCCCTGCAGGAGCGGTGAGCGCAACACCTCGTCCCGCCCGTACTCCACTGTCCGCTCGAACCCCCGCTCACCCAGGGTCAACACCTCCACTGTCCTCTCCTTCGGATCCACCAGCCAATACTCCTGCACTCCATAGCGGGCGTACAGCGTCCGCTTGTAGGTCCGATCCCGACCCGCTGTGGCTGGGGAGAGGATCTCAATCACCAGGTCTGGTGCTCCCTGCACGTTGTCCTCGGTGATGATATGAGCTCGCTCGGCAGTGATGAAGAGGATATCCGGTTGTACCACATTCTCCGGCGAGAGGACCACATCGAAGGGCGCATGGTACATAACGCCCAACTCGTGCTGACGAATATATTCCCACAGGATGAAGCCCAGATTCCTGGCGATGCGTTGATGTCGCTCATTGGGTGAAGGAACCATGACCAACTCTCCTCCCAGGAGTTCATAGCGCTTGGTCTCCGACTCGGGCAGGTGTTTGTAGTCAGCATAAGTGAACTTGATTGCAGTCCGCTGAGCCATCCTTTGTCTCCCTTGCCAGTCCAGTGCTCCTTAGCCTCAACCTTAAGTGACTATTTCCTCACAGCTTGACAATCCGGGCTGAACACTCGCCAACACCGGCGGTGACGTTGCGCGTGTCTACCAGCAGTCGGCTGTTCCGCACCACCCGATCCCAATCGGTGCTCCGATGATCGGTGGTCACCACCACACAATCGGCACTTCGCAGCGTCTCTGCATCCAGAGTTACCGAATCCATCGCTATATCATCCAATCGAAGATAGGGCACATAGGGATCATGATAGCTTACCACAGCCCCCTTGGCCTGCAGCAGCCGCAGTATATCCAGCGCCGGTGACTCCCGAAGGTCGCTCACATCCCGCTTGTAAGCTACCCCCAACAGCAGGATGCGGGAGCCCCTCACCGCCTTCCCCTCATCATTCAGCGCATCAAATATCTTGTCCACCACGTAGCGGGGCATAGCGGCGTTGATCTCGCCCGCCAACTGGATAAAACGGGCGTTGTAGTCCATGGTTTTCAGCTTCCAGGCCAGATAGTGGGGATCCACGGGTATACAATGACCACCCAGGCCCGGGCCGGGGTAGAAGGGCATGAAGCCGTAGGGCTTGGTGGAGGCAGCCTCGATCACCTCCCACACATCCAGCCCCAGCTTGTCGCACATGATGGCCACCTCATTGACCAGGGCGATGTTCACCGCACGGAAGGTGTTCTCCAGGAGCTTCACCATCTCCGCCGCCTGAGTGGAGGACACGGGTACCACCCTCTCGATCACCTGCTCGTAAAGGGCCTGGGCCATGGCCAGACATTGGGGCGTGATGCCCCCCAGCACCTTGGGCGTGTTCTCCACCCTCCAATCGGTGCGGCCTGGATCAATGCGCTCAGGCGAGAAGGCCAGATAGAAATCCCTCCCCACCTGCAGGCCACCCTGGGCCAGTCGGGGGAGCAGCAATTCGTCGGTGGTGCCGGGGTAGGTGGTGCTCTCCAGAACCACCAGCATCTCGGGGTGAATATGGGCGGCCACCTCATTCGCCGCGGCCAGGATGTAGCTCACATCCGGGTCACGGGTCTTGGAGAGGGGAGTGGGGACACAGATGATGACCGCGTCGCATTGGTCGAGCACTCCGTCGTCGGTCGTGGCCCACAGCTTTCCGCCCTCGCCCGCCTGTACCTGTGTGGACACGGGTGAGACCAGCCGCGCCAGTCGTTCGGAGGAGACATCCCCGATGTAGGAGTGCCCGGCGTTGATGGCTTCCACTTTTTTCTGGTCAATATCAATTCCCACCACCGGAAAGCCCTTCTCGGCGAAGGCTACCGCCAGTGGGAGGCCGACATACCCCACCCCCTTGATAGCCACCTGGGCCGACCGGGTGAGAATACGCTGTTTCAGGCTCATAGGTAGAGACATCCTTTCTCGACTCTGGGACGCGCGAGCTCTGCCAGACTCCCTAGCTTCCCTCCAGTTCCTCGATCTTTCGAATATAAAGGTCTAAGTCGTCCAGATATACCTTCGCTTCATCAAAGTTTAAAGTGCCATCATAATAGCCTATGATATGAAGGCTGTCTCTGAGGGAAAGGTATAATAGCCTTAGCTCCCTGGGAGCGTATTTAAAAATCATATATCTTCTCCCCCTATCAGTGCGGGGCAGCTCCTTTTCCTTGATCCCTCTTTTGATAAACAAAGCATCGGCTGCCTCTACAGCGGAAAGCCATCCCTTGCCACAGGCATCCCTAAGGAGCACTCCATCCTGGCCCCTCTCAGCCCTCTCGAACTCCTCTAATGCCTTGTGGTAGAGATCCCTTGCCTCTGTCAAATGCTCATCAAAGCCTATTTTTTGACCTATGTCTCCATTATGCCCGCCATTGTCACCAACGTCAAGGCCCAAATACTCGGTGAACTCCCTTCTTCTCAAGCCCGATAAGTCGAGAGTTCCATCTTTCGGATGAGGTATGATCTCCCACTGCTCCATCGTCGAGGCACCGATAATCACATCAATGGTTTTACCCTCCACCTCTCCCAACGTATCAATTGGAATTCCCCAGGTGGAAAAATCAAGACCCTCGATCCTGCCATTAAACAAGCAGCATTCCCTTACCTCAATCGTCCTCCCCCCCAATGCCACCCTATAGGGGCGACGCAGACGAATGCAGGGGGCATCCTCCAAAAGCTGACTTGCGACATAGGTGTGAAATGATCCCGTGTCAAATAATGCTCTCGTCTTTTTCCCTTCAATTTCTACCTCTTTTACGATCCTCATAGCCTCTCCTTCCAAAGGGGCGTTTAGTAGGCGTATTTTGAAACTTGGCCTTATTGTATGACGTAGCAGCTATCTTGTCAAGCAAACGCTGTCGTGACCAGGAACAGGCACGCCATTTGCCCTGCTCCTCCATCGTGGTACAATACTCCTGTCCGCTGGAGAGCTAAAGGAAAGGACCATGGGCATTGGACCTTGCGGCCATCAAGGGCCTGCTGATGGATATGGACGGGGTGCTGTATCGGGGTCAGACCCCCATTCCCGGCGCGGGGCATTTCATCCTTTTCCTTCGCCATCAGGGGATTCCTTTCCTCCTCCTGACCAACAACTCCTCGCTGACCCCGGGCCAGTACGTAGCGAAGCTGAAAGGTATGGGCATCGAGGTACATGCCGAGGAGCTCCTCACCTCGGCCCAGGCCACGGCCCACATCCTGGCTCAGCGGGAGCCCGAGGGGACGAGGGTGTACATGATCGGTCGGGAGGGGTTGCGACAGGCTCTGGTGGAGCAGGGGTTTACCTTAGTAGAAGAGGGGGCCGATCACGTCGTGGTGGGCTGGGACTGGGAGCTCACCTATGGGCAGCTCAAGCGGGCGACGCTCCTCATCCGCGCCGGGGCCCATTTCATCGCCACCAATCCCGACCGCACCTTCCCCTCCGAGGAGGGCATCGTCCCCGGCAACGGGGCGATATTGGCCGCACTGGAGGCCGCCACCGACGTCCAGCCCCTGGTCATTGGCAAACCCCAACCGACTATGTTCCAACTGGCGCTGGCCCAACTGGGCCTGGACGCCCAGAAAGCCGCAATACTGGGCGACCGGCTGGAGACGGATGTCCTCGGTGGGCAACGGATGGGGCTGAGGACCCTCTTCGTCCTCTCCGGGGTGACTGATGAGGAAGAGTTGGCCCAATCCTCCATTCAGCCTGATCTGGTCTTCGAGGACGTGGCCCACCTGCAGAGAGTTTGGATGGAGGCCCTGGGGTATTGATGCTGAAAGCTGACCGCTGATGGCTGAAGGCTTACAGATCGCACTATTGGATCTGGATAACGCTCCACTCGAAGAACTGCTCCTCGGCTGGGGCCAGCCAGCCTATCGTGCCCGTCAGTTGTGGGGCTGGATCTACGCCCGGCTGACGGAGGACTTCGACGCCATGACCGATCTCCCCCAGCCCCTTCGAGACCGCCTGGCGCGGGAGGCAACGATCCATTCCCTGCGCCCCCTGGCCGAAACTGCCTCCCCCGATGGCCTCACCCGAAAAGTGCTCTTTGAGCTGCGCGATGGAGAGACCATCGAGAGCATGCTCATGCACTACGAGGGCCGCCACACGGCCTGCATCTCCGTGCAGGTGGGCTGTGCCATCGGGTGTCCCTTCTGCGCTACCGGACAGGGGGGCCTGGTGCGCAACCTCACCGCCGGCGAGATCGTAGGGCAGGTGCTCTCCTTCGCCCGCCAACTGGCGCGGCAGGGGGAGAGGCTCAGCAACGTGGTGGTCATGGGGATGGGGGAGCCCTTGGCCAACTACGAGGCCACCTGGGGGGCATTGGAGAGGCTGATGGATGAAGGGGGCCTGAACCTCGGCGCTCGACGGATCACCCTCTCCACCGCTGGCGTGGTGCCTGGAATCCACCGCCTGGCCGATCAAGACACACAGATGCGGCTGGCGGTCTCCCTCCACGCACCGACGGACGAGTTGCGCAACCAGCTCGTCCCGCTCAACCGTCGCTACGGGCTGGCCCAGCTCCTGGCCGCCTGCCGTGCCTATCAGGGCCGGACCGGGCGGCGCATCAGTTTCGAATACGCCCTCATCAACGGCCTCAACGACTCACCCGCTCAGGCCCGGCAGTTGGCCCATCTCCTGCGGGGGCTTCTGACCCACGTCAACCTCATCCCCCTCAACCCCATTGCTGAGTTTCCCTATGGCCCTTCGCCCCCGGGCCGGATCAAGGCCTTCCGGGAAGAACTCACTCGTCTGGAGGTATCGCACACCCTGCGCCAGAGCCGCGGAGCTGAGATCCAGGCTGGCTGCGGCCAACTTCGCTCCCGCCAGCCTTCCAAGTCCGTCTAATAACCGTGAAGCGTGTAGCGTGAAGCGAATCCGCGCTCTACTTCTCCCGTCCGTTGTATTCTCTCGTCCGTTGTTCCGTCCGTCGTTTGTTTGCCTTTTCGTCTCAGAGGGTATATGATTACCAGGATGGAGACCATACGAATCGCCCCCTCGCTGCTGGCTGCCGATTTCGCCCGGCTGGGGGAGGAGGTGGCTGCCGCCGAGGCAGGGGGGGCGGATCTGCTGCACCTGGACATCATGGATGGCCACTTCGTGTCCAACATCACTGTAGGGCCCTTGGTAGTGGAGGCCGTGCGCAGGGTGACCGCGCTGCCCCTCAACGTGCATCTGATGATTGCACAACCGGAGCGCTATCTGGCCGACTTCGCTCAGGCGGGAGCGGACACGCTCAGTGTTCATGTGGAAGCGTGCCCCGATCTGTATCGGACGCTGTGTGCCATACGGGAGCTGGGGGTAGTGCCTGGGGTGGCCCTCAACCCCGCGACCCCCGTGAATAGCCTGTGGGAGGTGCTGCCGGTGGTGGATTTCGTGCTGGTGATGACCGTCAGCCCAGGCTTTGGAGGCCAGCCCTTTATCCCCTCCATGATCGGCAAGCTCCGCCGACTGCACGCTCTTCTGTCGGAACTGGGAGTCCGGCCAGCCATAGGCGTGGACGGGGGGATCAATGTGCGGACTGTGCCAGCGGTAGTGGCCGCCGGGGCGACCATTCTCATTGCCGGAGAGGCCATTTTCGGAGCCTCGGAGGGGATAGGGAAGGCCATCGCCCGGCTGCGCCAGGCCGCTATGGGGGCCCAAAAGGACAGCCAGCCCCAAACCCATTGAGGCTGGCTGTGGGTGGCAGTGCAGAACTGTTCACTCTCCCGCAGGTTAGAAGCCGCTTGACATGTGCGGCACCATATCTGGCCCGGTAAGGGGTTGTTCGCTAACCTGCAGGAGGGTAGAGAATCACGTCTTGTGCAACGTGCGCAAGCATTGGGCGCACAAATTCATGCGTTTGGGCCGGCCCTCCACCATGATGGTTACCCGCTGGATGTTGGGCTTCCATTGCCGCTTGGTGCGGTGCTCAGACTTGGGGACGTGGTGCCCAAACTGCGGCTGCTTGCCGCAAAGGTCACATTTGGCCATCTTTCACCTCACGGATAGATGATGCGGCCAGAGCTCAAAACGCTCAAGGCCGCTGAGATACCCTGCTCAGACATTCTAATGATACCACAAAGGGCTGATGGGGGCAACTGGTAGGGGCAGCCCCTACCGGAAAACGGCTTGTAACCTTTCGAGTGGTTAGGTGTTCACATAGATAATGAGGCGCAGGCGATGATCCACAAGGATATGCTAATCCTGGATATTCTCCAGCGGTATCCTCAGACCAAGGAAGTCTTCGCCCGTTACGCCATGCCCTGCGATCGCTGCATGGGCGCGATCCGCGGCAGCCTGGCCGATGGAGCGCGCATGCACAGCGTGCCTCTGGGGGTGCTGATACGGGAATTGGAGGAGAGCATTGTCGCCGAAGCGCCTCCCCGAGAGGGGCCACTCCGACTTCAGGGCCGCAATGAGAGTAGGGAATGACCGAAGAGACGCGGTGGGGAAGGATCGAGATATCCCCGGCGGCTGTGGCCACCATCGCAGGCCAGGCGGTGCTGGAATGCTACGGCGTGGTGGGCCTCTCCTCGCGAGGGCTGGCTGAGGTGTTACATCGTGATCATCGTCACCAGGGGGTTGAGGTGCGGTTCCAGGATGGGGCCATCATCATTGACATCTATGTGATCATGGAATATGGCGTCCGCATCATGACCGTGGCCCGCAATGTGATGGAGGGGGTAAAATTCACCGTAGAGAAGGCCCTGGGTGTGCCGGTGGAGCAGGTCAACGTCCATGTGCAGGGTTTGCGGGTGAGCAATACCCTATAGGGCCCAGGGGAGTGGGACGGCTTGCCTCGGTTTGGGGAACAGCGTCTAGTGGCAGAACAAGTGGATTCCTGGGGAGGGCGGGAACTTAAGCAGGCACTGTCCGCTGGCTTGGCCTGGCTGGAACATCACGCCGAGGTGATCAATGCCCTCAATGTGTATCCCGTTCCCGATGGGGATACGGGCACCAACATGTCGCTGACCCTACAGGCTGCGCTGCAGGAGGTGGCCCATTCACCCCACGACGAGACGGCGGGGGTCATTGCCCAGGCTGTGGCCCAGGGAGCGCTCATGGGGGCGCGGGGCAACTCGGGTGTCATCCTCTCCCAAATATTCCGTGGGCTAGCCCGCCGTCTACGGGACCTGGCGCGCTTCGACGCCCTGGCACTGGCCGCGGCGATGAAAGAGGCCACGGACACCGCTTACAAGGGGGTCATCAAACCCGTCGAAGGCACCATCCTCACCGTGGTCCGTGAGGCAGCGGAGGCAGCGCAGAAAGCGGCCGCCGAGAGAAATGACCTGCTCTACCTCATGGAGCAGATGGTGGCTGAGGCCCGGCGGTCAGTGGCCCATACGCCCGAGCTCTTGCCCGTCTTAGCCGAGGCTGGGGTCGTAGATGCCGGAGGACAGGGGCTCTTCGTGATCCTGGAGGGGATGCTGCGTTACATGAGAGGGGAACGGGTGGAATTGGCTGCTAGCCTGGGGGCGACGGTGGACTTGCAGGCTCCCACCTCGGAGGGGACATGGGGCTACGATGTGCAGTTTATTCTGAGGGGGAGGGACCTGGATGTGGAGGCCATCCGGGAGGCCATTGCGGGGATGGGTGATTCGGCGCTGGTGGTGGGCGACCCCACGATGGTGAAGGTGCACGTTCACTCCCCTGAACCGGGAACCCCTCTCAACTACGGGGCACGCCTTGGCTCCCTCAGCGATATCATTGTGGAAAACATGCAGGAGCAGTACGAGGAGTTCATCGCCGCCAGGCCGCCAACACGGGCCATGACAGCCAAGGGGGTGGAGATGGCCTCTCCTATCGGCATCGTGGCCGTCGCCACCGGTGAGGGAATAATCCGCGTGCTGGAGAGCCTGGGAGCCAGCACCGTGGTGCACGGGGGACAGACCATGAACCCCAGCACGGAGGAGCTATTGGAGGCGGCGGAGGGGCTGGATGCAGAAGAGGTCATCATCCTGCCCAATAACTCCAATGTGATCCTGGCTGCCCAGCAGGCCCAGGAATTGAGCAGCAAGCGGGTACAAATCGTGCCCACCGAGACCCTGCCCCAGGGGGTGAGCGCGCTGCTGGCCTTCAACTACCAAGCGGATTTGGAGGCCAACATCCAGGCCATGGACCGGGCCCGAAAGGAGGTGCGGACGGCGGAGCTCACCTTCGCCGTGCGGCCCGCCCAGTTGAATGGCCTGCAGGTGGCCGAAGGGCAGGTGATCGGACTCCTGGATGGTGAGCTCACCGCCTGCGGCTCCGATCTGGACACAGTGGCTCTGGAGATGCTAGAACAGATGTCGGCTCAGGATGAGGAGATCATTACTCTCTATATGGGACAAGGGGTATCATTAGCCCAGGTGAAGGCTCTGGCATCCCTGATCCGGGAGCGATATCCCGAGCAGGAGGTGGAACTGGTCGAGAGCGGGCATTTTCACTATCCCTATATCCTTTCAGTCGAGTAGGTGCTTACCAGGACAGGCGAAGAGGAAGCTATGGTTCATGTCCGGGTGGTGACCGATAGTGCGGCCTATATCTCGGAGGAGAAGGTGGAGCAGTTGGGTATCCGGGTGCTGCCTCACACGACCTACTGGGATCATGTGTCTTTCCGTGACCAGGTTGACCTCAGCCGGGAGGAATTCTTCCACAGATTGCACGTTGGAGAGGCATCGTTGCGCGTTCTGCCCCCCTCAGTGGCCGCTTTCCGACAAGCCTACGCGGAGTTGAGTCAAGAGACGGATGCCATCCTCTCCGTTCATGTCTCCGGCCGGTTGAGTGAGACATGCCGAGTGGCCTCTCAGGCCGCCGAGGCCTTCCTGGGCCGATGCCAGATCGCCGTTGTAGACTCCCTTACCAGTTCGCTGGGGCTGGGCATTCTGGCCACCGCCGCAGCCGAGGCTGGTGCGGCTGGTCAGTCCCTAGATAAGGTGGTTCACCTCATGCGAGGGATGATCCCCCATATCTACGGCGTGTTCTTCACTGAAGACCTGGAGTATCTGGAGCACGCAGGGCGCATTGGCCGAGCCCAGTCGCTTCTGGGGAGCATGTTGGGCATTAAGCCTTTTCTGATCATTGAGGAGGGGGAGATCATCCCTATGGAGAAGGTCACCACCCGGGAGCGGGTCATTGATAAGCTGGTCGAGTTCGTGGCCGAGTTTTCAACCCTTGAGCAGCTTGGCGTGGTACAGAGCAGAGTGGAGACAGAAGAGACGCAGTCGCTCGTCGAACGACTGCACCTCCTCTTCCCCGACAAGGAGTTTCCAGTGGTGCTTTATGACCCCGTCCTGGCTTATCACATAGGGCCCAATAACATCGGGCTGATGATCTACGAGGGGATGTACTAGTCCACAGTCCATAGACCAAGGACTAGGGGAAGTGGCTTATGCCGTTGACCTTTGAGACCCTACGGCGTATCCTGATCCTGGAGCGGGATCAGGGCTGTCGCAATAGGGCGGTGATCGGTGGCCTGGACAAGTTCGCCGCTCACTGGCAGGAACAAATTGCACCTGATCAGCCACAGACGGCCGCGGTGTTGGAGCGCTTAAAGTGCTACCCCGCGCTCCAGACACAGGAGGAGCGAGCCTCGGCCGTGAAGGAGATGCTCGACATCCTGGCCGGCCGCGAACCAATGGGCCAGCCTCAACCCACCCCTCACGCAGTGGAGGAACCTTCCATCGCCCCGCTGGAGGCCCTCACCCTGGACTCACCCGTCACAGAGCTCCAGGGCATTGGGCAGAGCCGGGCTGAACAACTGAGCCGTTTAGGCGTAAAGACCATCCGAGATATGCTTTATCTCTTTCCCCGTCGCTACAATGACTTTCAGACCATGAAGCCCATCTATAAACTAAAGTACGGTGAGGTGGCGACGGTGGCGGGCACTGTCTGGGAGACCAGGGCCCGTAGGGGCCGAGGGGGACAGGACATTGTCACCACCATCATCAGCGATGGGACCGGCACCGTACAGGTCACCTGGTTCAACCAGCCCTACCTGACCAAGGCTCTGCGGGCCGGACGGCAGGTGGTGATCAGCGGCAAGGTGGATGAGTACCTGGGGCGTTTGGTCTTCACCTCGCCCGAGTGGGAAGTCCTGACCCGGGAACTGATCCACACCAAGGGGATTATCCCTGTCTACCCCCTGACTAAGGGGATGAGCGCGCGCTGGATGCGCCGTCAGATGAAGCCGGTGGTGGATTACTGGACCCTGCGCCTGCCCGACCATTTGCCCTCGGAAGTGCGGGAGCAGACGGGCCTGCTCCTCCTGGAGGAGGCTATCCGGCAGATCCACTTTCCCGAGAGCCAGGCGGCGCTGGCCCGTGCGCGCCGCCGCCTTTCCTTTGACGAGTTCTTCCTGATCCAGTTAGGAGTGCTGCGCCAGCGCCACTGGTGGCGGGTGCGCCCCGGCCGGCCCCTACCCCTAAACCGGAAGGCCCTGCAGTGTTTCCTGGAGGGCCTGCCCTTTACCCTGACCGGCGCCCAAGGGCGAGCCCTGCAGGAGATCTTGGAGGACATCCAGCGGCCGGAGCCCATGAACCGGCTCCTGCAGGGGGATGTGGGCTCGGGCAAGACAGTGGTGTCCCTGGCGGCCATGTTGCAGGCCGTGGCAGCAGGCTGCCAGGCGGTGCTCATGGCGCCCACCGAGATCCTGGCGGAACAGCACGCCCACACCGTCAGCCAACTTCTGGCCCACAGGGGTGAGGAGAAGCCCTCAGTGGTCCTGCTGACTGGCAGCCTAACGATGGCGGAAAGGGAGGCAGCGTACCAAGCCATTCGGGAGGGCTTGGCGGACATCGTGATCGGCACCCATGCCCTCATTCAGGAGGGGGTGGCCTTCCACGACCTGGCCCTGGCGGTCATTGATGAGCAGCATCGGTTTGGGGTGTCCCAGCGGGCCACCCTCCGCCAGAAGGGGCACAATCCCCATCTGTTGGTCATGAGCGCGACCCCCATCCCCCGCACCCTGGCGCTCACCCTCTACGGCGACCTGGACATCTCCACCCTTGATGAGATGCCTCCGGGCCGCAAGCCCATCACCACCCACTGGCTGGCCCCGAGTGAGCGGGAACGGGCCTATCAGTTCCTGCGAAGCCAGGTAAAGCAGGGACACCAGGCCTTCATCATCTGCCCCCTGGTGGAGGAGTCGGAGAAGGTGGAGGCGCGCGCGGCGGTGGAGGAGCACCGCAGGCTGGCAGAGAAAGTGTTCCCCGACCTGCGGGTGGGACTGCTGCACGGCCGGATGAGCGGTGAGGAGAAGGAAGGGGTCATGCGGCGCTTTGTGACTGGAGAGCTGGACATCCTGGTCTCCACGCCGGTGGTGGAGGTGGGGATTGACGTCCCGAACGCCACGGTGATGTTGATTGAGGGGGCGGATCGCTTCGGCCTGGCCCAACTCCACCAG
>CAYRNM010000064.1:0-15150 GCA_964425465.1 uncultured Anaerolineae bacterium | reverse complement strand
GCGGGCGATGCGTTTCTTGAGGCACGTTTGCTCTTCCATCCAGCAGCTTGGATGCGGGGCAAGCCCTACTATTCCAACCGGGGAATAGCGCAGCTTGCTGCGCGATGACGTGGGGCAAGCCCCGCTATTCCGTTGGCCAAGGAGTAGCGCAGCTCGCTGCGCCACGCGGGGCAAGCCCCGCTATTCCAACAGGGGGTAGCGCAGCTTGCTGCGCGTCATGCCCCCAACCGCTCCAACGCCTCGTGGATCAGCGCGGCTGGCTTGTCGAACTGTGCGCGGTCGAGATCACCTCTGATACGACGCATTTGCGCTTCCCAAGCTTCAACTATCTCCTCCGTCCGGGCGACCGCCTGATCCAGCGCGGCCTGGGCCTGTGCCTGCGTCAACCCCCACTCCGCCAGAAAGCGGGTCAGGCCATGGAAGTCGGCTACCAATTCCTGCACTGTCGGCACGCTGTCCGATAAGCCTTGGGCCACAGTATGTCGGCGCAAGTTGCGCAGGCTACCGAGCGATGTTGCCAACCATTGTTGGTCACCCAAGATCACGGACAGCAATACCGCCGCCACAGCGTGGGGAAGGGCCTCGGCGAAACGACCGAGTGTTCCGAGGTGCACAGCAAGGTTATTGTGCAAAATGGCAGCATCACCATAGTTAGAGCCCTGATAAGCGAACGACAACGCTTTCTCTTCAAAGCCGACACAGCGTGGCAGATCACCGCGCTTTTCCCACACTCTACCAAGGTGGCCAAGTGCGACAGATTGGTTGCCGACTTGGCCCTCTTGGCGGAATAGGTCCAAGCAGTATTCTAGATTGCGCCGGGCTTGCTCAAGATCTCCCAATACAATAAGCGGCGGTGTGCAGTGCAGAATGTCCTCGGCAATTTCTACTTCCTTCTTGCCGCTCTCCCGCTTGACCTCGATTGATCGGTCGCAGGTATACACCAATGCAGGCCAATCTTGCCGACGGTACTCCAGTTCCTTCTGCACGTGGAGGCATGAGATGAGTAGGTCATCGGGGGCCATCGTCGCGCCCGGCTCCGGCTCCCAGCCAGCCTCCTGCGAGGCGGCGTAGAAGGCCTCGGCTTCCCGCACAATCTCCGCCACCTCCGCCTCGGCCTGCTCCAGCTGCCCCTGCACGATCAGCAAGTGGGCCAAGCTAGCACGAGTGCTCAATGTTGCAGTCGTGCTGCCCCTCGCCCGTTCCATAAATGCCAACGCTAGCTCGTAGGCCTCCCGTGCACTGGCGTAGTCTCCGGTGGAACGAAAAGCAATCCCCATCTGATGCACGATGATGCCACAGGCCCGCCAATCCTTTCGCGCTAGAGCCAAGCTCGCCGCCTCTTTGTAGTAGGCCAGCGCCGCTCGGGGATCACCGCTATCATGGGTTAGATCAGCAATGCTTCTCAGTAGACGCTGCCGCTCCTCGTCAGAGGGTACCTCCTCTAGCAACTCGTGGATTAGCGTGCTCAACTCTCGCCGAAACTCGGCGGCAGAGGAGAGATTATGAACATCGCCAATAACGAGGGACAAACCGGCGTAGTCGCGCAGCTTGTATAAGTAGCGGATAGCGCATCGACTGGTCTGTACTGCCGTCTCTATCTCGGTCTTGCTTCGAACACGGTGAGGATCAATCATTCGAAGCATTGAGAGGTTCATGTCCGCATACCGACGCAGATACCCTCGCACGGGGAAGCCATCGCCCCCTTCCTCGCCATCCTTACTCGCTGTCGCCGCGGGAAGCAGGGCCTCCGCCCGCTCGCGGACGATCTCGTGCCAGCGGTACACTGGCCTTTCGGTCGTCGTGCCGTCCAGCAATTTGACCTCGGCCGGCTCCTCGACTAGCAACCCCTGATCCACTAGCTCCGCCAGCAGCAGGGCCATGTAAGCCCGATCTTCCTCAGGGGTGGCCTCCTCACTCACGGACCCTACGAATGCAATCCGGTCCAGGTTCATCAGCTCCTGGGTCAGGGTAATGGCCCGCAGCAGGCGTTGGGCCTCCGGGGAGCAGGCGCGGATGAGGGCGTCGGTGGCTGTGCCGGTAATGTCGTCGAAGTAGCGCTCCTGCTCCGCCTGCTGCACCTCGGTGGGCGCGGCGGCGAAGATGCGGCCCATGTCCCCGTAGCACCCCCCGGCCGCCTCGAACTCCACTAGCCGCCGGGTCAGGTCCTCCGGGTCGGCGGCCAGCCCGTGCAGCCGGGCCAGCAGGTAGGGGTGGCCGCGGGAGACGTGCAGCACCCGGGCCAGCAGTCCCATGTTGGCCTCCCGCTGCCCCTCATCCTCGGGGTAGAGCAGGGCGCGGAAGTGGGGGGCGGTGCGCAGGAAGACGAGGGCCTCCCCCTCCGGCAGCGGCCCCACCGCCAGCCGCAGGCAGCGTTGGGCAACGGCCAGGTCGGCCGGCAGGCGGCGGCTGGTCACCAGCAGCTTGGAGAAGCCCGACTCCAGCCCCTGGGCCAGGGATCGCAGCGTAGCACCCCAGTGGGGGTCGAGGCAGACGTACCCGGGCCGATCCTCCTCTGGCGCAGTGGCCAGGTTCGTCTCGAAGTTGTCCACGGCCAGCAGCAGCCGATGGGTGTTGAGCAGCGTGCGCAGCGCCTCCAGCCGCTGCTCGCGCCAGGCCTCGATGGGCAGCTCCGCTGGTCGAGGAGCCCACACCGCCGTACCCGGCTGGCGGTTGCACCGCTCGGCATAGCCGTCCAGGTAGGTCAGCAGCCGGTTGTGCAGGTCCTCCCGCAGCCAGGCTTCCAATCCCAGGGGGTGTCCCTTGGCCGATCCGGTCAGCACCAACTCGAAGTCGGCATGGCGCAGGTGCAGCAGCTCCGCGGCCAGGGAGGACTTGCCCAGGCCGCCCAGCCCGTAGAGCAGGCGCAGGTGTCCTCAGCGCCCTCGTCCAGGAACTCACGGCTCAGCCGGCGCAGCGCGTCGGTGCGCCCCACGAAGTAGTCTGTGCGCCGCAGCTCGGGCACCGGCTGAGGGGTGATGGCCAGTTGGTCGCACTGCTCGGAGCGTCCGCGGGGCAGTTCGAACCGGCGGCCCCCCGCCGCGCCGCCGTAGAAGACGGGCGTGACACGCGAAAGGGGCGGATAGGCGGTCCGAGGGCGGCGCGTCAACTCGTTGCGGGCGGTGCGTAGGGCACGGGCCGGAGGGTGTCCCTCGGCCAGCAGCGCGGTGTAGAAGGCGCGGCACAGGTCGCAGGCGAAGTCGTCGCCCACGGCGTAGCGCATGGCCACAACCTGCGGCACCCCGGCCCGGAGCAGGGCGTGGGCCACGCCACTGAAGTCGTCCGGCCGGGCCTCGGCCTCCGGCTCCGCCTCAGCCTCTCTCCCCCGGCCGGGCGCGGCCCCCTCCTCCAGCTCCCGCAGGAGCCGTCGCAGCAGGGCCATCTCCGGCCGCAGCGACACCTCCCCGGAGTGGCAGGCGGAGAGGACGATCAGGTGGGGCAGGTCGCCGCTCTCGGCGAAGAGGTCGGCGAACGCCTGCCCGCTGAGGGGGTCGGGCCGGCCATCCTCTGTCTCCAGCAGGAGCAGGTCGGCGTGGCCGTGGCCGGAGAAGTGGACCAGGTGGTAGCCGCCGGCGCGGTCGGCGATGGCCCGCAGCGCGTCGCGGGTGACGCCGTATTGCAGGATGTCCAGATACAGTTTGTGGCGGGTGCCCAGCCTGCGCAGGTACAGATCGCGCAGCTCCTCCCGCTCTCTCCGCATGGCCAGGGCGGGGTCGCCCCGGGCTTGGCTGAAGATGAGGAGCACGCGCAGCGGCCCGCCGGGGTCGAAGGGCGCGCCGGGCTGCAGCGCATCGGCCAGCGCGTCCCCGGCGCCGATGAGGCCCGCGGGCAGCACCTGCACCGAGAGGTTGTAGGTGCTCATGTCGCCCCCTTCGGTGCGGGCCAACTCCCAGGGCAAACGGGCCAGTTCCTGCACCGCCGGGCCCCTCTCGGCGGGCAGCTCCACCACCAGCGTTCCGGAGCGGCGGTCGGGCAGCTCCGGGCGTCCCTCGCGCCGACGCGTGGTCAAGTGGGACATGATCTCCGGCCCAGCACCCTCTGGGCCAGGAAGGCCCCCAGCTCGGCCAGAAGCTGCTCCTCGGGGGCCAGCACCCCCTGGGTGCGCAGATACCGGTCCAGCTCGAAGAGCCCCTTCCAGGGGATGAGGTCCCGCTCCTCGACCGGGACCTCCTGGGCCGCCAGGAAGTGGCCCTGCCCGTCGGCCAGGCGCAGGCGGATGTAGCCCGAAGGGCGGAAATCGTCCACGGCCAGGCGAAAATAGCGCTCCCTGTCTGACATATCGCCTCCTTCATCCAGCCTCAGAATGCCCTCTATCTTGACGTCTGCCCCAAATGGTGTTATAGTTTAGGGAGCAAGCAGCGGCCCTCTCCCTGGCCCTCTCCCTCTCCCAACCCTTCGACTGCGCTCAGGGCAAGCTTTGGGAGAGGGAGGGGGTTGGGGGTGGGTGAGGGCAGTCGGAAAGGACATTCATCTATGTTTTGGAAAAGAATCAGAAATCGGATCTCCCCACCGCGGCCCCATATTCCTGAAAGCGCCCTTAGCTATGCCCCGCTCGAACATCAGCATGGCTCTGATTGGATAGGAGGGTGGCTCTTCTTGGACGAAAAAGGGTTCGGATTCGTGGCCCAGATCATCACGGAGCCGCTGTTCTACGTGCCCTATTCATCTCTGATCCGATACAACTACAATCGCCTCTACCAGAGCCCCTCCCCACTTGACGATCGGCCACGAAGGCGTGCTCAGAAACTGTGCTTCCTGCGGTTCCACATCAACGATCCCCAGTTGCCCGTCCGCTACCTGGACTTCCGTGGCGAACTGGAGAGCGTCCAAGCTTTGGCCAAGGACATCCATAAGCTGGCCTTCGGTGAGGAAGAGTAGCGCGGTGGGATGTTCACCAATCCGTCAGCGGTTGGTTAGCGAACACTACACCTTGGAAAGGCGTAGTTTGCACCGAGCCCCTCCTAAGAACAACGCTCGGACAACTACAGGTTTCCAACCTGTAGGCTCACGCCAACCAACCCACCTTGTCTCGACCATCATCCCCTCCGCCCATTTCCCTACAGCCCCAGCCGCTCGAACTGCTCCTGGGGTGCCTGCACCTCGCGAAGGGCCCTCCGCAGTTTCTCCTCGTACCCCTTCTCCAAAGCGGTGCCAGCCAGGTCCTGTTCCTGCGCTTCGTCGGCGCGGATGTCGAAGAGCAGTGAGGGCCGACATACCTCCGGCAGCCAGATGTGAATCCGATTCATCTTGGTAAGGCAACAGAGGGCTATTGACTCAGTGCCTCGTCCATTCGTTGCCTTATTGACTCTGCTTCGTAAACTCCTCAGCGGCGCGTACCAAAGCGTTCATGTTCTCCACCGGCGTGTCGGGATGTATGGTGTAGCTGCTGCCCAGCACCAGACCACCGGCATCGGCAAAGGCCTCCAGCACCTCCCACGCCGTCTGCTTGACCTCCTCGACGGTGCCATTCAGCATCAGTTCTGGATCCACATTGCCCTGCACCATCACTTTTCCCCCCATGGCCTCCACCAGGTGCTCGTTGTCCACCTCATGGCTGTAGCCATCGAGATGGGTGATCTCCTGCTCCTTGGCCAGCAACTCCAGCAGGTGGTTGATGTCGCCGCTCATGCGGAGGCGCCGCTGGCCGGGAAAGGCCTCGTAGATCTGCTGCGAGTAGGGCAGCACGAACTCGCGGTACATCTCCGGCGAGAGCATCTCCGCCCCGTCGCTGCAGAGGCACACATCCGCCATCTCCGCCTCGACGAGCTGCCGGACGGTGCGCTCGTACTCGATGTAGGCCTCAGTGATCATGGCCAGCAGATCGTGGAGGGCGTTGGGCTCGTCGTAAGCCCACTCAAAGATCTGCTCACCGGCCATATCCAGGGCGGCGGTGAAGGGCCCCTCCTGCCAGCCAGCGCCCACCCGCAGGAGGATGGGCTCACCCTGCAGGCGCACGTGGAACTTGTTCACCAGAAATTGCATGTCCTCGATGGTGGAGAGCTTCCGACCGCCCATGTTGTCCGTGGGGTGGGGCAGCTTCAGCCGAGCCACATCGCGCACTGTCTCCAGCCAGGGCACGAAGCGCGGTGGCTGGTCATCCTGCCACACGATGTGCTCCATATCGAATAGCCCGGCGGTGGTGGTGTGGCCGAAGTTGGGGTAGACCTCCAGCTCCTCCTCGAGCAGCCGGTCATCCTCCAGGTTCTCCAGCATCCACTGCCAACTGAGGAGTTGATAGTAGAGGTGCAGTTCTGGGTCGTCGTAGAATTCGAGGAAACCGATCCCTAATTGGGGCAGAAGGTACGGAGTGTCCACGCCCAGGAGCACCGGCACGCGATCCTCGATCTCAAAGCGCTGCGCTGCCTCCATGCGCTGGCGGCTGATGTCAATCTGTAGGGGCGAATAGTTGATCTCGATGGTGTACTCCATGCCCGGCTCCCTTGCCTGCGGGTATCGGTTCCCTGACCTCCAGCAGCAGCCCCTCAGCCCCCTGTCGAAGGATCAGATACCGCTGCCAGCGCTTCTCATCCCGAGGGATGGGCACCCTGTCGCCCTCGTGCGCGAAATGCAGATGTGGCCCCCGGCTCTCATCGCGGGCCAACGCGGCCGTGAGCAGGAGCTGAGCCACTTCCAGCAGGTTGCGAGACTCCAGGGCATAGGCCAACCCGCGCTCGTCTGCACGGAGCCCCTCGGCCCGAAGCTCGCTGAGCTCCTCGAGGCCCTGTCGCAGCCCCGCCTCCGTGCGCACCACGCCCAGCGCACGGGAGACGATGTGCTGCAGGCAGGCTCGAAACTGGGAGGCGGATAGACCCCGGTTCTCGGCGGTCAGCTCTTCCAGCGACGACTCCGCCCGCGTCAGGGCCTGGGGATTCACCTCTATCCCCTTCAGCGTCAATGCCTCCTCAACGGCCGATTCCCCGGCGATGTGGCCGAAGACCTGGCAGTCCAGGAGGGCATTGCCGCCGGGGCGGTTGGCCCCATGCTGCCCCCCGGCCGCCTCTCCGGCGGCAAAGAGGCCGGGCAGCGTGGTCTCCGCCCGGGTCCGGATCTTGACCCCGCCCTGGAAGTGCTGGGCCGCCGGAGCAACCTCCACCCGGTCCCCGGCCTCCAGATCTATCCCCCGTTCCCTCAGCCAATCCACGGCGGGCTGGTTGATGGCCTGTAGCCGCCTCAAGGGGCTGCCCCTCACCTGGGGATCCGTGAGGGCCACGCCCTTCGCTTCCCGGTACCACATGTGCACCTCCGGGCTCAGCCCCTCCCAGTCGAGCCCCACAGGGTTGGCGCTGTAGTCGAGGACCACCCGCCGGCCCCTGGCCCGCTCGTAGTGCACGGCGATGTCAATGATGTGCGAAGGTTCCTCGTTGGACACGGGCCAGCTCGCCCCCTTCTTGAAGAGCACCGTGTACACCTGACCCAACGGGGTCTGGGGCGGGAAGTAGCAGGGCAGGAACTCCTGGCCTTCGTCGTTGACCAGCCGGGGCAGGGCGCGCATCATAGAGCCCGAACAGGCCAGCTTGGTCTGGACCGAGGAGAGGCCGATCTGGATGAACTCCAGGTTTACCAACTCCGCCCCGGCGCGGTAGGCCAGGGCATAGCCGTCGCCCGTGCAGTCGGGGGGGAAGACATTGACCGCAAAGGCCTGTCCCGCACCGCCGGTGGCCAGAATCACTGCCTTAGCTTGAAAGAGGACCCGCTCCTCGGTGCGGGTATCCATGGCCAGTGCTCCGGCGATGCGGGTCCCCTCAGCGGCGGGCAGTAGCTCGGTGACCATGTGGTGCTCCCACACCTCCAGATTCAGTTCCCTGGCGCGCCTTACCAGCGCTTCCTCGATGTGGTTGGCCGTGTAGGGGCCGGTGTAGCAGGCCCGGGCGTATTGGGAGCCGTCGGTCACAAACTGGTCCACGGTTCCGTCGGGGCGGCGCACGAAGGGCACGCCCAGGCGGTCCAGATAGTGGAAGGCATCGGCGGCGTTGCACGCCAGGACTTCCGCTAAGTCCGCGTCGGAGACATAGCCGCCGATGCGGTAGATATCCTGGGCGTGGTAGCGCCAGGCGTCGGGTCCGCCGGGCTCGGTGGTCTCCAGCGTGGCGTGGAAGGCCATGCGGTCCGAGCAGGCCGTGGCCGTCACCCCGCTCTGGCCCAGCTTCCCCTTGGTCACCAACGCCACCCGCAACTGAGGTGCCCTCTCCCGGGCCGCGCACGCCGCCCGCAAGGCCGCACCTCCGCCACCGATGATCAGGACATCACGGGCCATCTTTCTCATCATCCCACTCCTCCCTGGCATATGGCGACTACAGATTAAACTCCTGGTAATCTTTCAGGCGGAAAGGCTGGCTGGGCCTTGCCCATTCCAGGCCCATCTCACTGTACAGCGCACGCTGACAAAAGCACTCATTGATGGCCGAGTTGATTCCCTTCAGCTCGGTATGCATTTCGCCACCTGCTTCGTATCGTCTCACGTAGGGGTCTGGGATCTGCTCTCTTCCCCCCGCCGACTCGTATGCCCCATTCAGGGCCAATACATAGGGCCTGGTCATTCTCAGAGGGCAGTTCAGCTCCTGAGCCTCCCCTCGTAGGTACTTGATTGCGTTCCTGAATACCTCATCGTGCTCAGACTGGCCATCATTCAAGATGACCTCCCCCTGGCCCGATTCATCAGACCATATTACCGCATCCGCTCCCATTTTCCACTGAGCGGCTCCGCGATCCCCCTCGATATAGGTGGTGGGATTGTATTCTCGCTCTGCGGCCAGCGTCACCAGATAGGTTATCTCCGTCCCTCCCTCGGTCATCACTCTCAGGCCCGCCGTATCCTCCCCCTGAATGAGATGCGCTGTGTAGATTTCCGCTGTCACCTCAGCCGGTATGGCTGCTTCCCCCCAGGTGGGTTCAGACCAGTAGAGGGCATTAAATAGATAATGGGCCAGAGCATTCCCTGTGGGGCCATCCAGTACATAACGACCGTTAATTTCAAACCGGCCAGCCCATTCGTTACGGTGATAATAGCTGTCCGTTCGGATCCAGGCCGCTTTTACCCTCACAGACCGTATTTTCCCCAGGCGTCCAAGGCCTATCTGTCGTTTGAGCTCCCTCACTGTATTTTGGGACTGATTCTGAAAGCCCACCGCGCAGAAGCCTGGATTCGATGCCTCAGCCTGGATCATGGCATCCAGCTCCTGGATAGTGGGAGCTGGGGGTTTCTCCACCAGCACGTTATAGCCTGCCTCCAGGGCTTGAATCGTTTGGTGACTGTGGTCCGGGATGGCTGTGGGCAGGCATACGAGCTCCACTCTCCCCTGTTCGGAAGCCAACATGTCCTCATAGGAGTCGTAGATCCTCATCCCCTCCTCCCTGTACCTCTTGACATCTTCAGGATATTTCTCAGGATGACGGATCACCACGCAGGAAAGCTCGGCCAGTTTCTCCCTCTCCATTTGTCTGATGCACTTATGGTGACTGCGAGCAAAATTACTCACTCCTACTAGACATATTTTGGTTTGGTTCTCCATTTCGTTCCTCTCCTTATGCTACAGAGATCAGTCCTTGAGGATGAGTGGAAGGTATAACTCGTGGCGAGGGGTAGCCGCCACCAGACGGATCTCGTCCAGGGAGAAACTGGGCTGATCATCGCCGGTACTGTCCTGCCAGCACAGCCGGGTGATCTCCCGGTCCGCGCCCTGCAGGTCAACCAGCGGGATGCGAACCAGTGTCCAGGTCTCAGAAATCACCTGTCCTCCAGTCAGATAGCGACAATCGTGAATGAGTCGCTTGCGAGGCTCTGTGCCATCGGCGGCGTAGGCGAATACGATCAAGCGCCAGATTTGTCGCCCGACGCTCTCGTTGAATTGCCCCTCATTGACTCGTCGCCTCGTTACTCGTACCTCCTATCCCCTCTCCTTTGCAACCCGCTCCTGGTACCCGCTGGCCCGGAAGGCGGCCAGTGGGTCTGCTGGCACGCCCATCTCCTGCCGTACCACGGTCAGCAGCGGCCGCACGTCGGTCTGGAAGGCGGTCTGTAGCGTTTCCTCGGCGGCCACGATGTCCCCCGCCTGTTGCGCTTCGGCCAGACGCTCCCGATCCACCAACAGTGCCTTAGCGTAGGCATTCTGGAGGTTCACCACCGATTGGATGGCGGCCTCGATCTTGGGCTTGATGTTGGGGCTCTGGTCAATCATGTAGGCCACCTCCATCGCCACCTCCGGATCGCGCGCCCCGTCAATCAGCTCGTTGTAGATCAGGAACAGCTCGTAGGGGTGGATGGAGCCGGAGGTGAGGTCGTCATCGGCGTACTTTTTGCTGTTGAAGTGGAAGCCGCCCAGCTTGCCCTCGTCAATCAGGAAGGCGACGAGGTGCTCGATATTGGTGCCCAGAGGATGGTGCCCCAGGTCAATGAGCACCTGCGCCTGAGGGCCCAGATTGCGGGCCAGGGCGTAGGCCATGCCCCAGTCGGCGATGTCAGTGTGATAGAATCCGGGCTCGAAGAACTTGTACTCGATGAGCAGCCGCATCCAACTGCGGAGTGCTCCGTACACCTCCGCCAGCCCCTCTTCTAAGCGATGCTTGCGGCGGCGAAAGTTGTCCTGGCCGGGGTAGTTGGTGCCGTCGGCCACCCAGAGGCTGATGATGTCCGACTCCACCTCCTCGGCAATGTCAATACACTCCAGGATGTGATCGGCAGCCTTGGCCCGCACCGCTGGATCGGGATGGCAGAGGCTCCCCAGCTTGTATTCCTGTTCCTGGAAGAGGTTGGGGTTGACTGCGCCGATCTCCAGTTTCAGGCTCTCGGCGTACTCCACCAGCTCGCTGTAATCCTCCACCCGGTCCCAGGGGATGTGGATGGCCACGGAGGGACAGATGCCGGTGTGCTGGTGCACCTGTGCCGCGTCCTGGAGCTTTTCCCAGATAGTCCGCGCTGCGCCGGGAAAGTGGAACACCTGGAAGCGGGTGCCGGAGTCGCCATAGCCCCAGGAGGGCGTCTCCACCTGTTGGGCCTTCAGCGCACTCTTGATTGACTCGATGTCTATACCCCGCGCAGCCAGCCGTGGATATTCATTGCTCAGTATTGCCATATTGTCTCCTTTTTCACAGACAAGGGCCTCTCCAGGTTCAGATGCTTAGAGGCATCAAGAATTCGGGCTCTTCGTGGAATAGTGGGCTAATCTGGCCGCACTCTGCAAGAGCTTGTAAGCGGATTTGAAGCTGGGAAAGATCCCGAGCTCAAGACCTATCTCAGCAACGCACCTGCCGACACCCCGCGCACGGAGGGGGTGCGGGTGGCGGGGATGCGCTGGCCAGTCGAGACATGGCCTTAGTTCACTCACTGCTGCCGCTTCCGCAGGAAGGCCTCCACCTCCTCCCGGCTGGGCAGCGATGGCTGAGCACCCAGCTTGGTGACTGCCAGCGCGCCAGCCGCATTGGCGAATCGAAGCGCCTCTGACAGAGGCTGGCCCTCACACAGCGCCACGCCAAAGGCGGCCACGAAGGCATCCCCTGCTGCGGTGGTATCCACCGCCTTCACTGAGAAAGCGGCGGCCGGGATCGTGCCCTGGGGGAGGATGGCCAGTGCTCCCTGGGCCCCCAGGGTGAGGATCACCGTCTCGATCCCCTGAGCCTGCAGGCGAGCCACCGCCCGCTCTGCACTGATCTGATCCGTTACCTGAATGCCGGTCAGCACAGTGGCCTCGATCTCATTGGGAATGAGGTAGTTCACGTTCTGCAGAAGCGGAGAGGACAGAGGTTCCCTCGGCGCTGGAGCGGGGTTGAGGATCACCGGCACACCCAACTCGCGGGCCACTTCCGCGGCGCGCTGCACGGTGGGGATGGGGTTTTCCAGTTGGAGGAGCACGGCATCGGAGGCCTCGATGGCCGGGCGGGCGGCCTCCACGTCGGTGGGGGTAAGGCGGCCATTGGCTCCGGAGACGACCACGATGGAGTTCTGGCCTTGGGCATCCACGATGATGAGCGCAGTCCCCGTCGGCGCCTCCGCATCCGTAATCAGGAAATCGGTCCTGATGCCCAGCGCCTCCATACCTTGCCGCTGCATTCGGCCGAAGCTGTCATCCCCCACTCGTCCCACCATCGTCACCTGGGCTCCCAGCTTGGCCGCCGCCACAGCCTGGTTGGCCCCCTTGCCCCCGGGGACGGTGTGGAACCCATGGCCGGCGATGGTCTCCCCTGGGGCAGGCATGTGTGGTGCTTGTACCACCAGGTCAATGTTCAGACTGCCGATGACGGTGATCCTAGGCTCCATTGGGGACTCCTTGTAAAGAATTGGGAAGGGTAGGGGCAGGTCTCAGACCTGCCCCTACTACCCCAACTCGAGGGGGCCGGACAACAGCGCGGTGAGGAGCTTGACCGCGTTCAGGACGTCCCTGTAGTCCACCATCTCCGAGGGGGAGTGCACATAACGGCAAGGGATGGACAGACATCCGGTGGGCACACCCGCCCGGCTGGTCTGGATCACCCGTGCGTCAGTGGTGCCCCGCTCCAAGACTTCCAACTGGTAGGGGATGTCGTTCGCCTCGGCGGTCCTCACCAGGAGCTCCTTGACCGTGGGATGGGCGATCATTCCGCTATCCTTGACTTTGATGGCCGGCCCCTTCCCCAGCTCCACAGCCATGGTCGGCGACTCGGGGGTATCGCCGGTGCGGGTCACATCCACAGCGATGCCCAGGTCGGGGTCCAGGCCGTAGGCTGAGGTCTGCGCCCCTCTCAAACCCAGCTCCTCTTGGACGCTGAAGACAAATGAGACCTCATGGGGCGTGTCCTTCAGCTCCCGCATGACGCCAATCTGCACTACACAGCCGATGCGGTCGTCGAAGGCTTTGGCTATGAGCCGATCCCCCTGATCCTCGAAGGGTCGCGGGAAGCAGGCCACATCCCCCACCCGCATGGGGCAATCCTCTTTTGAGGTAGCTCCCACGTCAATGTAGAACTTCTCCAGCGCTGGCACTTTGCTGGAATCCTCCAGCTTCTCCAGCCCGATGGCCCCCACGATGCTATTTTCAAACAGCACTCGCCCGCCATGCAGGTTCAGGGCCCATACGCCCCCCACCGGCTGGAAACGGCAGAACCCCTTCTCATCCACGTAGCTGACGATGATGCCGATCTCGTCCATGTGGGCGGAGAACATCACCTTCTGAGCCCCATCGGGCCCATGGCGGGTGGCGATCAGGTTGCCCAGGGCATCGGTGCGTACCTCATCGGCCAACCCCCCGATCTCGCTGCGGATAAGATCCCGAACGCGGCCCTCGTGTCCAGCGGGGCCATAGGTCTCAACCAGCTTTTTGATCAATGCTTTCAAGTGAGAAATCCTCCTTCTTCGCCTTCAATCTGAAATGAACTGACGCAGGTATTCGATGCTGGCCGTCGCCCACGCGTCCTCCTTCCTTCCGCCTCCTCGCGGCAGGACTCCGGTGTGGCTTCATAGTCAATGGGGTTGTTCTTACCCTTGCCCGCACACATCACCTCCAAGCTCAGGGTCCGGGAAAAGTTATGCAGCATGTTGCACACGCCGGGTTCGTCTCCACTGGCCACGGTATAAACGCAGCCTGTTCGCTGCGCCATGCGGTGTAGAAAGAGGCCCACGGTGACATCCGCCTCCACATTGAGCATCACGATGTGCTTCCGGTTCAGGATACCGTTCCAGGCCACCCGAGCGCCAACCTCGGGTACTCCCGTCGCCTCAACCAGCACATCCAGCCCCTCCAGTTGATGTCACTCCTATCGGATTAGATCATCGCCCTCTTCCGCCTCCTTGAAGTGGGGGATAGTATAGTCGAGAACCCCTCTTCTTGTCAAATGTCCAGAGCAAAAAGGCTGATGGGCATCGGCTGGCCTTTCAGGAGTAGCGCAATTTGTGCCGAAACTGTTGTCGGCCTTGAACCAATGGATCCTGATATTCCCGCAGCACTGCTTGTACTTCAGCCCCGATCCACAGGGGCAGGGGTCGTTCCGCCCCACGCGCAATCCCGAGGCGATGGCCGCCCGGGTGCGCTCCAGCCGGATGCGGGCCGCCAGCTCCCGGAAACGCCCGTCAGCGTGGGCATAGAATGGCTTGAGAGCGGGGCAGAGGTAGTGATGCTGGCCAAAGCGGCCATCGGACCCCAGCCGAAAGCGGGGACAGCCGTGGTGGCAGATGAAATCCCAGGAGCAGGCCTCACACTCCGCGTAGGGCCCCGCTTTGATACGGCTGAACTCCTCCGCCCTGGCGCTCTTTACGAGCTGCGCCACCGGTGTCTGCAGCAGATTCCCCAACCGCCACTCCTCGGCCACGAAGAAGTCGCAGGGGTACACATCGCCATTGTATTCGATCACCACGTAGCTGCCACACCGCTCCCTGTGCTCACACAATTCTCCCCCCTGCCCTAGGTAAGCGGCCAGCACATTCTCGAAGGTGCGGACTGAGGCCTCGGGCTCCCCACCATTCCACCACAGGTCAAACAGCTCGCAGAGGAAATCGCCGTACTGCTGCGGCGTCACGGAGAAGGGCGCCATCTCGCCGCTCTCAGGGTCTCGCTCCACACAGGGGATGAATTGCAGGAAGTTGAAGCCCTGCTCACGAAAGAAGCCGTAGATCTCGGCTGGCCCCTGGGCGGTGAGGCGGTTGACCACGGTCAGGATGTTAAAGGCCACCTCGTATTGGCGCAGCAGCTCGACGGCCTCCATCACCCGCTGCCAACTTCCATGCCCGGCAGCATGGTAGCGGTAACGGTCATGTATCTCCTGCGGCCCGTCCAGGCTGACGCCTACCAGGAAGTTGTACTGGGCTAAGAAGCGGGCCCACTCGCGGTCGATGAGCAGGCCGTTGGTCTGTAAGCCATTGCCCACCACCTGGCCCGACACGCCAAAGCGCTGTTGCAGGCTCACCACTTGGCGGAAGAAATCCAGGCCCGCCAGGGTCGGCTCGCCCCCTTGCCAGCCGAAGGAGGGGTTGGGACCTGCTAAGGGCATGTACTGACGCAGGAAGGCAGTCAGCACCTCCGGGCTCATGAGGTGTCGCTCTGAGCCGCGATAGGGATCGGTGGGGCGGCCATGGTAGAAGCAATAACCACACTCCAGATTGCAGTCGGCCGAGACCGGCTTCACCAGCACTGAAAAGGCGCGCAGTCCGCTCGCCGATGGTTTCCTGAGCGGATCTTCCCACCCCTGGTC
>CAYRNM010000063.1:0-15382 GCA_964425465.1 uncultured Anaerolineae bacterium | reverse complement strand
CGACGTTCGGATTGTCAGGCAGCGTTGAGGTGTCCCATCCCCAGGTGAAGGGGGAAGCCACAGTCACCATCTTGACCCCATTGACAAAGTAGGTCACCTCTCTGATGGGACACTGCGCGAGCTCGAATCCGGTCCTCAAGTCCAGGATCCCCGAGGCCACCTGACCCTCTTCCACGCCGTCCAGTCGAATAATGGGAGGAACAGGGGGTATCTTGACCTCCTTATATTCATCCGCCCGTCCGCCCACCTCAATGATTAGGGTCACAATGTCCGCGCAGGCCTCTGTGCTGTAGCGGATCACGTACTGCTCCCCCTGGCTGAGGAAGCGATCAAAAGCCCTGTTTAACTCCCTCCGTGCGGCCGCTGCCTCCTGCTCGTTTTCGCCAAAATAGTGAATGAATCGCCCCTTCGTGACATCTGCCAGGTTGATCAGGTCATCGAAGAACGCCTGATAGGTGTCATATACCTCCTCGGAACCCACACCGACGGCATAGACCGAAATCTTCTCTTTGGGGTCCTCTGCCAGGAGCTTTCTCTTTACATCGAAGAGATCGTGGATGCTGGCGTTGTCCATGCCATCCGAGAAGACGAAGATGGCCTTTTTCATGCGGGCGAATTCGGGCCCCAGCGCCTCCTTGCCGCTGGTCAGCTCGCCGATGGCGTCGTACATGGCATCGAAAAGGGAGGTAGACTGTCCTGCCTCACCGGTCGGAATGGTGATGGCTCGGGTGACCCACCTGTCCAAGCCCTCTTGATAGGCTGTCAGAGGTTGGACCCGCTTGACCTCTTTGCAAAAGGTGAAGACGGCGACCATGTCCTCTTCACGCAGCCCTCCCATAAATCGTCCCACAGTCTCCTGGACATCTTGCAGCCGGGTGCCTGAGAGCCCCCGATCCTTCATGCTGCCACTGACGTCCACTAAAAGGGCGACGGCCACCCCTTGCCTTTCCTCGGAAACCGAGAATTCAGAAATGGGGTTGGGCCACTCTTTGACTGAGAAGTCATCCGCTCCCAAGTCCGGCACGTGGCGGCCCTCATCGTCCAGTACGGACACATGGGCCGTTATCCATGGGTGTTCACCTTCCCTGCCCTCAGCCTCGAGCCCCTCGTCGGTGATGGTGACCTTAGCCACATTGGATTGCGACTGGACTGAAGGTGTCAGGGGAATGATCAGTAGAGCAATACAGATGATCAGACCCAAGCGCATGATCCACAATTTCCGAGGCATAGATGCCCTCCTCTCACCTCAAACCCAATCGGCCCATGGCCTTTCGCAGGGCGGACTCCTCACTCACTTTGATGACCATAACGCTGATGTCGTCCCATCCTCCTCCATCCTTGGCCAGCCTGACCAACTGCTTCACTGCCGACTGGGGGGAATGTTTGCTGACCACCTTTTTGATTTCACCATCTCTGACACATTCCGTCAAGCCATCGGAGCACAAAACGATGATATCTCCTTGTCCCAACTTTCTCTGGAAAATATCCACTTCAACCTGGCGATCAGGGCCTAACGCGCGAGTGAGAATATGATTCTGTGGAGGGCTCAAGGTATGATCCAATGTGATCTGGTCAATTGTCTTATCATGGACAAGGTAGGCTCGGCTGTTGCCCACATTGGCTACGTGTAGTTCCCGCCCTCGCACTGCGGCGGCCACTACTGTGGTGCCCATGCCTCTCTGAGCGGGATTCCCCCCAGCTTGCTGATAGATGGCCCTATTGGCTGCTTCGATGGCACGAGTCAGGCTGGCGGGGATGTCTTCTACAGTGTTGGCGTAGTATTCTTCGACGATTGTATCCGCCGCCAAGCGGCTGGCTATCTCCCCCGCGTTGTGTCCTCCCATCCCATCGGCTACGAGGAACAAGTTCCCCCGCTTATCTATCAACTGCAGGGCCGACGGCATGCAGACCTCCAGCCGATCCTCGTTGATGCGGTGGGAACGCCCTGCCACAGTCAATTGGGCCACCTGTAGCTTGAGAGGCTCCAAAAGTGGCCCAGAAGGCCCTTCTTCCACTGTCTCAGCCGGTATACTCTCCGCTACCCTCTCCAGAAACTCCGTTGCATCCGCCTCGATCACGGTCAAGCCCCTTGCCGCCCAGTAGTGCGCCAGAGGTGCAGCGAGGCCCATCTGAAGGGCATACGCGAGTCCAGCTTCACCGAGCCGAGGGACGAGGCTGTAATACAAATGGCGGAAATCGCGATCTTTCAGATCGCACCCCATGAAGAGAATAGCCCTGCCGGAAAACTCCCTCTCCAAAGCATCCAGTATCTGGGGCCATCTGTGGAGAAAGGCGAAATGATCCTCCTCGGTGATGACCATGGATTCCGGCTGCGTGATGCAACCGTACAGCTTGACCATTCGCACTACACCCGGCTGTTTACGCCCCAGCTCGTGGTTGCCAATGAGCTGCTGGTAGACTATTCCCTTTTCATGCAGGGCCTTTTCGAGCAAGACGTCGTAACTGGTAGTTAAGATCAGGGGAAAGGGCAAGGCATTCGTGGTGATCAGGGGGAAGAGCAAAGCAGCAATGGCTCGCTGCAGGGGCAAGGGCTCCTGTACCACCTGCATCTTCTCCTTCAGGAAAGAGAGCAACAACGCTCTGCCCTGCTCGATCTCATAGCATTGGGCCACCCAGGGAAAAGAGGTATCACCTGGCGACAGGGCCTTTTCGTCCCATTCCCATGAAGCCCAGAGAGCCTCTGTCAGCTCTGCCCGGGTGGGCAGTCCTGTCCGTTCGGTTGTGCCGGCCGAAGTGCCGGGTCCCACAAACAGAACACAGTTCCCGGCAACGATCTGCTCACACAGCGAGCGCGCCGTCTCTGGTGCAGGAAAAGGCTGCTCTGTGGCGGACATGGTCTTAGTTCCCCTCACCCATCTCGAAATCCGCCGTTCCCTCCTTCTCGGCCTCCTCCTCTCCCGGTGGCCCACCATAGGTGAAGCTGCGAGGTTCAGCTTCTTTGCTTAGCTCCCAGTGGGTGCTTTCCTGGACGACCGCTACGCTCCAGAGACATTTGTCACCCTCCTCTGCCCGCTCAGAGAGGAGAAGATCCAGATCTACCTCCACCTCGGGTTCCTTCTGCAAGTCTCCTGCCCCAACGTGCTGGTCCTCATCCTCTCTCCATATCCTCAGTTGGAAAGCCTCGTTATCCTTGAGCCTTCTCCGCCACTCCCAGGCAAAGGTGACCTGGCCTTTGATAAAAGCTCCCTCCTCCGGTTGGAGCAACCTGGGAACAGGATATGAAACGAGTCTCCTCAGGGTCAGCAGAGGAGCCCGGAAGAACGAAGGCTGGGGCCGGCGCGGTATCCGTGCAGCAGGGACAGCAAGGGGACGGGGAGCGGGCCTCTCGGCTGCGGGGGCAGCCATCCGACGGCCGAACCTCCGAGGGGGCGGCACACTTTTGTCCAGGCTAGTCATCATCTCCTCGACAGAGGGTCTCTCAGCGGGCTTTTTTTCCAGGGCTTGGAAGATGAGAGCCTCCATTTCAGAGGGAACATCGAAGCGTTGCAACGGGGGAGGAGGGATTTCCAAGATAGCGTTTTCGAGGAATTCACCGCGATCGGTGAAAGGGGGCGCTCCGGCGAGCATTTCGTAGAGCAGAGCCCCAAGGGCATACACATCCACGGGGCGGAGATCTGGTGGTTGATCGGAGGGGTCCCGGGCCCATCTGATGCGCTCAGGGGCCATGTAGGGTTTGAATCCTCGCTCTGTCAGCGGCCTGTCGGCTTCTGTGGCCGCGCTGAAATCCGTCAGCACGGCTTCTACTCTTGGACCGGGATCCGATAGTGGATATCGGAAAAAGATGGTTTGGGGGTGAATGTTCAGATGGACAAGTGCCTTGGAATGGATGTAGTCCAGGGCTGTTGCAACCTGATAGGCAATCTCCGCTGTCTCTTCCAGGGGCAGCCTTCCCATCTGCTGCATCCTGCTGGCCAGCGATCCGCCTTGCAGGTGCTCCATGGCCCAGAACCACCAGGTCTCATCCTGGAAAACGAGCCCGGAAAGATAACGTTCTTCTTCCACAGATAATGCCTGGGGATGGAGAGGGTAGATCTTGACAATGTTCAAGTGTCGGAGTTTCTGGAGAAGCTCGACCTCATTCCGGAAGATGGCATAGGCCTGCCGGTCCTCGTCATCGAGGCCTTCATGGGGGACCCGAATGATCTTGAGGACAACCTGGCGTCCATCGGACAACTGCGCCAGCCAGGCCTCAATGGCTCGATCTCTGTCCAGTTCCTGGAGGGGGTTAACGAGATTATACGGCCCAAGTTGGACACCTTTTCTGATGCGCGGCATTGAACTCCCTCCTCCCCCTAGCCCAAGGCCCTTTTCTGGCACAGCACAGGATCAGGTAGCTTCCTGCTTCCGTACCGATGCCTCTTCACTGTGGAGCACACAGTCGGTGAGAATAGTGCGCTGACATCCCAGCAACGGGCAATAGGAAAGCTGCCAGGAATCAGTTTGCCGAAAAGTATACCATAAGAGTTGAAGATTGTCAAATACCATTTCACAGGATCTTGATAAACGAGGGTTATTCTTTCCCTCAAACTTCCCCCCGGGAGCGGCCGCGCCGGACCATCTTTGCTCAGCCATTGCCCAGCCCCAGTTCCTCATGAATGTGGCACACCGCGGCCTCGCGCTCTGAATCGTTCACCACGATGGAGATGTTATGCTTGGAAGAGCCCTGCGCGATGCAGATACAGTTGATGCCATGCTTGCCCAGCGCGTCGAAAAGCTGAGCGGCCACGCCGGGCGTATCCTGGAGGCCAGCTCCTACTGCAGCAATGATGGCCACCTCCTCCTGCACCCAGATGCGGTCCACATTGCGGCGGGCCAGTTCCAGGGAGAAGGCCTCCTCCAGTGCCTTCACCACCCGCTCCGCGTCCGCCTGTGGGACCGCAAAGCAGATGTTCTGCTCTGAGGAGGACTGGGTGATCATCAGGACATTCACCCCCTCGTGGGCCACGGTGGTAAAGACCTTGGCCGCGATGCCGGGCACCCCGATCATCCCCCGCCCCTCCACCGTGACCAGCGCCACACCCGTGATGGCGGTGATCCCCTTGATCGCCCGCCCGTTGTGGAGGGGCTCACGGCAGACCAGCGTGCCGGGATGGGAGGGGTTGAAGGTGTTGAGAATGCGCAGGGGAATGTCCACTTCCTGGGTGGGGATGATGGTCTTGGGGTGCAGGACCTTGGCCCCGAAGTAGGAGAGTTCCGCCGCCTCAGCGTAGGAGATCTGGGGCAGCGTGCGGGCATCCTCCACCAGCCGGGGATCAGCACTCATCATGCCGTCCACATCGGTCCAGATCCACACCTCATCCGCCTCCAGGACCTGGCCCAGGATGGCCGCGGTGTAGTCGCTTTGGCCGCGCCCCAGGGTGGTAGTGATCCCCTCCCGCGTGGCTCCGATGAAACCGGTCACCACCGGCGTGATCCCATCGGCTAGCAGGGGCAGCAGGCGGGACCGGGCACGACCCCGCGTCTCCTCCATCAGGGGCATGGCGGCTCCGAAGTCGTCGTTGGTGATGATCAGTTCCGTGGCGTCCACCGCCTGGGCGGGAGAGCCCTGATCGGCCAACAGCGCGGCCAGGATGCGCGCGGTGAGCCGCTCGCCCAGCGAGGCCACAGCATCCATCCCCCGCGCCGTCAGTTCCCCCAGGATATAAATGGACTGGCAGAACGCCTCGAACTCACCCAGCCGGACCTCGATCTGATCGAGAAGCTCCCGCTGGCGATGCCTATCCCGAAGGCACTGGGCGGCCGCCTGATGGTGCTGGGAGAGCAACTGATGTTTGATCTGGCGGAAGGTCAGGTCATCGCCCGAGGCGGCTGAGCGGGCGGCGTGGGTGAGGGCGTTGGTGACCCCGCTCATGGCCGAGACCACCACCACTATCTTCTGGCCCTTCTCCAGGTGCTGCTGGATGATCTCCGCCGTTCGGGCGATCATCTCCGGGTTGCCCACCGAGGTGCCACCAAATTTCATGACGATCATAGGGTCTATCCCTTCCTGTCATCTCCCCCACTGCTTCTCCTGTACTATGATAGCCATATATGCGGGGAAAGCAAATGGAAGAATTGATCGCTCATACGTACCTCCTTGTTTTTACCCCGCTTTTGTGATATACTCTGAGGCATATCGGACCGCAAGTATACCCCTGGCCTGAACTATGAGTGTGGGCACCGCCCCTGGCAAAGTTATCCTCTTCGGCGAACACGCCGTCGTCTATGGACGGCCGGCCATCGCCGTGCCCGTGCGTGACCGGCAGGCCACGGCCTGGGTGCAGCCTGCCCCCCCGGGTAGTGGGATCGTTCTGCGGGCCGAGGACCTGGGCCAATGCTATCCACTGACCGCTGCTCCGACGGATGACGCCCTGGCGCTCATCGTACAGTTGACGCTGAAAACTTTGGAAGTTGCGCTCAGCCAGGACCTCACCGTGACCGTGCGCTCTACCATCCCCATGGCCTCGGGGCTGGGGAGCGGAGCAGCGGTGTCAGCAGCAGTGGTGCGAGCCCTGGCCGCCCACTTCAGCGCAGAACTCGCCCCCCACCAGGTCTCAGAACTGGTCTATCAGACCGAGCTTCTCCACCACGGCACCCCCTCCGGAATAGACAACACCGTCGTCGCCTTTGAGCAGCCGGTGTATTTCGTCAAGGGACAGCCCTCCGAGCGCTTCCAGGTCGGCCATCCTTTCCACCTGCTCATCGGCGATACCGGCATCCCCAGTTCCACCAAAGTGGTTGTGGCCGATGTGCGCCGGAGGTGGGAAGCCAACCGCGCTCGCTACGACGCGCTCTTCGACGCCATCGGCCACATCACCGATGAAGCGCGCCGGGCCATCGAAAGGGGGGACATCGCCGCCCTGGGTTCGTTGATGGACCGTAACCAGGACCTTCTGCAAGAGATCGAGGTGTCCTCGCCAGGGCTGGAGCGACTGATCCGGGCGGCAAAGAAGGCCGGAGCGCTGGGGGCGAAACTCTCCGGTGCAGGGCGGGGCGGGAACATGGTGGCCCTGGTCAGCCAGAGCACGGCGGAGCGGGTGGCCAATGCCGTGCGCCAGGCCGGAGCAAAGGATGTCATCATGACCACCTTGGAAGGAGATACCCGTTGATCAGCCATCAAGTCACCAAGGGGCTGGAACGCGCCCCACACCGCAGTCTGCTTTACGCCCTGGGCTACACGCCCGAGGAGCTGAAGCGCCCACTGGTGGGCATCGCGAATTCACAGAATGAGATCGTGCCTGGACACCTGCATCTGGACCGCATTGCGGAGGCGGTGAAGGCGGGGGTGCGCATGGCCGGCGGCACGCCCATCGAGTTCCACACCATCGCCATCTGCGACGGCATCGCCATGGGCCACCAGGGGATGAAGTACCCATTGGCCAGCCGGGAGCTCATCGCCGACTCGGTGGAGGCCATGGCCGTGGCCCACCAGTTTGACGGACTGGTGCTCATCCCCAGTTGCGATAAAAGCGTCCCAGGGATGCTCATGGCTGCCGCCCGGCTGAATCTCCCGGCGGTGGTCGTCAGCGGGGGACCAATGCTGGCCGGGCGATACGGCGGCGAGGACGCGGACCTCAACACCGTGTTTGAGGCGGTGGGCCAGTTTGCAGTGGGCAAGATCGGTGAGGCGGAGCTGACGGCCATCGAGCAGGCAGCGTGTCCCGGCTGCGGCTCCTGTGCGGGGATGTTCACCGCCAATACCATGAACTGCCTGAGCGAGGCCTTGGGCATCGCCCTGCCGGGCAACGGCACCATCCCCGCCGTCCACGCCGACCGTATCCGGTTGGCCAAACGCGCCGGCATTCGAGTGATGGCGCTTATTGAGACAAACCTCCGACCACGGGATATCCTCACTCGGGAGGCCTTCGAGAATGCCATCCGGCTGGACATGGCCATTGGCGGCTCGACTAACACCGTGCTCCACCTGCCGGCCATCGCCCACGAGGCAGAAGTCGAACTGCCCCTCACTCTGTTCGACGAGATCAATGCCAGCACGCCCTATTTGGCGAAGCTATCGCCGGCCGGCCCGCTGCACATTCAGGATCTGCATGAGGCGGGTGGGGTGTCGGCCATGCTGAAAGAGCTGAGCAAGCGGGACTTGCTGCACTTGGATCGGCCCACGGTCACCGGACGGACATTGGGCCAAAACATCGCTGACGCCCAGATCCTGCGCCCCGACGTGATACATCCCATTGATGATCCCATCGCACCTACTGGTGGCATCGCTATCCTGTGGGGGAACCTGGCTCCCGAGGGTGCGGTGGTCAAAGCGGCGGCCGTCGCGCCGGAGATGAGGGCCCATGAGGGGCCAGCGCGCGTGTTCGCCGGCGAGGAGGAGGCGGTGCAGGTCATTCTGGGTGGAAAGATCCACCCCGGCGACGTGGTCGTGATCCGCTACGAGGGGCCCAAGGGAGGCCCGGGCATGCGGGAGATGCTGATCCCCACCTCGGCCATCGCGGGCATGGGGCTGGATGACAAAGTGGCCCTCCTGACCGATGGGCGCTTCTCTGGCGCCAGCCGGGGGGCAGCCATCGGCCACATCTCCCCCGAGGCGATGGAGGGCGGCCCCATCGGTCTGGTGGAGGAGGGGGATCGGATCCGCGTGGACATCCCTGGCCATCAGCTTGCTCTGCTCGTCTCAGAGGAGGAACTGGCCCGGCGGCGGGCGCGCTGGCAGCCCATCCCACCTCGGGTGACCAGGGGGTATCTGGCCCGCTATGCCGCACTGGTGACATCGGCGAGCATGGGAGCGGTGCTAAAGGCGGAATGAAGAAGGCAAGATCGGAGACGAACCCATGACCAACGAAGAACACCCCCATTATCTCTGGCTCGACGGCGAACTCGTCCCCTGGCAGGAGGCCACGGTCCACATCACGGCACTGGAATGGGTCGGTGTGGGCTCGGTCTTTGAGGGGATCAAAGCCTATCGGAACGAGGAACTGGGCCGGGCCTACGTCTTCCGTCTGGATGACCATCTGGCGCGCTTTGCCGACTCGATGAAGCTGGTGGAACTGGAGTCTCGGTTTTCTCCGAGAGAGTTGAAGGAAGCCGTCGTGGAGCTCCTGCGGGCCAATGAGGTGTGCCAGGATACCTACATCCGTCCCTTCGCCTTTGCCAGCCGAGGGCGATACCTCAGCCGTGGCAGCCCGGAGGCTGTGACCTGCGTCCTGATCAACCTCTTCCCCTTCGAGTCCCATCTCAAAACCGATGACGCCGTCCACTGCTGCGTCAGCTCTTGGACGCGCATCTCGGACAACGTGATGCCGCCGCGTATCAAAGCCGTGGCCAACTACTGGAACAGCCGTCTGGCGGGGAACGAGGCCACGCGCAACGGCTACGACTCGGCCATCCTGCTCAACGAGCGGGGCAAGGTGGCCGAAGGACCAGGGGCCTGTCTGATGCTGGTGCGGCGGGGCCGGGTGATCACTCCTCTGGTCACGGCGGGCATCCTGGAGTCTATCACCCGCGACACGCTGATCCATCTGTTCCGGCAGGAGTTGGGGGTTGAAGTGGTGGAGCGGGAGGTGGACCGCACCGAGCTGTACCTAGCGGAGGAGGCCTTCTTCTGCGGCACAGGGGCCGAGGTCAGGCCCATCCTCTCCGTGGATCGCTTTCCCGTGGGCGACGGACAGATTGGCCCTCTGACCCGCCAGATTGGGGCGCTGTACCACGATGTAGTGCGGGGGATTGAGGGCCGGTACAGAGAATGGCGGACGCTGGTGTGAGAAAGGGGGGACTATGAGCGAGAAAAGCCTCATCGAATATCACCCCACTATCAAGGATCTGCCTGCAACTGAACGGCCTCGCGAGCGTCTGGTACACTACGGGGCCGGGGCATTGTCAACCGCTGAGTTGTTGGCCATCATCCTGCGCACCGGCGTCGGCGGTCAGAATGTGCTGGAGCTGTCCAGCAGCCTGCTGGCCCAACACGGAGGGCTGGTGGGTCTGGCCCGTGCCAGCTTCATCGAGCTGTGTGAGACCAAGGGCATTGGGTCAGCCAAAGTCACCCAACTCAAGGCCGCGCTGGAACTGGGCCGGCGGCTGCTGGTCTCCGCACCGGAGGCCCGTCCCCAAGTGCGCTCTCCAGCCGATGCAGCTAGCCTTCTGATGGCCGAGATGAGCTTTCTGGAGCAGGAACACCTGCGCACGCTGCTCCTCGACACCAAGAACTACGTCCTCGGCAGCCCCACCATCTACATGGGCAGCCTCAATACCTCCCTCATCCGCGTGGCCGAGATCTTTCGCGAGGCGATCAGGGCCAACTGTGCAGGCATCATCATAGCCCACAACCATCCTTCCGGCGATCCCACCCCCTCGCCAGAGGATGTGGCCGTCACGGAGCAGATCGTAGCGGCAGGTAAACTCCTGGATATTCAGGTTTTGGATCACCTCGTGATCGGCCATCAGCGCTACGTGAGCTTGAGGGAGCGGGGATTGGGCTTCTCATAGCTCACCCCCAAGTGAGTTCGTCCTTTTGTTGTGTTTACTCGTTACCCCGGATGCACCAATCGCCTTACATCCTCCACCGTCACCTCCACCAGCGAAGCCACGACCTCATCGGCTTCTCTCAACCCTTCGGCGGGGTGGGTGGTCGTCACCGCCAGGCAGGCCATCCCCGCCCTCCTGGCCGCCTGTACCCCCATCACCGCGTCCTCGATCACGAGACAGCGCGATGGAACCACCCCCAATCTCCCCGCCGCCTGGAGGAAGATTTGGGGATCGGGCTTGCCCCGCTCCACGTCCTGCTCACACAGCACGGCGTCGAAATCCCCCTTGATCCCCAGTTCCCCCAAGATCAGCTCAATGTTGGCCCTGGGGGCGGAGGAGGCTATGGCTTGCCGGACCCCGGCCTCTCGCAGCTTTCGCAGCAGTTCTATCGCCCCCGGCAGCGGTTTCACCCTTCCCCGCACCGCGTCGCGGTAGAGCTCCTCTTTGCGATCTCCCAACTCTGCCACCCGCTGATCTGGAATATTCGGACCCAGGAGCTCTCGCAGGATCTCCTCGTTGCGCCAGCCAAAGGTACGCTGGAAGTCCTCATAGCTCATGGGGAAGCCCGCCTCCCGGCTGAGCTTTTCCCAGGCTTGCCAGTGAAAGGGCTCGGTGTCCACCAGCACGCCATCCATGTCCCAGAGGACAGCGTAGAGGATGTCGTGTGTTGCGGTCTTACACATCCAGGTTGACCACCTCTTTGGCATGGGTCTGGATGAAGCGTCGTCGAGGGGGAACCGCATTCCCCATGAGCATGTCGAAGGTGCGGTCGGCCGCGGCTGCATCCTCAATGGTCACCTGCAACAGGATCCGGTTGTCGGGGTTCATCGTCGTCTCCCAAAGCTGCTCGGGGTTCATCTCGCCCAACCCCTTGTAACGCTGCAAGGTGACGCCGCTGCCATCAATGCGTTTCAGGATACTCTCCCGCTCCGCCTCGGAGTAGGCGTAATACACGTTGCGCTTGCTGGCGATGCGATAGAGCGGCGGCTGGGCGATGTAGAGGTGACCATTCTCGATGAGGGGGGTCATGTAGCGGAAGAAGAAGGTCAGGAGCAGGGTGCGGATGTGGCTCCCGTCTACGTCAGCATCACTCATGATCACCACGCGGTGATAGCGCAGCCCACTGAGATCGAACTGATCGCTGATCCCTGTGCCCAGGGCAGCGATGAGGGCTTCGATCTCTTTGTTCTTGAGGATGCGATCCAGCCTGGCGCGCTCGGTGTTGAGGATCTTGCCCCGCAGGGGGAGAATCGCCTGGAAGTGGCGGTCGCGCCCCTGCTTGGCTGACCCACCAGCGCTATCGCCCTCCACGATGTAAATCTCCGTCTGGGAGGGATCGCGCTCCGAGCAGTCGGCCAGCTTCCCCGGCAGGGTGGTGGATTCCAGCGCCGAGCGGCGGATGACCATATCCCGCGCCCGCCGGGCCGCCGACCGCGCCCGCGAGGAGATGAGGCACTTACTCACAATGGCCCTGGCGTAACTGGGGTTCTCCTCCAGGAAGGCGGACAGGGCCTCCCCCACCACCGACTCCACCTGTCCCCGCACCTCGGCATTGCCCAGCTTGGACTTGGTCTGGCTCTCAAACTGGGGATCCACCAGTTTCACGCTGAGGATAGCCGTCAGCCCCTCGCGGATGTCCTCGCCGGAGAAGTTGGGCTCATTGTCCTTGAGCAGCCCCGCTTTGCGGGCGTAATCATTCAGGGTGCGCGTCAGCGCCGAGCGGAACCCCGTGAGATGGGTGCCCCCATCCACGGTGTTGATATTGTTGGCAAAGGCATACACACTCTCGGCATAGCCGTCGGTGTATTGGAGGGCTACTTCCACCCATGTGCCGTTGACCTGCTTCTCCACATACAGCGGAGAGTGAAGCACATCGCGGTTCTTGTTGAGATAGCGGACAAAGGACTGGATCCCCCCTTCGAAGTAGAAGGTCATCTCCTGATCATCCTGTTCATCGCGAAAGTGGATAGTGAGCCCCCGTGTGAGGAAGGCCATCTCCCGAAAGCGCTGGGCCAGGGTATCGAACCGGTAGTTCAGGGTCTGCATGATCGTCGCGTCGGGCAGGAAGGTGGTTTGGGTGCCTGTCTCCCCCTTGGGGGCCTGGCCCACCTCCTCCACTGAAGTGGCCGGCACGCCCCGCTCATAGCGTTGCCGATAGCGCTTGCCCCCCCGCTTGACCTCCACCTCCAGCCATTCGGAGAGGGCGTTCACGGCAGACACGCCCACGCCATGCAGCCCCGAGGCCACTTTGTAACCCCCGCCGCCGAACTTGGCACCGGCGTGCAACACCGTGTGCACCACCTCCAGCGCTGAGCGGCCCGTGGCCTCGTGGGTCTCGACAGGAATACCCCGCCCGTTGTCCATCACGGTCACCGACTTGTCGGAATGGATGACCACCTCGATTCGGTCGCAGACTCCGGCCAGAGCTTCGTCCACCGAATTATCGACGACCTCAGTGACCAGGTGGTGCAGGCCCCGCATGTCGGTGGAGCCGATGTACATGCCCGGCCGGCGGCGCACGGCCTCCAAACCTTCCAGAACCTGAATATCGCTGGCTTCGTATCGCTCAACTTCTGCCATATCCTTATCTCCTCACTCGCTTTCGCTTCCTGTGGCCTCAGCCCCCTGCTCTTCCCGCCATCGCCGGTAGCGGTCCAGATAGAAGGTCATGATAGCCGCCATCACGCCGCTGCCAATGTAGGCGTTTCCCAGAATGCTCAACAGCGTCTGCCAGGAGCCGGTGTTCAGCCGCTGCCATATCTGCCCGAATCCCACCTGGATGAGCAATGACAGAAAGATTAACCCCAGCGTAGCCCAGAAATTGCGGCGCACCACGTTGAAGCTGCGCCATACTGCCTTGATCAGCCCTACATCCTGCAGCACCAGTGCCTGCACGGTGAAGAAGGTGTTGAGGGCCAGCCACAGGCCCAGGCCCAGGCTGATAAGCCAGAGCAGGCTGAACAGCCCTTGCGCCGCTGTCTGGTTGATGAGGACTGCAGGCAGAGTGACCAGGAAGATGGCCAGGTTGATGAACAGGCCCAGTCCCACCAACAACATTCCCCAAACCACCACCCAGGCCCAGCAGTGCCAGGTCCGCCGCCAGACCTCCCTCATGGATAGGTTCTCCTGCCGGATGGCCAGGGCCATGAGGGCCAGATAGACGCTGCCGATCAACATGCCCAGCAGGAGCAGGGCTCCGGATATGATCAACAGGCTTCCCCAACTCCGTATCTCGATCACCTCTCCCATCCGGCGGGCTCCGATCTCCGACGCAGCCCAGGCGATCAGGCTGGGCATCCCCATGAGGCCGTTATGGAGAAGGGAAAAGAGATCCAACTCCTGGCCCATCTCCTCCAGCGCTTGTGCCAGGGCTGAGGGAGGCAAGCCGCTCAAGCTTGTCGAGGGCAGCCTTCGCAGGAAGTAGGCCAACTGTCGGGCCATCGGCAGGATGGACAGCCGTGGCCCCTGCCATAGATAGAGATCCAACAGCACGGGGAGAGTTATCAACCACAGCTTTCGGGTGATGGTGTTGAACCCAACGGACAACGTGTCAATCACACTCAAAGGTTTTATCCCTTCTACTGGATCGAGAACATTTCCAAGCGTAATTATACCATGAGCCAGAGGGGGTGGAAAGTCACGGTGAAGAGGCGAAAGCCCGCTTTCAAAAAGGGCTCGATGTGCTCCGGCCCAACATAGGCCACCGTTGCGGGCACGGGATGGCCATTCAGGTGAAGCGTCGGTACGCCTTGATATGGGGCTATGGTTGTGGTGGTCATCGTGCAGATCACCTCGTTTTGCGAATCAGCGAATGTACGAATGGTGTGATCAGTGTTAGGCTCATTCGCTCATTCGCCCTTCGTTGCCAGCCACTCCCTGGCCGCGTGGGGGAGCTGGGCGATGGGCCCTCGCCGGATAGTGCACTCCGGCAGAGAATCGAGAAAAGCCTGGCCGTAGAACTTGGTCTGTACCCGCCGGTCGAGCACAACGACAATCCCACGATCCGTTTTGGAACGAATGAGGCGGCCGAAGCCCTGGCGGAAGCGCAGGATGGCCTGCGGGACCGCATACTGTCCGAAGGGGTCGTCGAAGGCCTCGCTGCGGGCGGCGAAGATGGGATCGGTGGGCACGGAGAAGGGGAGCTTGGCGATGACCAGGCAGCTCAGCGCCTCACCCACCACATCCACCCCCTCCCAGAAACTGCTGGTGCCCAGCAGCACCGAGCGCGGGGTGGTGCGGAAGTTCTCCAGCAGTTGCTGGCGCGAGGTCCCCTGCCCCTGGACGAAGACCGAGATGTCCGCCTCCCCCAGGGGACGGGTGATGGCCCGTGCGGTATTGTGCAACTGGCTGTAGGAAGTGAAGAGAGCCAGCGTGCGCCCTCCCATCGCCCGGCACAGGAGGGTCAATGCCGCCTCCACCTGCTGCTGATAGTGGGGCTGATTGGGCTCTGGGATGTCGTTGGGCAGGTACAGGAGGGTGGAGGAGGCGTAATCGAAGGGGGAACCCACGGCCAACTCCTCGGCATCCCAGGCCTGCAACCGCTCCCTCATGTAGTCGAAGGCCCCCTCGGCCCGCAGCGTGGCCGAGGTCAGCACCACCGCTCTTTTGGGGCGGAAGAGATGCTGCTCCACCAACTCCCCCACGTGCAGGGGAGCAGCGTGCAGGGAAATGCGCTCATCCGGGGTGTGGATAGTGGCCCAATAGATGGCGTTCTCCTGGGGCTCGAGGAGGAGGGGGCGCAACTGCTGGTAGGCAGCGTAGATCTGCCCCCCCTGAAGGTAGAGCCCCTGGAGCAGGTCCTCGCAGGAGGTGAGATCGCACTCCGTCAGGCTCTCCAGTTCCTCCAGCAGGGCGCGGAGCCCCTCCGCCACCCCCTCCAGTTGCAAGGTGAAGT
>CAYRNM010000062.1:13820-15408 GCA_964425465.1 uncultured Anaerolineae bacterium | reverse complement strand
ATCGCACAGATGGGAGCCGATGAACCCGGCCCCGCCGGTGATCAGAACTCGCATAGCTTTTCCTTCTACAAAACGCGTCGGTCAACTGCCCTTTACCCGCCCCAATGACCGCCGTGCAATCTCTGCGTCCGGCGATCCAAGTGCCTCAAGCAACTCAAGGCTGTGAGAAAACAACTCCCTGGCCTTCTCCGCGTCCCCTTCTTTCTCTGCCAATTGGCCCAGTTGGTGGAGAGTTTGGGCGATGCCCTGCTTGTAGATCTCGTGCAGGGATTGGGCCAGCTCCATGGCAGTTCCTCCCCTCGGAATAAATGGCCATTTCCGTGCAGTACGTTTTAGTATAGCACATAGCTGCTGAAGGTCAAAAGCAATCAGCTTTGACGAAAGTCACATTCTGTGCTATACTTATGACTACCTAGCTGCCAGGGCCTGTCATACAGGTCCATCTGATGCCAGAGTGGCAATGGGGCCTCCCAGGGTGGCCCCACCTGCCTACTATAAGTCATGTGAAGGCCCCCTTAACCAAGGGGGCTTTTTCATACCTGTGGCGTATGAGAAGATGCGACTTGGAGCCTTCCTTCACCAGGATTTTGCATCGGCGATTTCAAGACTGACTCGAAAGGAGGAGGCATTGAGAATCGGCATTGATGTCGGCGGCACCAACACGGACGCGGTGCTGATGGAGGGGACGACGGTGGTGGGCTGGGTAAAGACCCCTACCACCTCGGATGTCACCAGCGGTATCGTGACTGCCCTGCGAGATCTGCTGGAGCAGACTCAGGCGAATCCAGCCACCATCACCGGGGTGATGATCGGCACCACTCACTTCACCAATGCGGTGGTGGAGCGCAAGAGGCTGATGAAAACCGCTGCCCTTCGCCTGGGACTGCCGGCCACTCAGTCTCTACCCCCTATGGTGGATTGGCCTCCCGACCTGAGAGAGGCCCTCGGCGATCACAAGTACCTGGTGCGCGGCGGGCACGAGTTCGATGGCCGCCTCATCTCCGCCATGGACGAGAAGGAGATCCGAGAGGTAGCCAGGGACATTCGGAAGAAGGGGATCAGGGCAGTGGCCATCTCCTCAGTCTTCTCCCCTGTCAATCCCGAACACGAGCAGAAAGCGGCGGAGATTGTCAGCGATGAGATCCCCGATGCTTCCATCACCCTGTCCCACGAGATAGGGCGCATCGGCCTGCTGGAGCGCGAGAACGCGGCCATTATGAACGCCTGCCTGGGGGAGCTAGCCCGGGCCATCGTGAATGCCTTCGAAGAGGCATTGGCGGAGATGGATATCCAGGCCCCCTTTTACCTGAGCCAGAATGATGGCACGCTGATGAGCGCTGAGTTCGCCAAGAAATACCCTGTCTTCACCTTCGCTTCGGGGCCGACCAACAGCATGCGGGGGGCGGCCTTCCTATCGGGAGCTAAGGAGGCCATGGTGGTAGACCTGGGAGGGACGACCTCGGATGTGGGCATGCTGATCCGCGGGTTCCCCCGCGAGGCATCGGTGGCCGTCGAGATTGCGGGGGTGCGCACCAACTTCCGAATGCCGGACACCTACTCCTTCGGCCTGGGCGGGGGGAGCATCATC
>CAYRNM010000062.1:0-13720 GCA_964425465.1 uncultured Anaerolineae bacterium | reverse complement strand
CAACTTCCGAATGCCGGACACCTACTCCTTCGGCCTGGGCGGGGGGAGCATCATCGCCATCGAGCCCCTCAGGATCGGTCCCCAGAGCGTGGGCTACGAGCTGATAACCAAGGGGCTGGTCTTCGGGGGTTCCACACTGACGGCCACGGATGTCGCCGTAGCCGGCGGCCTGGCTGATATCGGCGATAAGGAGGCGGTGCAGGATTTGGACAAGGGGCTGGTGAGGGAGGTGCTGGAGAGGATCCAGGCCATGGTGGATGAGGCTGTGGATCGCATGAAGACCAGCGCGGAGCCCATCCCCGTGATCCTCGTCGGCGGGGGGACCATCCTGGTCTCTCGAAAGGTGGCGGGGGCCTCGGAGATGATCCGACCTGACCACTACCCTGTGGCCAACGCCATCGGGGCGGCCATAGCCCAGGTCGGGGGCGAGACGGACCGGGTGTTCTCTTTGGACAGAATGTCCCGCGATGAGGCCCTGACCCAGGCCAGGGAAGAGGCGATCCAGAAGGCCCTGGCAGCCGGGGCGGAGGAGAAAACCATAGAGGTAGTCGAGGTTGAGGAGGTGCCGCTGACCTATTTGCCCAGCAACGCCGTCAGGATCAGGGTCAAGGCCGTGGGTGACCTGGCCTTGCAGTAGTCAAGGTAAACGGAGAAGGGGGATCAGCATCATGAGATGGCTTCATGAGCAGAATGTCGAGGACCTGGCCCTGGGAGCCGCTGTCCTGGGGACCGGAGGCGGCGGTGACCCCTACATTGGCAAGCTGATGGCTATCCAGGCCATCCACGAGCATGGTCCCATCACCCTGCTCTCCCTGGATGAGATAGGAGACGAGGATCTCATCGTTCCCTCGGCCATGATGGGGGCTCCCACTGTTATCGTGGAGAAGCTGCCCCGGGGGGATGAGATCATCAAGGCCTTCCGCGCCCTGGAGAGCTACCTGGGCCGCAAGATCACAGCCACTATGTCCATCGAGGCCGGGGGGTTAAACTCCACCACCCCTCTCACCGTGGCCGCACGCCTGGGCCTGCCGATGGTGGACTGCGACGGCATGGGGCGGGCCTTCCCCGAAATCCCTATGGTGACCCACACCCTCTACGGCATCTCCGCCACGCCCTTCGCCATGGCCGACGAGAAGGGCAACAGCGCCATCCTCAACACCATTGACAACCACTGGACCGAGACCTTTTCCCGTTCCATTACCATAGACATGGGGTGCACTGCGCTGATCGCCTGCTACGCGACGACGGGGCAGCAGTTGAAGGAATGCGCGGTGCCGGACACCATCACCTTCGCCGAGAAGATCGGGCGCACCATCCGCGAGGCGCGGGCGGCCAAAGGGGATGTAGTGGCCACGGTCAGGGAGGTCACGGGAGGGTTTGAGGTCTTCAAGGGCAAGATCGTGGACGTCGAGAGGCGCACGGAGAGGGGCTTCGCCCGAGGGGAGGCGACCTTCGAGGGGGTGGACGAATATGCCTCCCGCACCCTCAAGCTTCACTTCCAGAATGAGAACCTGGTGGCCATCCTGGATGGGGAGATCGTCGTCTCCGTGCCGGACCTGATCACGGTCCTGGAGCTGGAGACCGGCGAGCCGATCACCACGGAGGCGCTGCGCTACGGCTTCCGGGTGGCCGTGTTGGGCATACCCTGCACACCCAAGTGGCGGACGCCGGCCGGGCTGGAGTTGGTGGGCCCCCGTTATTTTGGCTATGACGTGGATTATGTGCCTGTTGAGGAGAGGTATGGGGCTTGAGCATCAGACGAAGGGGGAGAGCGTGGACGTTTTTGAGGCCGTCCGAAAGAGGAGAAGCATCAGGAAGTTCGCTGATCGGCCTATCGAGGGGGAGCAACTGACGAAGATCCTGGATGCGGCGCGATGGGCGCCGACCGCGGGCAACCAACAGAGGTGGCGGTTCATCGTCGTTACCTCCCCCACCCTGAAGGAGATGGTGAGGAAGATATCCCCCGGCATCTTCTCCCGCCCCGCCGCCTTCGTCGTCATCTGCTCCCTGAGGGAGGAGGAGCTCAGCCACTGGGATGAGAGCCTGCTCCTGGCCGATTGCGCCATCGCCGCACAGAACATGCTCCTCGCCGCCTACGCCCTGGGCCTTGGAAGCTGCATCGCCCTTTCCTTCTCCAAGATCGCCCTCAAGGAGATCCTCGACATCCCGGAGCATGCCGAGCCGGAGTTCATCATCACCCTGGGATACGCCAATGAGCAGCCCCAACCGCCGCCCAGGCTGCCCCTGGAGGAGATTGTCTTCGCAGAGCGATATGGGGAGGGGTGGGAACCATGAGCCAACGCATGGTCCTGTCCGAGGATGCAGCCTTCGAGCTGCTCGTCTTCCTGATCACCAGTGCCAGAGGGTGCGTTGATGAGCCCAAGCTGTACGGGACCTTCCGCCTCGTTGATGGAGCCAGCAAGCTGATCGGGTTCGTCCTGGAAAACCACCCGCAGCGGAGCGAGGGGTTCCTTCGAGATCTGAAAGAGGAGATTGACGAGAGGAAGCTGTCGTTGATGACCGACCGGGAGGGATATATCGAGTTCCTGAGCGACATAACCCGCAAGGTGGGGCAGGAGCTCAAGCGCAGGGGTTAGAGCGGGCCTATACAGTGTTATGAGGCCATACGAGCCTCTTATGCCTGTGCTTCTGACGGAGCAGTCAATGAATAAGCAATGAAAACGACGGATTACTTCAGAATCAGCGTTATGGCCCGTCGGCCTTACCTCAAGATGGAATGGATTGAATACGTTCTCAACAATCCCATGCGCACCGAAGTGCAGCCCAATGGGCGCATTCGTCATTGGGCATTCATTTCAGAGGCTGGCAAGTACCTGCGGGTGGTTACCGAGCCAGATGGGAAGACGGTGCATAATGCCTTTTTCGATCGTCGCTTTAAGCCTTGAAAAGGAGATAAGGCCGTGGTTTTTGAATACTATCCCGACACGGATATGCTGTATATCAAACTTGTTGAGGGGGTAAGTACTGAGTCCGAAGAAGTTGCGCCGGGGATTGTGCTAGACTTTGATGAGCACAATTGTGTCGTTGGTGTTGAGATTGAGGATGCTAGCAAGTTTATTGACCTATCGCGGATGGAATTGAGAGCTCTGCCTGTTGTCAACCTGGTTCTCAGTGAGAGGGTTACTGTCTGAGCATGAGGCGCCCAGGATAGCCTCAAAGAACCACCTTCCAAGTAGCTAACTTGGGTAGCGACTTGATGAAGGAATTGCGTCGTTGGAGCGCAATCTGACAGGAGGTCCTTCATGGAGTGGATAGAGAAGGATCGCATCCGTGAGGGTGTGATCAATATGTTCAGGGTCAACATGGGGGTGAAGGAGGGCGAGAGGCTGCTGGTGGTCACGGACCTGCCCCAGCAAGAGGCATGGCAGCAGAGGGACAGTGCCCAACTCAGCGAGATCCTGAAGAGGTCTGTGCTGGCCAAGATGGTCAGCGAGATCGCACTGGAAAGCTTCCCCCAATGTACCGTCGAGTTCTTCCCCTATCCCATGGTGGCCCGGTCCGGGACAGAGCCAGGGGAGGAGGTGGCCCGGAGGATGGGGGAGGCAGATGTGGTCATCGCCATTACCACCCACTCCCTCTCCCACACCGACGCCCGGGTGGAGGCCTGCCAGGCCGGGGCGCGGATAGCCAGCATGCCTGGCTTCCTGGCGGAGATGTTCTACCCTGATGGGCCCATGGCCGCCGACTACGGGCGTATCGCCGAGGAGACGTGGCCACTGGCCGAGATGTTGAGCCAGGCGGAGAAGGCGACCGCCAGGTCGAGGGCGGGGACCGACATCAGCTTCAGCCTGGCGGGGAGACAGGGGGGTGCGGACACAGGGCTCTTCCACGAAAGGGGGAGTTTTGGCAACCTGCCGGCTGGCGAGGCCTACATCGCCCCCTGTGAGGGGACGGGCAACGGCCAGATAGTCGTCGAGGAGGGATGGTTTCGAGTGTTGGAAGAGAAGATGGTGCTGCACTTCCAGGATGGGCTGGTGAGCGGTGTCAAGGGCGGGGGTGAGGTGGGCGAGATGCTCCGCGACCTGCTCGGCCTGGGGAAGGAGCCTATGGCCCTGAAGGGCCTTCAGGCCCGTAGGGGGGAGGAGTACGGGGCCAGGCGCAACCTGGCTGAGCTGGGTGTGGGCACCAACCCCAACGCCCGCTCGACCGCCAGCCTCTTGGAGGCGGAGAAGATCCGGGGGACGGTCCACATCGCCATCGGAGACAACGCGCATATCGGCGGCATCGTCTCAGCCGATCTCCACTGGGACTTCGTCATCCCCCACGCCGACCTGATCCTCGACGGAGAGACGATCATGAGGGATGGCGAGCTTCTCATCTGAAAGTTTCGCCCTGCAGAGCGAGGGCAGGAAAGGAGAACCACTGTGGCAAGCGTCGTTCTGACTACTATGCAGGAGTGTGAGGATTTCGTTCACGGCCTCACCTTCCTGGGCACGGGGGGTGGGGGAGGACAGGCCGAGAGGGGGATCGAACTGCTCGCTGAGGAGTTGGAGGCCGGCCATCAGATCGAGCTGCTCGACATCGAGGAGCTCCCCGACGAGGCCTGGACCGTCACCGTAGCCGGGATGGGGGGGAGGCCCCCCGCCGAGGGGCCAGACCCCGAGGAGCTGGCTAGGATCGGCCTCACCGAGGTGAAGTACGAGGGGTTCGCGACCCTGGAGGCTACTGTTCAGGAGCTAGCCCACTACGCCGGGGTCGAGGTGGAGGCCATCGTGCCCATCGAGCTGGGGAGCTGGAACACCCCGGCCCCCATCGTCGTGGGGCTGCACCTGGGCCTCCCCACGGTGGACGGCGACTACGCCGGCCGGGCTATCCCGGAGGTCACAAACCTGAAGCCGGAGATCTACAGGGTGCCCATCTGGCCCGTGGCCTTCGTGGACCGCTGGGGCAACGTCTGCCTCCTGAAGAAAGCGGTCAGCACCGCTATGGTGGACCGGATCGGGCGGATGCTCTGCCGGGCAGCCTTCGGAGGGGTGGACATCGCCTGCTATCTCCTCCAAGCTAAGGAGGCCAAGGGGTTCATGGTGCAGGGCAGCCTGAGCAGGGCGCTGGCGATTGGCCGCGCCCGACAGGAGGCGCTGGAGCAGGGGAGGGACCCCGCCTCCGCCATGGCCCAGGCCGCCGAGGGGTGGGTCCTCTTCCGCGGGGTCGTGGAGGCCGCCGAGTGGGAGGACCGCGGCGAGGGGTACATGTTCGGCTACGGCACCAACCGCATCCAGGGGCTGGGGGAGTATGAGGGGCAGTCCTTCCGTATCTGGTACAAGAATGAGAACCACATCAGTTGGCTGAATGGTGAGCCCTTCGTCACCAGCCCCGATTGCATCGGGGTGGTGGACCTGGAGACGGGGGAAGCGCTCACCAACAGCGTCATTGCTCCCGGTCAAAGGGTAGCCGTCATCGGCGTCAAGACGCTTGACCCGGCCTATCGCACCGAAAAGGGTCTGGAGATCCTGAGCCCCAGACATTTCGGCTTCGACATAGATTACGTGCCCATCGAGGAGAGGGTGCTGGGAATTCGGGAAGGAGGGGATTGACATGGCCAGGATGGTTTTGGACACCCTGCAGGATGGTGAGGATTTCGTGCACGGGCTGACCTTCTGCGGCACAGGCGGAGGGGGAGGCCAGGCGGAGAGGGGGATCCAGATCCTCGCCGAGCAGATGGAGGCCGGGCAGAAGATCGAGGTCGTGGACATCACCGACCTCCCCGACGACGGCTGGACTGTGATGACCGCTGGGATGGGGGGCAGGCCCCCGGCGGAGGGGCCGGACCCTGAAGAGTTGGCCAGGCTGGGCCTGAAGGAGCTGAAATACGAGTGGGGCGAAGCGCTGATGGCTGTCGTCCAAGAACTGGCGGAATACGCCGGGGTGGAGATCGCGGCCATCGTGCCTGGCGAGCTGGGAAGCACCAACACCCCCATCCCCCTGGTGACCGCTTTACGTCTGGGGATACCGGCGGTGGATGGCGATTATGCGGGTGGGCGGGCCATCCCGGAAATCAGGCAGGCCCTGCCCGAGGTTCTGGGGAAGTCCATCTGTCCCATGGCCTACCTCGACCGCTGGGGCAACGTCTGCATTGTCAAAGAGGCGGTCAGCGGCACCATGGTGGACCGGATCGGGCGGATGCTGACCGTGGCCGGCTTTGGCGGCATCGCTTTCGCCGGCTACCTGATGCAGGCTGGGGAAGCCAGGCGGTTCATGGAGTTGGGCACCCTGAGCAGGGCGCTGGCGATTGGCCGCGCCCGACGGGAGGCGCTAGAGCAGGGGAGGGACCCCGCCTCCGCCATGGCCCAGGCCGCCGAGGGGTGGGTCCTCTTCCGCGGGGTCGTGGAGGCCGCCGAGTGGGAGGACCGCGGCGAGGGGTACATGTTCGGCTATGGCACCAACCGCATCCAGGGGTTGGGGGAGTTCGAGGGCCAGTCCTTCAGCATCTGGTACAAGAATGAGAACCACGTCAGTTGGCTGAATGGCGAGCCCTTCGTCACCAGCCCCGATTGCCTGGCAGTAGTGGATCTGGAGACAGGGGAAGCGCTCACCAACAGCGTCATCACCTCTGGCCAAAGGGTGGCCGTCGTAGGTTGGAGGGGGTCTGCGGTCCATCGCACCCAGAAGGGGCTGGAGGCCATAGGCCCCAGGTACTTTGGTTTCGATATCGAGTATGTGCCCATCGAGGAGAGGGTTGGAAAGGAGGGGGTGCTTAGCTCACAAAGATGAGATCGTTGGGACGAGGTGCATCACAACTCACAGTTTCATGCAAGGAGGGAGATTAAGAAATGGATCCCAGGGAGTTTGATCGAGTCTGCAAGCTGTTGGACGAGTTCAAGGCGGGGCGCATCAGCCGGCGACAGTTCCTGCGCCTGGCCATTGGGGGATCAACGACCGTCTTAACGGCGATCCTGGCTGCGTGTAGGCCCGCGCGCCCTGAACCCATGGTGGCACCGACGCCTACGGCTGTGCTGAAGCCCGCAGCAACACCCAAGCCGGCCATTGAGCCCCAGTTGCTCATCTACTCCGGTGGGCAGGACATCCCCACCATTGATCCCTCGGACCGGACTGACTATTCCATAGGGGCTTCTACCCGTGCGATGTACGACACCCTCTTCTGGGAGGAAGGGTTCCCACCCGAGCTCAAGCCCATGCTCTGCCTGGACTACGAGGTCTCGGATGATGCCAAGGAGTGGGTCTTCCACCTCACGGATAAGGCTATCTTCCGCGATGGCAGCCCCCTCACCGCCGAGGCGGTCGAGTACTCCTTTCGGCGCACGCTGCGCTTCAGGAAGCCGCGCTCCAACGCCCTACTGCCCATCATGACCGAGGAGAGCGTGAAGGCGGTGGATGACTACACGGTGAAGATGACTCTCACCGACCCCTACCCACCCCTGCCCCGCGTCCTGACCCAGCCCATCATGGACCCCAAGGTGGTGAAGGATCATGAGAAGGCTGGTGACGAGGGGGCGGAGTGGCTCATTGAACATGAAGCGGGATCAGGCCCCTTCGTCATCAAGCGCTGGGAGCCGGGAACCCTCTACGAGTTCGAGGCCGTGCCCGACTACTGGGGCGGATGGCCCGGCAAGGGGCACCTGTCGGGGTTCATCTGGAGGATCATCCGCGAGTCCTCCGGGCGGCGGATCGCGCTTCTGGCGGGTGAGGTGGACATCGTCGATACGATCGCTGTGGATGACATCTCGCTCGTCGAGGAGGCATCAGGGTACCACATCGAGGAGCACCCGGGCTTCCTGACCGGTTACATCAAGATGAACAATCAGAGGGAACCCACCTCCGATGTCAACTTCCGCAAGTTCGTGGCCTATGCCTTTGACTACGAGGGGCTAGTGACCTATCTGGGGGGTCATGGCCCGCTGCTGACGGGATGTCTCCCCGACGGCGTTCCCTACCATGACCCCAATGTCCAGCCCATCTACCGACATGACCTGGAGAAGGCCAGGGAGTACCTGAACAAGACCCAGTGGAAGGATGGCGGCATTGAGCTGGACTACGTCTACGTGACCGGCCTGGAATTCGAGGAGCAGATCGGCCTGATCCTCCTGGAGCAGTTGGCCAAGTTCAACATCAAGGTCAACCTGGTGGCCAAAGTCTGGCCGGATATGGTGGCTATGTCCACAAAGCCGGAGACGGGGGCGGACATGATGATGGTCTTCACTGGTTACGATGTCATCACCGACCGGTGGTTCGAAGACCAATGGTACTCCGGCGTCTGGGATCGCCCGGAGGGAGGGGGCTACCCGTCGGCCAGCTTCTTCAAGGATCAAGAAGTGGATGCTCTGATCATGAAGGTCAAGGTCACGGTGGATGAGGCGGAGCGGGCCCGGATGTTCAAGGAGCTCCAGCGCATGATCATGGAGAAGCTGCCCGAGGTGCCGCTGTACGTGATGCCCAATATCCTCGGCTTCAACGACCGGGTGAAGGGATATAAGTACAGGGGGCTCATTGCCGTTGACTTCTGGCCTCTGTGGATCGAGGAATAGCAGGCACAGGGGGAGGGGGGATGTGCTCCTCCCTCCCCCTTCCCCAGGAGGTGGATTGTGCAGTTGCGCTATTATCTCATAAGACGCCTGTTGCTTATGATCCCGGTCCTGATCGGCCTTTCGATCATCACCTTTGTCATCTCCCACCTGGTGCCGGGAGATCCGATCCGTCTGGCAGCCGGGCCTCAGGCGCGCCTAGAGGAGATCGAAGCGCTGGCCAGGGAGTTTGGCATGGATAAGCCTCTGCATGTCCAGTACCTGAACTTCATGAAGGGGTTGTTCAGGGGCGATCTGGGCCGCTCCATGCTGGACCACCGCCTGGTGCGCACCGACCTGGTGCGCTACTTCCCGGCCACATTGGAGCTGGTCCTGGTCTCCATGACCTTCGCTGTCATCATAGGCATCCCTGTGGCCGTGGCCTCGGCGGTCTATCGGGACAGATGGCCGGACCAGTTATCTCGGATATTCGCCCTCTCCTCCATCAGTATGCCCCGCTTCTGGCTGGCCATCATGCTGCAACTGATCCTGGCTCAGTATCTGAGGTTGCTGCCAGTGAGCGGACGCTTTGACCCGCGTACGCCCTTCCCCTGCCATAGGACAGGCTTGCTCCTCCTGGACGCCCTGCTCGCCCTGGACCTCAAGAGCTTCGGCCTGGCCCTGAAGCACATTGCCCTGCCTGCCTTCTGCCAGTCCCTGACCGCTCTCGCGCTTATCACTCGTTTCCTCAGGGCGGACGTGCTGGAGACCCTGCACAAAGATTTCGTGATGATGGCTCGGGCCAGCGGCATCCCTGAGCAGATCATCCTGTTCAAGTATGTGCTCAAGAACGCGCTCATCGCCACTGTCTCCATGCTGGGGTTTCTTTTTGGTTTCTCCCTGGGCGGGTCACTTTTGATCGAGACAGTCTTCGACTGGCCGGGGGTGGGACTGTATGCCATGAAATCGGCCATGGCACTGGATTTCCAGCCCATCATGGGCATCACCCTCTTCATTGGCTTCCTGTTCACGCTGGTCAACCTGCTGACCGATGCCATGTATGGCGTCCTGGATCCACGTATCCGATATGGATAGACAAGGGTTTGTTGCTAGGAGGTGGAGCGGATGGCTGCTGAAGTTGCGGAGGTCCTAAGGCCCAGAGGGTGGCTTGGCCGATGGCGTGAGGAGAACCAGGGACGCATTGAGGAGTGGCGACGTGGTGTGTACCGCTTTCGCCAGAGCACCCTCTCCATTGTTGGCCTGGCCATCATCATCTTCCTGGTGATCGTAGCCCTCACCGGTCCCTATTGGGTCCCCTATCCAGAGGATGCCGTCGGTGCGCTGCACATGGAGGAGCGGCTGCACCCCCCCAGCCGAGCACACCTCTTCGGCACCGATGAGGTGGGGCGTGATATTTTCACTCGTGTTGTCCTGGGGACCCAAATCTCCCTTAAGGTGGGGATGATGATCCTGGTGGTAGCCATCAGCATCGGCGTGACCCTGGGAGGTATCGCCGGTTACTTTGGAGGGGCGGTCAACGAGACCATCATGCGTCTGACCGACATCATGCTGACCGTGCCGGGCATCTTCCTGGCCCTGGCTATCACCGCCGCCTTAGGGCCAGGGGTCACCAACGCGATGCTGGCCCTTTCCATCATGTGGTGGCCAGGCTACTGCCGCCTGGTCCAGGCCCAGGTACTCTCCGCCAGGGAGGAGGACTATGTCCAGGCTGCCCTCTCCATCGGGGCCAGCCGACCACGTATCATCTTCCGGCATATCCTGCCCAATATCATCTCGGCTATCATCGTCAAGGCCTCCATGGACATCGGCTTCGCCATCCTCAACCTGGCTGCCCTGGGCTTCATCGGGGTGGGAGCACAGCAGCCCGTGCCGGAGTGGGGGGCGATGATCTCCTACGGGCGAAAGTATCTTCCCAACTGGTGGTGGTATTCCACCTTCCCTGGCCTGGCGATGTTCTTGACGGTGTTCGGTTTCAACATGTTCGGCGACGGCCTGCGGGATGTCTTCGACCCACGGGCCCGCCGTTAGAGCAGTTCGGAGGGAGTTGTTTGGTTGGAGCGAAGCTCGATGAAGGATGATCTGCTGGTTGAGATTAAGGACCTGCAGTTGAATTTCACCACCTACGACGGTGTCTCCAAAGTGCTGGCTGGGGTCAACCTCAAGATGCGCCGAGGGGATGTGGTGGGGCTGGTGGGGGAGACTGGCTGTGGTAAGACCATGACTGCCCTCAGCATCCCCCGTCTCATCCCCTGTCCCCCCGGCGAGATCGTCGGAGGCCGGGTCCTCTTCGAAGGGGAGGATGTGCTGGGGATGACGGAGGAGGAGATACGGATGCTCAGAGCTCAGAGGGTCGCCATGGTCTTCCAGGACCCCACCACGAACCTCAACCCTGTCTTCACCATCGGTGAGCAGATGGTGGATGCTATCCTCTGCCAGCAGGGGGAGAACTCGACCCTATTGTTAAGCCCTTTGGCCAGCCTGTTCCCCTCCACCAAAGAAAAACGGAGGATGGCCCAAAAGATGGCCATACGCATGTTGGAGCGAGTTGGCATCCCTGATGCCAGGAAGAGGATAAACAACTACCCTCATGAGTTCAGCGGCGGGATGAGACAGCGCGTCCTCATCGCCATGGCCCTGGCGGGAAACCCCAGCCTGCTCATCGCCGATGAGCCCACCACAGCTTTGGATGTCTCGATACAGGCGCAGATCCTACGCCTGATCGTGGAGCTGGTGAAGGAGATGAACCTCTCCGTCCTCCTGATCACCCATAACCTGGGAGTGGTGGCCAAGATATGCCAGTGGGTGGCGGTGATGTACGCCGGGGTGGTGGTGGAGTGCGCCGATGTCCGGACTATTTTCAAAGAGCCCCAGCACCCCTACACCCTGGGTCTCCTGCGTTCGATCCCCACCTACGGCACGAGGAAAGGGGAGATCAAAGGAATACGAGGTTCCATCCCCAATTTCATCTACCCTCCACCCGGCTGTCGTTTCCACCCCCGGTGCGACTATGCCATACCACGTTGTTCCCAGGAGGCGCCAAAGCCTATAGAGCTCGCGCCGGGCCATGAGGTCAGTTGTTTCCTGTATTTCTGAGGTGAGCTTGGAGGAGGGATGGATCAGCCATTGCTACAGATCAGTGGTCTTAAGAAATACTTTCCCCTGCACGGAGGTCTCTTCCGCCGCCACATCGGCGATGTCAAGGCAGTGGATGGGGTGGACCTCGATATCTTTCGGGGGGAATCCTTCGGCCTGGTAGGGGAGTCCGGCTCGGGCAAGACCACCCTCGGCAAGACCATCCTGCGCCTCATCGAGCCCACCAGCGGGCAGATCGTCTTCGACGGCGAGGACCTCTGCCAGCTCCCCGAGCCGGAGATGCGCCGCCGGCGGGCAGAGATGCAGATTGTTTTTCAGGACCCCTACTCCTCTCTCAACCCCCGGATGACAGTCAAGAGGATCGTCGGTGAACCTCTACTGATCCACAATCGGGCGAAGGGACGTGCGCTGGAGGATAGAGTCTGCGAATTGATCAAACTGGTTGGCCTGATGGATGACCACCTGTATCGCTATCCGCACGAGTTCAGCGGTGGCCAGCGACAGCGAGTTGGCATCGCTCGGTCCCTGGCTCTGGAGCCCAAGATGCTAATCCTGGATGAGCCCACCTCGGCTCTGGATGTCTCCGTGCAGGCCCAAGTGTTGAACCTGCTTCTGGAGCTGCAAGAGCGACTGGGCCTGACCTATCTCTTCATCTCTCATGACTTGAGTGTGATCCGCTACATCTGCGATCGGGTGGCCCTTATGTACCTGGGGCGAATCGTCGAGATGGGCTCTATTGAAGAAATCTTCCGGAAGCCGCTACACCCCTATACACGGGCTTTGCTCTCCGCGATTCCCATGCCTGACCCCGACTACACTTCAGAGGAGATCATCCTCAAGGGTGATGTGTCCACCTTGGGCGCCATGGGGAGCGGCTGCTATTTCGCCCCACGCTGTCCGGCTGAGGGGATGGATCTTTGTTATGAAGTGGAACCGAGGTTGAAGGACCTGGGAGATGGACATCTGGTGGCCTGCCATCTGTACCTGGATTGCACCTAGTCCTCCATCACATTGATGCATACCTCGCGGATAAATCAAAGAACCCTGCATCCTGCTGCGGGGTTCTTTGCTGTAGCCCAACCCTACAACTCTCGTACCACGAGAACCACCTTGCCCTGGATATCCACATTGGAAGCGGGAGTGTAGATGGGAGCCATGGTGGGGTTCGCCGGTTGAAGGCGTACCTGATCGCCCTCTCGATAGAAACGCTTCAGCGTGGTCTCCTGCTCATTCCTAAGCCAGGCCGCCACCATATCGCCATCACGCACGTCAGTGGGGCGCTTCATGATCACAATGTCACCGTCGTTGACCAGGGCATCAACCATCGAATTGCCAGTGACCTGTAGGGCGTAGATCCCCTCTTCGTCCCGCAGGAGGTCCCGGGTGAGAGCGATCCATTCTCCTTCAAAGGCGGAGGCATCGGAATCCAGCAAGGGGATAGGTTCGCCGGCGACGATGCGACCCAGCATAGGGATGGAAACAGAATCTGACAATGACATGCCCAGGTATGCCATCGCCTGCTTGGTCAACCGCATTCCCCGCGAGATGGAGGAATCGCGCTCCAGATAGCCCTTCTCCTGCAACGCTTTAAGATGGTAGTTCACTACCGAGGTGGAGGAGATATCTGCAGCTTCTCCAATCTCCCGAATGGTCGGTGGATAGCCATGTTCATCACTATAATGTCCGACAAAGACCAGAATCTTCTCCTGTCGAGTGGATAATGCCATGGATACATCCCTCCTTCCTCTAGCCGATTTCACCGCTTATATTATACCAGAACATTTGTTCGGTGTCAAGTTCGATTTGACAGGAGCAGCAGAATGTGCTATACTTAGAGTAGAACAGGTGTTCTATCCGGTCTCCAACCGAAGAGGGTAAGCCATGCAACGTCACCTTCTGGAACATCAGGCCGATCGCATCGAGATAGTGCTGGCCAGCCACAAGATCCCCGTGCGCGTCTACAGCACCACCCTCACCCCCCACACCACCCGCTTCCAGCTCTTACCCCCACTGGGGGTCAAACTCTCCCGCCTCTCCTCCCTGGCCGAGGAGATCGCCCTGGCCCTGGGCACAGAGGGCTGCCGCATCCAGAGACGAGGGGGAGCGGTGGAGGTGGAGGTCCCCAG
>CAYRNM010000061.1:0-15639 GCA_964425465.1 uncultured Anaerolineae bacterium | reverse complement strand
ACTTGTGGCAAGTCTATGAAGCTGTCAAAGTGTCAACCTATTCTGAACCATCCCCCGTTCAGCCTCTGAATTTCTACTCATCTCATGTCTGTTCCTAAAGCCTCTCGCCCCAAACCGACTCAGCCTTCTAGCTCCACCTCCACCATCTTCGTCGTATCGTTCCCGAAGATGTCCACCACTTTCACCAGCACCTTGTACGTCCCTGGCTGGTCGTAGGTGTGGGTGGCCTTGGTTGCCAGTTTCGGGTCTTTACGGGTGCGGAAGGATTGCCAGCCGTTGTGAAAGGTGTCGCCGCGATAGTCCCAGTCCACCGCCCAGTAGTCAATGTAGTCGGTGAACTTCTTGATCCTGGCCTGCACCTCGTCAGGCAGGTACTCCGGGTTGGCGATGATGAAATCCTTGAGGCGGATGTTGAGCTTCCTGCCCTTCACCTCGTGCTCCAGGTCAAGGTAGTTCAGGTCGAAGAAGCGCACCTCTTCGCAGGCGGGATTGGTGACTTCGAGGGACTCGCGGGGGATGGCGACCAGGCGCACTTTAACGCCATAGTCGTCGCCCACCTGATGGACCAGGTCGTGCAGGCCCATCTCAAAGTCCCAGCCGAGGAAGTGCACTTCGCGCACGCTGGCTTCCTGCGCCTCTTTCAAAGTCTGGCGAATCTCCCGCATGGTGACCGGGCTATCCACGCTACCGACGTGGACGTAGGCGCGGGCCTTTTTGCCGTGCAGGGTCCTGAAGCCGGTGACGGCTTCGGCGCGGTAAAGTTCGAGGATGAACTGGACGTAGCGCTCCCAGTGGCCGTTGGCAGCCAGTTTGTGCCGCTCGTAGTTGCCCAGGTTCAGGATCTCGAAGGGCCTGCAGCCCTCGATTTGCAGCAGCCGCTTGCGGGTGACCTGGATGGCCCACTTGGACAGGTCGCAGCCGATCCAGCGACGACCCAACTTCTCAGCCACCGCGAGGGTGGTGCCGGAACCGCAGAAGAAGTCAGCCACGAGGTCGCCTTCGTTAGACGATGTCCTAATAATGCGACTGAGCAGAGCCTCGGGTTTCTGAGTATCGAAGCCAGTTTTTTCGGCTTCAGTGATATGCATCATGTCTGGAATGTCCAGCCACAGGCAATCTGCTGGAAGGCGCTCCACCCACTTGCCTTCTGCATTCTGCTCGATAAAGTACTTGATTCGGATGCCTCCAGTTGAAGTATGATACACGCGGTTCTGCTTTTCGAGCTCCGCGATGCTCTCGTCTGTGTAGTCCCCCCTTGGGGATGTCTTAAAGTACCTGCCTTCGTTCTCATCCCACTTGAACTGACGGAGGTCTACTTCGCGCTCCATATAGGGACGGTTGAACTTCAGATTTGGCCCTTTGGAGTAAAACAAGATGGTGTCAGTTACCCGTCCATATTGCTCGGATGTCGCTTTGCGCCCTAGTATCGGTGCGCGCTTCCAAACAATGTCGTTTCGGAAATTCTCCGGTCCAAACACTTCGTCCGCCAATGCTCTGACATAGTGCACCAAGCGCCAATCAAGGTGCACGTAAATACTCCCATCCTCCGCCAGCAATTCCCGCATCAGCACCAGCCGCTCGTACATCATCTGGAGGTAGGAGTCGAGGCCGCGGCCCCAGGTGTCGCGGTAAGCCTTCTCCTCGATGATGGATGGCTCTTTGACGAACTCCTCGACTTGCCCTGAGCCTGCCGAAGGGTCGCCAATCCGCACGCGGAAGGAAAAGTCCTGGCCGGTGGCAAAGGGCGGGTCAATGTAGATGAGGTTGATCTTACCGGCAAAGCGCGGCAGGAGTGAGGACATCACCACTTTGTTGTCGCCCCAGATGAGCATGTTGCGCCAGGTATCGTCGCGGGGCATCAGGGTCCACAGGTCGCGCTGTACCTTTTCCCGGTCGGCCTTGGACTCATTGACTGTCTCCACCACCTGGAAGGGGAGAATAGTGCGCTCGACCGGGCGAAGGTTACCCTGGTCGTCATATTTGCCAGCCCAGACGAGTTCGGTGCGGGTGATTTCCTTCATTCAGCCTCTCTCCGGTTGAATAGTATACCGCTTCGCCTAACCATCCGATGGGCTGACTACTTGACCACCGAGGGAAACTTCTCCACATCGGTGTGGGGGATGAACAATGAACGGCTGAAGTCCTGCATAAACTTGGGATCAGTAGACAGGTCGAAGTAGGTCGTGAGGGAAGCAATGCGCTCCACTTCCTCCAGTGCCTCCCGCGAGAGCAGCGCCATCCGCGCCCCGGCCAGCGCCCCATTGCCAATGAAATGGAAGCGCTCACGGGGCAGATCGGGCATCAGCCCGATGGTGATGGCGTTGGCGATATCCAGGTAGTTTCCGAAGCCTCCGGAGATATACACCCGTTCCACATCCTCAAAGGACAGCCCCAAGTGCTCCAACAGTGTCTCGGCGGCGGTGTAAACCGCCCCTTTGGAGCGCACGAAGATGGCGATGTCCGGCTCGGTGATCACTACATCCTGTCCTGTCCCCGATTGCTCAGCAGGGACCAGCACGAACTCCCTGCCATCCTCCCCCTCCCGCAGATGGGGCCGGCTATCCATCTGGAAGCGCCCCGCTTTGTCTATGTAGTCCGCTCGGAAGAGCTCGGCCACCAAGTCTATCAGCCCTGAGCCGCAGATACCCCGAGATCGCGCCCCACCAATGGTTTGGTAGACGATCCGGTCGCTGGGGGTGACCGCCACCCTTTCGATGGCTCCCTCCATGGCCCGCATCCCGCACTCCATCCCTCCCCCCTCGAAGGCCGGCCCTGCCGAGGCGGAGCAGCAGATGAGCCACTCCTTGTTCCCCAGCACCACCTCTCCATTGGTGCCGATGTCAAAGAGCAGCGATAGCTCTTCATCCTGGCTCATCCCCGAACTCAATACGTCGGCGACCACATCGCTTCCCACGTAGGCTCCCACCCCGGGCAGGGGACAGAGCAGCCCTCGGCCGCTAATGGTGACCCCCACCTCAGTGGCACGGATGACCGGAGGACGGGTAGCCGTGGGAATGTAGGGCTCGCGGCGTATGTTCCTCGGATCCATCCGCAGCAGGAAGTGGATCATGGTCGTGTTGCCCACCGCTACCATGTAGGTCACATCGTGCAGGTCTATCCCCGCCTCCTCTACCAGGGCCAGTACCAGGGTGTTGATGTCTCCTGTGACGGCCTCCCCCAGCCGGTCCAGGCCATCCTCCTCAGCGGCGTAGATGATGCGGCTGATCACATCCTCCCCGTAGCGTATCTGGGAGTTGTAGCAGGCCTGAGCGCCCAGGATCTCCCCCGAGACCAGATCCACCAGGTTGGCAGATACGGTAGTGGTGCCAATGTCCACCGCCACTCCGTAGTTGGTCTGGCTCTCATCGCCCGCCTCAAACTGCACTACTTCCAGAGTCCCGCCCCGCTGGCCCAACGTGGCAGTGATTCGCCAGTCATTCTCACGCAGCAGGGGGGCCAGATGCTGAAGGTTGAAAAGTCCGGTCTGCATCACTGGATAGTTGTGCTTCTGGCGGATGGCTCGGAAGACGCGCTCCAGATCCGCCAGGTTGTCCTGCAGGCTGGGCAGGCTCACCTCCAATAGTTGCTTCTGACAGAGGGGGGCGAACTCGTAGACCTTAGCCCCTTCGCGGCGAGGAGCCACGCCTGCGAAGCGGATGGCCTCTTCTCTCATGAGCTGAGGCCGTCCCTCCAATCGCGACTCGGGCGGCACCTCCACCACCACATCGGAGTGCACCCTCGTCTGGCAGGCCAGCACGTACCCCTGGCGGATCTCATCGCGTGTCAGGAGGGCGGTGGGCTGGGAATCCACCCTCCCTCGCTGGAGGATGAGTCGGCATTTGCCGCACAACCCCTCACCACCACAGATGCTATTCACATACACGCCCGCCCGCTCGGCGGCTGTCAGGAGGGTCTCCCCCTCCTCGACAGCGGCCATCTGCTGGCTGGGCATGAAGAGTACGACGTAGCTCAATTTAGTCTCCTAGTAGGGCAAAGGGCTAAGCGCATAGCGCAGAGGGCATGGCGCTTTGCCCTTTGTGCTTTGCGCTACGGCCAGAGGACTACCCGACCATGCGACCTACCCGGTAGGAGCGGAGGAAACGGGGCAGCCCTGAAGACTCCCGTGGCCCGACGACTACATTCCAGCCCGACTCCTCTCTCAGCTTGGCGGTCATGACCGCCACCAATCCGGGGATGATGATCTCCCGATGGTTGACCTTGTCCTTAATGCCGCCATCAGCCTTGAGCTGCGCTGCAACCCCTTCAGGAGTCAGCTTGTCCGCAGCATAGGCCGTCAGGACCGAGGTGCCCTCCGTGTCCGTGACTACGATCCAGGTCGGAACGCCGCTGCCCTCCACGTCGCCTCGGACGGTGTAGTAGGTGAGAGCGAAGTTAACGGTCAAGATGACCGGTGAGTCGGGCCCTGGCTCCCGTACCTGGTAGACCCCTGGCTCCACCTGAATGGGATGGCGGGGATCGGTAAAGACGTTGAGCCGCACGGTGAGCAGAGAGATCAACTGCCAAAGGTCCGCTTTGTCCAGGACGATGATGCCGGCGTACTTGGCCACGTAAGCCGAGGTCTGAGCCACAGCCTGGTAAGGGTCCTCGTGGTCCACGAAGACGATGGTGGGGTAGCCCAGCGGCCGGAAGGTACGCTTCAGCGCCAGCCGTCGGATGGTGGACAGGTCCTGCAGGGTCTGGTGAAAGGTGCGTCCCTCCAGCCCCAGGACCAGTTCCTCCACCCCCAGCCGCTGGATCTTGGGGGTCAGCTCCGCCAAAGCCTCCACGCTCTCGGCCACGACGGCCAGGGGGCAGTTTGCCTGCTTCGCCAGAGCAGCCATGGCAAATCCGTTCTTCGCATCGGCGGCGTAGATAAGAGGACGATCCTCCTTGCAGGCCGCTAATCCGGCCTTGATCATCGCTGGATCGCGGCTGATGAGGATGAAGGGATAGTTCACCTTCGAGCGGGCCATCTCCACCACCTTTGCGAACCGGGCCGGGTCGTCGCTGTCGGCGCGCACCCCCACCAGGTCAATGTTCAGTGTAGTCCCTACCCGCTGGATGGCAATCCCATTGAGGAAGGCTAGTTCCTTTTGCAGTTCCTTATCATCCTGCGCGTCGGAGATCTGAAGGGCCACTCCCGGAGGATGGTAGAAGGTCTCCTCGTGGCGGAAGAGGACCGTCTCGTTGCCGATTTGTAGCCTGCGGTCTCCGGCTACGCCGATGGTTACCAGCTTGATGGGCGGTGCCGAGGCCCCTTCCAGGGCCGCCTTTCCCTCCGCAGTAACGTGAGGGCAGTCGTCCAGCGCGACCCTTTTCTGGGCCAATTGCATGGCAAAGGCCAGACAGGTTGGGAACCCACAATCACCGCAGTTGGTTTTGGGCAACTGTTTGTAGATGTCAAGAGCCGTCAGGGGCATAATTCTCTCCTTAAAGTTTCAAGTTGAAAGTTAAAAGTTACAAGCTGTGATAACTTTCAACTTGTAACCTTTAACTTGTAACTTAACTAGAGCAGCATCTCCATGCTCAGCGCGGGATGGTTCTTCTCCATCAGCCAGGGGAGGATCTCATCTACCGTGGTGCCCACGGTCTCATCGGCGATCTTGTCCAGAAGGTCCGGCTCGCCCAGCGCCTCCGCCCGCTTCTGCAGCCGCTCTCTCTGATCCTCCTTCAGTTCCTTGGGCATCCAGACCACCCGCTTGAGGCCCCCCTCGTAGGCGATGAACTTGCCACTGGAGAGGTACAACCGCCCCACCCCCAGGAAGCCGGGCGTCTGGTTGCCACCGCCCACCATCCCTGCCAGGGTGGAGAACTTGGCCCCCATAGGGGTCATTCCCGAATGCTCCCGGTTGACCACCATGAAGCCATTGGCCTCCGGGACCAGCGCTACGATGCACTCGAAGCAGCCACAGTTGTGGCAGTGCACCCCGGTGTTGACAAGGTAACTATGGATATCTAGTAGGGTTAAATTGTAGACATAGTCATATTCTTCATTCTCGACCTCTTCAGCTTCGGTCACGATGTCTAGGAAGTAGTCGTTATCCATCAAAGGAGTCAGGGTCTCAGCCACCTCCGAATGGACTTCTATGATCCTCCTAACGTTGTCCAGCACGGGCCTGGAGCGGGCCGTCTTGTAGTAGTACAGCGTCGATGGGCTGAGCACCTCGCGGCTGGCGGGGAGCGAAGCCAGCGCCCTGCCCGCCGCCAGAGGCAAGACCTGTACCTGCGTCTTGTCCAAGCCACACTTTGAGAGAGCTGTGATCTCCCTCAGGGTCTGGCTCTTCTCAGGGTGTTTAGAGGGTACCATCTCGGCGAAGCGGCGCAGGTTGCTGCCGTGAAGTTCGATCTTGTACACTGAAGCTGATTTCCTGATGTCCCCCACAATTCCCAGCCGCTTCAACAGCAACTGCAGGTGGCGTGCCGCCCTCTTATCATCAATGCAAAGGTAGGCCTCTCCGACATCCCGTTTCCCATCATACTTCCTCAAGCGGACGCTCCCATCGCCGTCGAAATGACCGGCGATGAAGGAGGCAATGAGTTCCCTGGGCAGGCTGATCATCCGGCCCAGGTTCCACCTCTCCTCGCCATCCATTTTCACCCCAAAGTGCTCGCTGATGATCCCCAGCAACGGATTGGCGTTGTAGTAGTCAAAGCAGGCTTTGGTGGCCCTGATTTCCCGACCCCTAATTGTCGGAACGCCCGTGCTCTTCCTACGGCGGCTGAGTCGCCGATCGGGGAATGCTTGGGTGTAGGCTTCCTCGAAGGCGGCGAGCAACCCCTCGTTGGAATTGATGAAATTGACCAGACATTCGTGCCTGCCCCGCCGGTCTATCGAACCATCGGAGGCCAAAAGTCCCAGGGTGTAAAAGAGATCGGCAGTGAGCTGGGGCAAGGTGAACCGCTGGCCGGCTCTGCTGACCACCTCGCGAATTGAGCCCTGAACCTCCTCCCACTTCTCGTCAGCAGCAGTCACCATCTGCTTGAGATCGCCCAGCGAGACGGACTTCGCCCTGGGGTCCGAGAGCCTGAGGTCTATCTCCCTGGATGCTGCTGCCAAGGAGCCGTACTTGGCTTTGAGCTTCTTCTTGAGGCGAGCGATGAGGGCTTCATTGTCCACGCGCAGGTCATGGGGTAGGATGTCCACGACCTGGGGCACATGCTCCGGAAGCTCCAGCCGCTTCAGCGCGTACACCCGGTCCCCTATCTGCAGCTCATCGGCTCTGACCCACGTCATGCCCTCTGGTCCATCAACCGCTATCTTATGGTTGCCAGTGAGCAGCAGTTCATCTCCCGACTTGGTGGCGACCCTGATCAGTCTCTCGGGGGCGGGGTTCTTGTGCATCCCGACGACGTAGTCATAGACCGCTTCGCCCTCCTCATTCATCGTCAGCGCCGAGGCGTGATGGAACCCCTCATCTATGTGCTCTTCAACGAAGTCGCTGATCTGGACCAACTGGCCATTGACGATCACCTCAGTCGAACCGACGAAGCACGAGGTCATGGGGTTCTCTATTATAGAGTATTGATTAAAGGTCTCGATGTTTCCATGAGAGTGCTGCCGGATGGCGGCATCCACGCCCTCCCACCGTCCCTTCTCGGGGTCCAGGGTTCGGCCCTTGGGCACCGGCTGGTTGACCCCGCGGGGGTTGATCTCATAGGCCGCGCGGCAGTCGAGCCAACTGTAGGCTCCGCACAGCCCTGGCCGCTCGGGAGAGACGATGCACACGTGGTTAGGGGCGTAGCTCTGGCACAGGGTGCAGGTGTAGAAGGTATCCACCGCCTCGTCGGTCAGGCCCGCCAGGCGGGCATCGCGGGCGGCGTAGACGGCCACCGCCTCATCCCGCAGTTTTTCGACATCCTCTCGGTCGGTGAAGATGGTCACCTGTACCTTGTCCAGGATGGCCCCAAAGCCATTGTGGAGTCCATAGTGAAGGATGGTGCCCAAGTGGTGAGCTCGGAATCCCTTGGCGAAGGTATCCTTGCTGATGCGGAACCAGACCAGGTTGCGCTGACCCATGTGGAAGATGCCCATGGCGCGGTTCAGATAGGCGTGGATCTGCCGCTCCATGATGGGCTCGAACTCGTCCCGCATCCGGCGGCCAGCCACTTCCACCAATATCCCTAAGTTGATGGAGCCGCCCTCCTCGACCGCATCGAAGTCCGGCCCCACTACCTCGATCTTGCCATCCTCGATCTCATCCAACTCCCGCATGCACAGGTACTCCAGGCCGATGGTCTCGGGGTGATGGGCTTCCAGGTGCATGTCCCCCCGCCGGACCGTCTCCCCCTCGAAGGCCGCCGAGTAGGGCACGGGGATATCCACCTCCTCCACCTTAACCTTCACCCCTCGCACCTGGATGCAGGTGGGTACGAGCTGATCATAGTCGAACTCGTGCACCACATGCTCGTAGGTGCAGATGCCCGTGGGCCGGATCTCGGGGATGTCGGTGTCAGCGATGATGGGGAAGCCCATGTTGATGGCCCCCGCGCCGGTGGCGTACTTGAGGTCATCCACGTGGCCCAGGGTGAGGCCAAAGGCGTGGACCCGGGCCTTGGTGTAGAGCAGGGCCTTGGTCCCCGCGCCCTTCTCCAGTCCGCCGAAGGTCAGTGCCGCCCGGATGGCCCAGTTGAGAGGATAGATACCGGTGATGGTATCCCGGCCGTAGGGGACGATGTAGGTGTCCCACCCCATCTGCACCCCTTCCTCCAGCAACTGGTCCACAATGCTTCGGCTATTGACGCTGGAGCCGACGAAGATGAGGATGTTGCGCTTCTGCAGCTCGCGGATCACTTTGACCGCGATCTCGTTGGTCGGCGCGGCACCCAGGATAGCGGCGAAGCCAGGCATACGCCCGTCCACGAGCTGGATGCCCAACTGGCGCATCCAGGTGTCGGTGTAGAACCCCTCGCAATCGGGCTGAGGCTCGGTGCCGTACAGATAACGCAGGGCGGTGATGATCTCCTCGCCCAGCAGAGTGGCGATGCCCGCATCCAGGGCGTTGCCCAGGTAGGGCAGCCACAGCCTGTCACTGGGGGGCTCGGGGAGCAGTCCCTTGGCCTCCTCCAGCACAGGCTCTATGTCTTCTACCTTTTTCACCTCGGCACCTAGCAGGGCATAGGCCATGGGCAGGTAGTAGCCCGTGTCCGGGAACTCGACCTTCGCACCACCTCCCTTCTCCTCCAGCGCCTTTTGATAGAATGCTTCAGCCTGTCGCACCATACTGTGTGCTCCTCGAATGGCCGCCGCAGCGATGATTCTGGACATTTCTCCTCCAGTCTATACCATGGTCCTTTTTGACCATCAAGTTCCTCAGTACATAATGCAGACTGTCCTTGCAGACCGCCGACAGCCGACCGCAGACCGCGATTCAGTCAAAAGCCGGGCGGTCGGCGGTCCGTGGTCAGTGGTCATATAGCACTCTATGACCATGTGGTCCGGCGAGTCGGGCCGGCCGGTGAGGGTGTTGTTGACTGGGTCAGGATACAGGTCCAGCCGCTCCAGCACGATGTAGCCGATGAGGGTTGGAGAGTCCACTGGTAGCTCCACTACGTCAAAGATGCTATCTCGTCCCATGATCTCCACCCTTACCCCGCCGAAGACACGCCGTCTCACACTGCCATTGGCCGTCCGCACAAGGGTCGTCCCCACCTCTTCCAGCCCCAACTGCTCGATCAGGTTGATAGGCAGTGATAATGCCGTCGCACCGGTGTCAACGATAGCATCAGGGATAGACACAAACCGCCCTTCCTCGGGTCCGATGCGGCCATCCGTTGGTCATGCCAGTCGAATAGATTGGTGACATCTATCTGCACTGTGATCCTACCCACTTCTTCTGTTCCTTACCGGTCACGTCACACCAACACTATCTCTAGAGCACGCTCATCCATGATGAACTCCTCTGTGGTTGGATCCAGCTTGATCTTCCACCTCTGGAGGAAATCAGCTCCTATGATGATCTCGTAGGGGAGCCCTGGGACTACGAGAAACATGTGGGCGAGGGGGTGTCCCTTGCATCCGTATGGAGAACGGTCGTGCGCTCGACCTTCAAGGAGTTATCATCGCCTAATTTGAAGATCGGAGGCGAGGAGGACCTTAAAAGGAACGATAGTTCTTCCGCGACATCCTCCCTCACGAAGCAGGCCGATGCGCCGGTATCGAAAAGGGCCTCTATTTCGTGGGAATCGTTTACGGTTTTACTTCCCGAGACCTTCAGTGTCTTTCTGATGAGGCCCATGGCCTCTCCTCCCTCAAGCGCTGCAACTCGCTACACTGGTTCTGCTACATGCTCTGGAGGCGCAGTCAATGGTTCATAATGCAACACTATAATCTGGTCTGGACGCAAACCGAGCGATTCGTAAGTGCGCCCGTTACGGTCGCTGAATTCGACCTCAAAAGCAGCACCACCCGCAAGGATTTCAACTACTGTACCAACTTGCCCTCGCCATAGGTCATGTTCAGGTAGGTCAACCGTGAGCGCTACTACGTCCAGTAATTTGATAGGAGTCGTCATTTGTCACCTCTCAATTCACAATGGATAGCAAGAGGTCAATCTCGGTGTATCCGAACCGTGTTCGATAATCCATGAACTCCGAATCATGGCCTGTTTACCCCGCCATGCGAGCACAAAGTCAACGGCATAGCGTTGCCCATACTCATCACGCCGCCCTAACTGCGCGTCGTGTGTTTTGACCGCTTGCAGCAATGCGTCACGCAAGTCCTCAGCGTCATCTCTTGTCATGCCTAACACCGCCACGAACAAACGCGCTTTGTGTTTGCCCTCATCGTGAGTTGGGTTAAGGCAGTAATCGCGCAACTTATGAATGTCCACTACCGCGCGCTCTGCATTTGGGATGATCATAGCATGGTTGGGATCTCAGTGTGAAGCGCCAATGGCTGTTCTTTGTTGTGCCTACGTTCATTCATAGCGCTGGGCGTGCGCACAGGCTGCCCAATTATTTCATGTGCGGATCTCCAGAGTTAGCTTCTGGCGTGCTGCCAGGGCTCGACAGGTGGGGCAGAAATCACTCATGGGAAGTGACCCTCTGACCCGCTTCCTCGCCTGAGCCAGGGCTCCCGGCGAGGCGAAGTACTCACCACAGCCCGCACAGCGCTGCAGCTCGATCTCCGCCCTCTCCATGCCCCACCACTCCATCTGCCGCCATCCATCTCGATCGTCCTGCTTGATGACCCCGGTGGGGCACACGGCAGCGCAGGCTCCGCAGCCGATGCAGGCTGAGGGGTCCACCCTCAGGGGGAGCTCCCCATCGCCGAGAGCGTGTCTGTCATAGGTGATGGCCTCTATTCCCAGCACCTCGCTGCAGGTGCGGGCACACAGCCCGCACAGGATGCATCCCTCAGGGGCCGGACCGACGGGAGATTCGGGAATGGCGACACCCAACTCCTCAGCCATCTCCCACAGCCAATCCACTTTTGGGTGGCTGGCCAGGAGAGACTGAAGCGCCTCTCGGCGCGCTTCCAGCACGGCCTCCGACCGGGTGTACACCTGCTGTCCCTCCCGCCGCACCGGCATGGTGCAGGCCGAGGCCACCCGTCGGCGGCCCTGCTCATCCTCTATCTCCACCCGACAGATCTGGCAGGCCCGGTAGGGCCTCGCCCCTCCGTGGTAGCAAAGGGTGGGGATGTGGATGTCCAGCCCCTCCACAGCCTCAAGGATGGTTGTGCCCGTTTCAACCCGGATCTCTCGCCCATCAATGGTTATCCTCAGCGCCACGTTACCCTCCCGCCTGCGAAATCAGAGCCGCCTGACCTCGATACACGATCAGGAACTCCTTTCGCCACCCATCGCCCTCGCGCTGGTCAATCTCCTCCAGGGGCAGGAATTGGATAGCGGAACTGGGGCAGGCCTCGGCACAGGCTGGCTCCAACCCTTGTCCCAACCGGCCTATGCATAGATCGCACTTGAGCACCTTCTTGCCCCCTCGATCCAGACGCAGCACACCGTAGGGACAGGCCAGGACACACAATGAACAGCCCACACACCTTTCCCGGTCGCAGATTACCGGCTCACCTGGCCCCGTCTTCGCCATGGCCTCGGTGGGACACACCTGTACGCAGGGGGCATCCTCGCAGTGCAGGCAATGGAGGGGCAGGGGCTGATCTCCGACCACCTCCACCTGCAAGCGCGGCTCCGACAGCAGGTTCTCCCGGATGGCCTGGAACAGCTCCCCCGACTGGGAGTGGGCCACTGCGCAGGCCAGCTCGCAGGAGCTGCACCCCAGACACCGCTCAGGCTCGACGTAGATGGTTCTTTCCATAATCCTTACTCCTCACCATACATCATGGGCCTGAGGTGCAGCGCCTCTCGCTTCTTGTTGATATGATCAATCATCAGATGGGCCGCCTTCACCGGGTCTGACTCAAAGGCCCACTTGCCACCCACGATCCCCTCCAGCTCGTCGGTGAGGTAGCGGGTGACGGGCGGGCTGCCCAGGACATTCAGCGGGGTACCGAAGACGGTGAAAACACCTGAGGCCACGAAATACCAGCCGATAGCGATGGCCTTCTCGCTCATCCACTCCGGCGCCGCGCCAGCCGCAGGCAGCTCGCTGATGTCGTTGCCGACGCCGCCCTCCTTGACCATCTCGGTCGCGGCAGTGAGGATGCGGGAGTTATCCACGCAGGAGCCCAGATGAAGCACGGGAGGGATGCCCACCGTCTCACAGATCTCCTGCAACCCCTGGCCGGCATACTCAAAGGTGGCCTCAGGCTGCATCAGCCCCGCCCTGGCGCAGGCCAGGGCCGAGCAGCCGGTCTGCAACACTGCCACATCGTGCTTGATAAGCTCCTTAACCATCTCCACGTGCGCGCTACCGCTCATGTTCTTGGGATTGTCGCAGCCCACCACCCCGGCCACGCCCCGGATCCGTCCAGCGATGATGCCATCGTTCAGCGGCCGATAGGAGCCCCGGAAGCGGCCACCCAGATGGTGGAAGATGTTCTCCGTAGTGAAGCCAGCGATAAGATCCATCCTCTCATCGGGGATCCTGACTCTATCCGGATTTCGCTCCCCGTAGGCCTCAATGCCCCGCCGGATGATCTCTTTAGCGATCTCCAGAGCCCGCGACTCATCCAGTTCGATGTGCTCCGCCCCCTCGAAGTGGCCACGAGGGTCGGTGGAGATGACTTTGGTGTGAAAGCACTCGGCGACGACAGACAACGAAGGCATGATGCACTGCACGTCCACCACCATGGCGTCCACCGCACCGGTGGCGATGGCCAGCTCCTGCTGGATGAAGCTGCCCGCTACAGGGATCCCCTGTCGCATGAGCAGCTCATTGGCCGTACAGCACATGCCCACCACATTGATGCCCGTGGCCCCCTTCTCCTTGGCCAGTCCAATCATGTCCGGGCTCTGGGCTGCGGCCAGGACCATCTCCGACAGCAGGGGCACATGCCCGTGTACCACCACATTGACCTGATCCTCTCGGAGCACACCCAGGTTGATGACCGCCCGCACGGGAGACGGCATGCCGAAGAGAATGTCGCTCACCTCGGTGGCGATCATGGAGCCACCCCAGCCATCGGAGAGGGCGGCCCGCATGGCGCTTGAGAGCAGGCTGTGGTACTCGTTGTCCACCCCGATGTGAGTACGATGCAGGATCTCCACTAGCTCCAGGTCAATTCCACGAGGGGATATCCCCAACTGCCGCCAGGTCTTCTGCTGGCCCTCGGGTGCCCGCTTGACGAAGTTGAGCTCCCCGTGCTGCTGGCCGAACTCGGCCAACATCGCCTCCGCCAAATCCCTGGCGATAGCCCGGTCGTCTCGTCCATCAAGTTCAACGCCATATTCCTCGGCCACTGTCCGAAGCTTTGCGGGGTCGCCGATGTGGTAATCCTCAGCCTCCCCCTCAGCCATCATCAACATGGTGTGCACCATGTGCCGGCCATGATCGGAGTGGCAGGCCGCACCGGCTGCTGTCTTACGGGCCAGGTTCCGGGCGACGATGGTGGCCGCTGTAGCGCCGCAGACGCCTCTCTGAGCTCCCATCCCAAAGGGATCTATACGACAGGGACCCAGATTGCAATTCTTGCAACAGAGCCCTAGCTTGCCGAAGCCACACTGGGGCTGCATCGTCTCGAAGCGCTCCCAGACATTGGTCGTCCCCACTTCCTCAGCCCGCTCCAGCCCTTCCCTGGTTGCCTCATCCAGTATGCGATCCTTTGCTTGTAGGGGTTGGATAAGAACTTGTTCCTCTACAAGTGTCTTCTGAGCCATGAATTACTCCTTAAACATGTTGTACCCTAAAAGGGAACTTGACTGACACAGAAAAGCCGATCCCGGCCTACGGTTTGCCTGCAGGGTCGGCCTGATGTCAACATTATCAAAGTGACTTTTCAATCAATACTTCTTGCGGCTGCTGAGGCAACCGTAGCGTAGCGCGTGCAAAAAATCATCGTCCAACGGTGGAATATCGGAGTAGTCGATCTCTTCGTCCGTCATGGCTTCTAACTTCTGCCAATCAGTTTGTGGGTGCTTGCTCGTACTGTTCTTGTCTTCATCCCATTCAAACCGCATCTATCTATCGTACCCCCATCCTGCCGGTTCAATCCGTTTGTTTCCGTCGCTGTAACCATCGCTCGAACGAGGCGGGACTTTCTGTGGACTTTTTGCCAAGTAACAAACCCTCAACACCGATATCCTCGTCGAGATCAGGCCAATAGATCCCGTAACCTGCACCGCTGATCTGAAAATTGGCGCGCTCGGCCGGTGTACCATGTGCCAGACGCGGATACCAGCCGATGGGGACAGAGACAGTGCGACCGTCTTCGAGATCTACAGACAGTGTATCGTCTGTAACCATCACATTTACGACTCTAGCCAGTGTGAGCGTAACCACCTTGCTCTCGTTTTTGTGCAAGATACCATGTGGCAGCAACGGCTTAGCCTTATCACTCCTACTGAACCCGCGCCGTATCATGCCCCGTTAGGTTGGAGACTCTACACTCTGCGGAAAGAGCCAGCTAACGTCGCGTCTAACCGGCGCGGGTAACCACGTCCGGTTCAGACGCTGGTTAGTCGTTCCTATACGTTCTTAGAGAACGTTTCTTGAGTTTTGACATGCCGATAACCCATCTTCCGATAGAAAACGTGCGCAGGCTCACGCGTTGATCTGCTTCGAGCCCGAACAGTATCGACCCCTTTGCCTTTGGCCCATCGCTCTACCTCAGATAAAAGGAGTTTGCCAATTCCATGCCCACGGTGGGAAGAAGCAACAATCACCCCTCCCAATTCAACAAAGGGTTCTGCCATCAGATAGGATGCAACGAAGGCGTGAATCCAGCCCACGACGCCCCCACCCTCCATCTCTGCTACAAACACGGCGTGGTCGGCCTTCTCGACAATGGGTCGAAGCCTCTGTCCCATCTGTTCGTGATCGACGGGGTAGCCCAATTCTTCAGAGAGCTCGGCAATTCGTTGAGCGTCCTCCACCTTGGCTTATGCAAATCCCTGTTCCGTTCATGCGTCTAACTTATTATTCTACAGCATTTCTGCTGCATAACATCCTGAACAGCGTACTATACCGATATTTCGCTGCATAATATCTCCTCATGCATTTTATCCAGACTTTTCGCTTCATATACCTCCCTTTGGTGTTTTATGCAGCGTTTTGGAAGAG
>CAYRNM010000060.1:0-15695 GCA_964425465.1 uncultured Anaerolineae bacterium | reverse complement strand
CGATGGTCCGTTCATGGGACTTTCTCCACATCCGGTTGCCCGCTACGAAGCCAAGGGATCCTGTCAGCGCTATGCAACCCCGGCGACAAAGATCTGCTTTCTCAACAACTCCAAGGCTCAACCCCTGGGTCAATCATTTGTACTCACAGCCATCCACCCGGTTCCTCATGATGAAGTCCCAGTCGAGCTCGACTCCCAGGCCGGGACCCTCCGGGGGGTACACGCACCCCTTCTCATCAATGGCATCCAGCCCATCGCGGTAGTCCTTGTAGGCCGGGATGTGGGAGCACGGGGCTTGGGGATGCACCAGCCCCATCTCGTAGTAGTTGGTGTTGCGAATGGATGCCATGCAATGGCGCTGCGCCGGCCCCGCACCGTGAAACTCGATATCCATACCCAACCCCTCGGCTGCGTGCGCCAGCTTCATCACCCCGGTGATCCCATCGTAGTGCACGTCACCGCGCACGAAGTCCGTGGCGTCGGCCAGGGCGAAGTCCACATGGGGCTGTAATGAGCGGACATGTTCCGTCTGCAGCAGGGGCGTCCTGATGAGCTGACGCAGTTTCCGATGCCCGAACTGGGAGATGCCGCCATCATTGTAGGGGTCCTCCAGCCAGAAGAACCGCTCCTCGTCGCAGGCCCACCCCACCTTGATCGCATCGCCAAACGTCTTCAGCTCGCAGGCCGGATCGAGCATCAGGTCCATCTTGCCCCCGACTCGCCGGCCAACGGCATGGACGGTAGCGATCTCCTGCGCCACAGGGGCATTTCCCCAGCCGTGGATCTTGAAGGCCGGATACCCCATCTCCAGACACTGCTCCGCGAAGTCGGCGTAAGCCTCCGGCGTGCTCAGCCCACCCTCGACCTCGTCGCCATGGTAGGTGCTGGCGTAGCAGGGCAGTGGTCTGGGCTTTCCCCCCAGGAGTTCCCAGAGGGGGGCGTGGTAGTACTTGCCCGCGATGTCCCACAGAAGAATGTCTACAGGGGCTACGCCGATCCGCGCCCATTGTCTCAGGGCCCGTTTGATGTCTTGGTAGATCGTCTCCCGCTCCAGTGCGTTCTTGCCGATGAGATAGTGCACAAACATGGGCAAGGTGGCCAGCTCTGCTCCGCTGGCCAGGGTTTCACCGCTGAGGCCCACATCGGTCCGCATCCTGATGGCGCAAGCTCGCCTCATCAGGACATGTCCCGGCTCATACACCAGGTTGAACCCATGGTAGTCCGTGCCCATGTCCTCCAGTCGGTACTCAAACTCGTGGATTTCGATCCCGGTGATGATCGGCTTGCTGCTCATTCCAGCCTCCTTCGCTCCTCTCTAGCATTCCATGAGGGGGAAAAGAAGAATTGGAGCTTCCGATCTGCTCCAGGTCCGGGCCGTCGAGCCAGTAGACCCAGTTGTGCACGGTCTCCCACGTCCTTCCCTGGCGAGGACTGCCCAGCGAGGCCGAGTGGGCACCACGGCCCACCGGCGCGGCGCCCACCAGTATCAAAGTGATCAAGACCAGGGTGAAGATGATCCTCCGTAACATGTCTCACTCCCTTGTGCCAGTTGATTCGATTCTAAGCCTCTCACCCCAGCGCCGCCGCCCTGCCCCGCACCGCCTGTCTGGCGGCCCGGTGTCGCTCGATGATCTCCGGGGTCAAATCGCGGCCCGCCAACCAGTCCGCATCGGGCTGTTGGGCGCAGGCTGCCTCGACCGCACTTCGCCCTCCCTCCTCCCAGGCCTGAAGTAGGGCGGCCAAGTCCTGCAGTGTGGTCGAGGCTACCGCCGCCGTGGCATGGGGGAGGGCGTAGGTGTTGGCGTTGAAAGCCAGGGCCAGCCCGCCCTCCTCCTCCACAGCCTGGAGCAGGGCCGCGTCAGTGATGCTATCGCCCACAGCCACCACGTCGCTCAGGGAGACGCCGCACTCCGAGGCGAACCTCTGAGCGGCCTCCGCCTTTCTCCGACCGCCCATCACCTGCATTGCCGCCAGAGGGTCGCCCCAGCCAGTAGCAGGCAGCTCCTCCCAGTAGAAGCGGTCCAGCAGCGATTGAATGGCCTGGTCGTCCTCTGGGGACAGCGCCAGCATCTGGCCTTCCATCCGGTGGATCAGATCTTGGGCTGCTTCATCTAGCCGGGCCTGGTATCCCTCAGCGGGAAAGGGAGTACAGGCCACATGATCGCAGGACACGCCGAGCTCGTCGGCGATGCAATGGGCATGGGGGGCATAGGAGGTGGAGATGATATAGACGCCCCAGCCCTCCCTCTGCAACTGAGCCACCAGTTCGCGTGCCCCCTCCACCAGTCGCGCCCGCTGTGAGACCCTTCGGACATCCTCGGCGGTCAACTGGTGCGCGGCCAAGAAGGGCAGGATCAGGGCCAGGGTGTCGCCGGGCTCGTAGCCGGGTTTCTCGGCCAGGGCTAGCAGGTCATCGTAGCGGCTGATGACGGCGAACAGTTCATGCCCTCTAGGGATGAGCCCCATCACCTCGTAGGCGTTGTCCTGCGGCGAAAGGGGCCCCTCCAGATCGAAAAAGGCGATCAACGGACTATGGCTGCGGATTTCTCCCAAGTCTTTCGCTCTTTGGGCAGGTGCAAGACCTGCCCCTACTGCCTTCGTCAGATCCAGCGCCGGCCCCTCGCCCAAGTGGATATGCCCTCGGGCCAGTGCCTTGAGGGTCTCGATGAGCAGGATCGGCTCGCGTTGGAAGCCGGCCGCTCGGATCTGATCGAAACTCATCTCCGGCGTCACGGGGAAACGAAAGAAGGCCACCGGAGCGCCCCGGTCCCGGTTCTCCCGGCCCGGACGGATCCATTGCATCGTTGCCCCGTGCTCCCCTGCCCTCTGGGGCTGGATGGCTCGGATCACCTCCTGCCAGGTGCCTATTGGACCGCCGGGCAGCGCGGGGTGCAGATTGAGCAGAGGTAGCTCGGCAGCCGTGACATCATCCACCCAGAGCATGTAGCCCACCAGCAGGTGAAGGGCAGCCGGGTAGGGAGCCAACAGGCGTCGAAACCGAGTGCCTAGCTCTTCCCGCCATCCTTCAGGGAAGGCCCGTCGCAGTTCTCGGGAAGAGACACTGATCATCGGCAGTCCTTGCTCATCGCACCAGTCCAGGAACACATCCGCCTCAGAGTCTTCTCCCCGAACACGGTCGCACACCACGGCACTGAGGCTAGCCTGGGGCACCTCGCCGTCCTGCACCGCGCGGTGAATGCGCTGGATCAACTCCAGCGCATCACGGTCACCGCTGGTCCAGATGGTGAAGTGGAACATGGCTCAACTCTTCTCCTATTGGATACTCGCCGGTCAGACAGCCGGTACAAAAGCCGCAGCTCACCGGCTCAATAGATGCTCTCAGTCCCTCCAGGCTGAGGTAGCCCAGCGAGTCAGCGCCCAGGTGGCGGCAGATTTGGGCGATAGTCAGCCGATGGGCAATGAGCTCCTGGTAGGTTGCGATATCCACCCCCAGAAAGCAGGGATAACGCAGAGGGGGGCTGGTGATGCGCAGATGGACCTCACTAGCGCCCGCCTCACGCAACAGGTGCACGATCTCACGGGTGGTGTTGCCCCGCACGATGGAGTCATCCACCACGACGATGCGCTTGCCCCTCAGCAGTTGGGGCAGAGCGTTGAACTTGAGCTTGACCCCCAGTTGTCGTAGCTTCTGTTCCGGCTGGATGAAGGTCCGGCCGATGTAGCGGCTCTTGATCAGCCCTTCGAAGAAGGGTAGGCGTGCTTCCTCGGCATAGCCGATGGCTGCGGCGGTGGCAGAATCGGGCACGCCAATGACGAAATCCACATCCACAGGATGATCGCGCGCCAGACGACGCCCCATCTCCATCCGCGCCTCGTAGACCAGCCGGCCATTGAGGACGCTATCGGGCCGGGCGAAATAGATGTACTCGAAGATGCAAAAGGCGGAGTGTCCACTGGGCCGCAGGAAGGTGGTCACCCCCGAGGGCGCAATGGATATTCCCTCGCCGGGGGCCAGCTCACGGATCATTGTAGCGCCAATGGTGTCCAGGGCGCAGGACTCGGAGGCTAGGACATAGCCGTGGTTGAATCTACCCAACACCAGAGGGCGCACGCCCAGGGGATCGCGGATGCCGCACATCTTCTCTGGCGTGAGGATGACCAAGCTGTAGGAGCCAAGAACCTGAGAGAGGCCCCGCTCAATTTTGGCCTCCCACGTTTCACCGGGGGCTTCGGCGATCAATCGGGCAATCACCTCGCTGTCAGAGTCGCCGTTGAGGGCGCATCCCCATCGGCGAAGCTGGCCCTGGAGGGTCACAGTATTGGCCAGGTTGCCATTGTGGGACAGGGCAAAGGGGCCGAGATCGGTTTCGAGGAGGATGGGCTGGGCATTGCAGAGGTGCGAGGAACCGGAGGTGGCGTAGCGGTTATGGCCGACGGCTGCATAACCGGCCAGCCTCTCCAAGTCCCCCTCGGTGAAGACCTGGGAGACGAGCCCCATTCGCTTGTGACAGATCAGGCCCTGCTCGTTGGCTACGGCGATGCCGGCGCTCTCCTGCCCCCGATGTTGTAGGCTGTAGAGGCCAAAGTAGGTGATACGGGCCACATCCTCTTCTGAGGCAACGATGCCGAAGATGCCACAGGCTTCAGTCGGTTGGTATCTGTAGAGGAGGAGCCCAGGGGTCACTTCTCACCTCCTCGTCCTGTTGGACAATAGTGGTTTCTAGACTTTTCTGATAACTGCGCACTCGCTGGGCCAGTGCTGGATCGTGCAGGGCCAGGATTTTCGCGGCGGCCAGGGCCGCTGCCTGAGGCTCAAGCACCGTGAGGCAGGCCACACCGCCCGGCATCCTTAGCGAGGAGAAGATATCCACTCCGCCGAATCTATCGCTGTAGGGCGGGCAGTTGATGACCGGCCGGACGGTGTTGGTATCCATCAGCCCGCCCAAGGCATTGGACCGGCCGGCCACAGCGATGTAGACCAGGGGACGCTCTGGAGCCTCATACTCAGCCAGGAGCCGGAGCAGATGGCGGGCGCTCTTGTGGGCCGAGGCGACGCGCAACTCGCAGGTCAGGCCGAACTCCTTCAGAGCAGCACGGACCTTCTCCGCGTGGGGCAGATCGCTTTTAGAGCCCATGACCACAACGACTAGCGGATCCATCCCTCCCTCCGGAGATTGGTTTCGATGCGCTCCTCGATGGGGAAGGCGCCGGGTTCAAAATCGCGCCCCGTGATCCGTTCGTAGATCGCCTGGTAGCGCTGCGAGGCCTGGACCATGATCTCCTCGGACATCTGAGGCGAGGGGCCATCGCCTGAGTAACCCTGCTGGCGGAACCACAGCCGCACGAACTCCTTGTCGAAGTTCTCCGGCTCTTGGCCAGCTTCGAACCGCTCCTGATAGGAACCGGCCAGCCAGAAGCGGCTGGAATCGGGGGTGTGGATCTCGTCAATGAGGGTGAGCTGGCCATCCAGCAGGCCGAACTCGTACTTGGTGTCCACCAAGATGATCCCTGCGGCAGCACATATCTCGGTGCCCCGGTCAAAGAGGGCCAGCGCCTTTTCTTCGATCTCGGCGCAGAGGGATTCGGGCACCAGGCCGCGGACGACGATCTCCTGGCGGGTGATGCGCTCATCGTGGCCGCCGGGGCCGGTACCACGGGTGGTGGGGGTGATCACAGGCTCGGGTAGCCGCTCATTCTTGCGCAGGCCATCGGGGAAGCTCAGGCCGTAGATGGTGCGCTCCCCGGCGGCGTATCGGGTCCACAGCGAGGTGGAGGTGGAGCCGGAGATGTAGCCCCGGACGACGATCTCCACCGGCAGGGTCTGGCACTCCTGCACCACGGAGACGTTGGGGTCGGGCACTGTGATCAGGTGGTTGGGCAGGATGTCGCGGGTGCGCTCGAACCAGAAGGCGGCCAGTTGGTTGAGCACCTGGCCCTTAAAGGGGATATGCCCCACCACGCGGTCGAAGGCCGAGAGCCGGTCGGTGGTGATGAGCACCCGCTTCCCATTCACTCGGTAGAAATCGCGCACCTTGCCCTGGCTTCGCTGTCCCAGGCCGGGCAGATGGGTCTCGGTCAACACGTGCGGGATTGCCCCGCGGATCTGGTCCATGGTCAGCATCTATCCTCCTCGCTTCTTTGACATTCTATCATGGAGTGTGTATAATGCCAAATGAAGCATCAGGGAACTTCAAACCAGGCGCGTTATCCGCAATGCGCACATCGCGCTCCAGGTGAGTGATATACGCAACACTGCGTATATCTGGTAGCATTACACAATGGCGTGGAGTGGTTGGTTGGGCAATCTGAGGCGCAAAAGCTCCTTAACCGACCACACGTGGTCAATCAATCCGGCAGCCACGGCCGGGGTTGATCCTAAACTGGTGTGGATAGCACAGAAATTGTACACCACTCCACACCAAAACAGGTCATCTTCCAGGCGTTGAGCGGTTCGGGCCAGCCCCCGGGTGCGCCGGGCCAAGGAGCCGTAGACCAAACGTCGGGAGATGCTCTTCAGCTTCCGCCCGCTGTAGTGCTTGAGCACTGGCACGATGTGCAGGTCCGGCCAGGGGAGGTGTCGAGGGCGACCCGGCCGACCGGTGTAGAGTTTGGTGTAAAAGGTCTGGAGGGCGGCCTTAGGGTAAGCCGCAAACCCATCTACGGCGATCAGCACGGCTTGTGTGACGGACGAAGCCGCCTCGCGCACCTTCCCCATGAGGCGCTTAATCAAGCTCTTATCTCGTTTGGGGGAGACTTCTCCCCAGAGGAAAAGACGCGAGAAGACGCTCATGGCCGTGGCTATCCAGACTTTGCCGCCCTGAACCTTGACCCAGAGTTCGTCGGCTTGCACTTGGCCCAGTTCGACCTGACCGTTGCAGACAACCTGGTCTTGCACCACCTTGCCGTGCTGACCAGCCTTGTGCAACCAGGCCAGAACGGTACGCTCATCAATGAAAAACGCGGCCACAATCGCTGCCACCGGACAGCCATAGGCCAGTAAGGTCAACATCAAAACTACGACCCAGATGGGATAGTGCAGGCCGAAAAAGACCCTCCCCTTCGTTTCTGAAAACGTACGGCCACACCGATGGCAGATGTAGCGCCGTTCTTGATGAGAGTGAACTCCAATTCGTTTCTCTTCACCGCAATGGGGGCAGGTCATCAACTCAGGTTTCAGCGGGGTTTGCTCCATAAACTTCAGCGTCATGCTCAAGACACCTCCAGGGAAACGGTGGTTTCGTTACAAGCAGCCAATTATTACACCAGTTCCGCTCTGGAGGCAAGTTTGACCAACTCCACGCTATTTTGTAGTGCTACCTTTGGCGGACATTCCGTTTGAAAATTCTCGAACACATAAATACACGCGGGCTATGGCTTGATTACGGAAGGAGGAATCTGAGATGACCACTCTCCTCTCGAAAGCGATAAAGAGAATCGAAACACTACCACAGGAATTGCAAGATGAAATTGCCGCACAACTACTGGAGGATCTTGAGAGTGAACTCAAATGGCAAAAAACGCTTGCCAAGCCACAAAGCAAGCTTGACCGACTAGCCGAAAAGGCGCTCCAAGAGTCAGCGGCAGGCAAAACAAAGAAAATAGGATTTGACGAATTGTGAAATCCGAACTTGCCCCTGATTTCATCGAACGGTTTCGCAGTCTTCCAGAAAGGGTGAGACGTACCGCACGCAAGAATTACAAATTGTGGAAAGCCAATCCACATCACCCCAGTCTCGATTTCAAGCCAGTAAAAGGAAACAAGAACATCTACTCAATCCGCACCGGAATTGGTTGGCGGGCTTTGGGAGTCATGAAAAAAGACGAAGATACCATCGTTTGGTTTTGGATTGGCTCGCACAGTGAATATGACAAGTTGCTGAAGTTGCTCTGACAAATCACCAATAGAAATCGCAGAGTGGGCCATCAGCAACGGTGAAGAACTTGGAGTAATAGAACGCCGCCAAACACCTGCCTTGCGACCACCCGCCGCCTTGCAAAGCAGTTTCGTGAACCGGCTCGTTGTCCCCGCTGCCGAACACGGACAGCGGGCGGCGCAAGGCTCTAGCGTTAGCCGTCATGCCCTTTTAGCCGATGTGAGCGTGCGCAGCATCAAATGATGAACGCGTGAACTGGTGGCAGGAGACTGGCGACACAGACTACATCTTCCGAATATAGGAAAAGCATGAAATACAACAAACTGGTTAGGGATGGCATCCCTGATGTTATCGTCAGTCGCGGCGAAATGCCTGTTACCAAAATACTGGTCATAGATTCATACAAAACGGAGTTGAGGAAGAAACTTCAAGAAGAAGTCGCGGAGTTTTCCGAATCAGGTCGGGCCAAGGAACTAGCAGATATTCTGGAAGTCACATTCGCAATAGCGAAGTCCGAAGGCGTCAGCGAATCTCAACTTGAAGAGATACGAAAGCAAAAACTGATGGAACGAGGTGGATTTGAGAAGAGGATTTTTCTCATCGAAACCCAGCCGTCAGGTGTGCAGTAATCGCAGAACATACAAAAACGAATGCACGAACAGCTAACACACGCCTCACCCACACTGAAGCAGCGACTGTATTCAGTAACGACCTCAGCGTTACTATTTATGATCCTGAAGATGAAGACCGCTACATTACTATCGGGATGTCCGCTCGCGGCCGACTCTTGATGGTGGCCCACGCCGAGCGTGGCAACAAGATTTCGTATCATTAGTGCGCGCGAATTGACACGCGCTGAGCGAGAAGTCTATGAAAAACATACCTACGAACGAGATGAATGACGACCTTCGCCCGGAGTATGACTTACGGGAACTGCTCAAGAGCGGTGCCCGCGGCAAGTACGCGCAGCGGTATCGGGCTGGCACCAATTTAGTGCTGTTAGAGCCCGATGTTGCACAGGCATTTCCGAGCGCAGAAGCAGTCAACGAAGCATTACGGTTAGTGATACGGCTGACCGAACTTGCGGCCAGCAAGAAGCATGGTCTGGTAGAGGTGTAGGCATTGACCGTCCGTGCACGGCTGCAAACACGCGCCCGCCGACCCTGCCGCGCAGGCCATGGCATGATGGCATCGCGGTGCGTGGTCCTGGCGTGGAAGATGGCTCACAATCCCTCATAGGGCAAGTAATTAACGTTGACGAAATCAGGCTGAAATAGGTAAGGGTAGGAGGAAGAGCAGATAGGTGTGTTCTACGTAGATTGTTCCGTTCAGAGTATCACTGGCTCAGGGAATACAGTCACAGTCTCGGACCTCCTTGTAGACACTGGCTCTGAGTATACCTGGATCCCCGAGCAGGATCTCAAGGATGCTGCGATCACGGTCAGGAAAAAGGATGTACCCTTCATCATGGCCAATGGCCAGTTGATTACCCGGCATGTGGGATATGCCATCTTATGTTGCCAGGATTTCGAGACAGTTGATGAAGTGGTCTTCGCACGGGAAGGGGACCTGCGGCTCCTTGGGTCACGGACATTGGAAGGCTTCGGGGCTGTGCTCGATGCACACGAAAAGGAACTCGTGGCGGCTGGCCCCTACCCCGTAGCGAGAGCCATCAAGGGTTACAAGTTGCAAGTTGAAAGTTGCAAGCTGGGGGAAGAACTTGCAACTTGTAACCTTCAACTTGAAACTCATCACAGAGGTGAATAGGCGATCTGCAGCGGACAAATCACCACCTGCTTCTCCCCCTCCTCTACGTACCCCAGCCGCATCACAGGAATCTCATATCCAGTACAAATCCCCTCAATGGCCTCTGCTTCCCCCTCCGGTGCGAACAGACAGAATCCCAGGCCCATGTTCCAGGTCTGATAGGCTTCGTAGTCGCTGATCTCACCCCGCTCCTGCAGGAAGCGGAAGAGGAGCGGCGGATCGGGCAGGCTTTCGATCACGTAGGTGAAGGGACGGCGGCAACGCATCACCTTCCGCCAGGCGGAGCCGGTGATATTGGACAGATAGTGCAGCTCCACCCCGGCCTCGAACATCTCCACCACCGGTTGGACGTAGATCCGCGTGGGGATGAGCAACTCCTGTCCCAGCGTCCAGTCGCCAAAGGGGGTGAGATACCCCTGGGGCAATCGCTCGGCGATGCGGCGGGCCAGGGTCAGCCCATTGGCGTGGAAGCCGAAGCTGGCCAGGCCGAAGATCACATCGCCGGCCTGCAACCCCTGCCCCCAACAGGCACGCTCCTTGGGCCGAACGATCCCGATCATCGAGCCGGTGATGTAGGCCGTCTCCGGATTGATGATGTCGGGCAGCGTCGGCGTCTCACCGCAGGGGATGGTGATCCCTGCCTCATCGCATCCCCGCTGCAACCCTTGGAGCAACTCTGCCACCCGCGCCTCGTCGGCGAACCACTCCGAGCGGCCGGAGCCGATCTCGTCGCTCAAGGCCAGCGGTGTCGCGCCCATGCAGATGACGTCGTTACTGTTCGCGGCCACGAGATCTACGCCCAGACCGGCGTACAGTGAACCAGCGTCCCCCCTCCAGCCGGCCTCGATCATGGCATCCGCGATGTACCCCTTGGTGCCCACGCAGTCGCCCTTGAAGGCCAGCATGAAGTCATGGTCCACGAAATCCAGAAGCACGGCCGGCTGACCCAAACTCTCCGGCACAAGACGGATGCCCAGTCTGGCAACGTTGCCCCACGTCGGCTCCAGGGCCTCAATGATACGTCGTTTGAAGGGATCCAGCGTCGAGTAGTCCACGAAATCGGCGTAGCGCATTTTCAGTGCCTCTCCAAAAGCGGGCCGGTGATCAACGTCCGCTGGATTGTGCGGCGGTTGTCATCGGCGTCGATGTAATGCACCCGATACAGTGCCTCGCCGGTGGCGGTGAAGTGGGCCTCCGCGTGCTCGCCGGGGCGGAGTACCGCTGGCCCTCGGACTGTCTGGCGCGCATTGCCCAGAACCTCAAAAGATACATCCCGCACCAAGTGCCGCTCCAGGTTGTCATTGAGCGCTCGCAGTGCGAGGTCCGAGCCCTCGCGTCCCTCGTCTGAGCTCGGGACAGGCAGTACATCGAAAAGCAGAACGCCCTCTGGCTCCCAGTAGAGATAGCCATGCACCGCTTCGTGCTCAGGCAGGATGGAGATCCAGATAGGGCTGGACCAGGCCATGTTGCCATCAGCCTGAGTCACGCGCAGGTAGACCCAATTGTCGGGCCGGTCAGGCGGCGAGGTATCCCGGTAACGCAGACTGAGCTCCGCGCGGCCCTCGCCCTGTAGGGTGTACAGTACCTCGTTGTTCTTGATGATCTCCACACACTTCAGGGGGCCTGTGCCCTTGACCGTCGCCTCGAGGACAGAGGCGGTGTCAGTGCTGTACAGACTGCCCATGGGGAAGCCATCGGCACTGAAGGCCAGCTCGATCCGCTGTGCGCCTGTGGTGCCGAAGGTCCGTCGCTGCCAGAGCGCCTCCCAGATGCCCTCGCGGGTGAGCTCCGTGGCCCATAGGCCCACTAGAATGAGCTCCTGAGCCTGGCCGTGACAATCGCTGGAGGCTAGCACGCCCAGCTTGTAGCCGCGCGCCCAGGCCTCCTGCAATGAGCTGCCCGGCACGTTGCCGCCCATACCGATGTTGCTCAGCGGCAGCGGGTTGTCCCTCGGCATCTCGGAGGAGCCGTGGAGGGAGTATATCTCGGCCAACCGCTCGCGGCGTGGGAAGTGAAAGTTCCAGTCTTTGCCCCGCCGACCGCGGGCGTAGCCCATGTGGTGAGGCAGGACCAGACACTCAGCGTCACCCAGCTCGGCATGGAGCTGGGGCAGCGTCGGTGGCAGGCAGAGATCACCATCCTTAGCCTTGTAGTAGACATTGTGGTCGCCATAGCGCGCCGAGCACCGCTCATAGGCCAGCAGTGGCACAAAGGCGCCCGGCTCGTCGTAGGCCTCGACCAGTGCCTTTAGCTCATCCCATTCCTCAGGCTCAATGGTGTGGACACGGTGGATGTCCTCCAGGTTGAGCGGCGTGGTGCCGTTGGTAACAGACTTGGGGCCCCTGAGCTCTCCGAAAAAGGCGCGCCCCTTCGTCGGGTCGCGGGTCAGCACCGCGTTGTCGCAGATGGCGAAGACCTGTAGGCCCAACTCGTGGCGGGCCACGCGGAAGTGCTCATTCATGGGCGTTACGCCGCCACTGACCGACGAGGAGCGGTGTATGTCCCCCCAGTAGAGCCTGTACTGAGGGCCCCCGAAGTGGTTGAGCCCCTCAAAGGCGCGCAAGTCAGTCATCGAATCCCCCTACAGTGAGCCAAGTAATCAACTTGGTGTCGAGGTTACCGTTTATGCTGACGGTAACGTCGACACTTATAGCTAAATCGGCTAAGCAGGCTTGCAGATGATCTCGGAGATATGGACGCCGGGGAAGTCCCAGGAGGCATCCACGACCAAAGCGGTATCCGCTCCACCGCCGGACCCCCCAATAGCGATCACCCGCTCACCCTCCTCCACCAGCCCAGCCTGCACTGCGCAGACCACCACTTCCACGGCCACCTTAGTGCCCTGGCCGAAGCGGCGGAAGGCGGTCTGCATGTCTGGCGGATAGGTGTAGTCAATTTCCCGGGCGAAGATCAGTTTCCCCGTCCGTTGGAAGCGCTCAGCCTGCTCTGTCGGAAAGCTGGGCCGCTCGATGCCCACAGCGATCAGATCCAGGCCAAAGCACATCTCCAGCGCCTTGCTCGCGGTGTAACCCCGTGTGCTGGCCAGCACGATCTGCCTGATACCTTCCTCTTCCGCCCGTTGGCAAGCCAGTTGCAAAGTCCTCTCCATGTTGACCCTTCCCCTCTCTGGGAAGTATTCGACCGTCCGTTGCATGTCTTTCTCCTTTCGATATGTTGGTAAGTGCTGGCTAAATCAACGCCTGGATAGCATTCCTGAAGATGGCCAGTCCATCTCCCTCCCTTCGCCTCTCCCGCCTAAATCGGGGATGTTGCCAGGGGAGGACATATCGTTCCGGGTGAGGCATTAGTCCGAAGACAGTGCCCTTCTCATTGCAGAGTCCGGCGATGTGGTCTACCGAGCCATTGGGGTCGAAGGGGTAGCCAGGCTGGGATCTGTCAGGAGCCGCATATTGGAAGACCACCTGGTCCTTGGCCCAGAACTGGCGCAATGCCTCCTCACTGGCGGGTAGGAACTTTCCCTCGCCATGAGCCACCGGCAGCTCGATGGGGTGATCAATACCCTGAGTCCACAGGCAGGTGCCGTGATTGACTGGCTTGAGCGTCACCCAGCGGCACTCAAAGCGGCCCGAATCGTTGAAGAACAGGGTCGCCTGCCGAAGCAGCCCCGCTTTGCACAGCGCCTGGAAGCCATTGCAGATGCCCAGGATCAGCCCATCCATTTCCACAAAGCGGTGCAACGGCTCGCGCAGCCGGTAGCTGAGCTCATTGGCCAGCAGCTTCCCTGCCCCCAGGGAGTCAGCGAAGGAGAACCCTCCAGGAATCGTGAGGACCTGGAACTCCTCCAGCCGATGCTCGCCGCGGGTGAACTGATTGATGTGCACCCGCTCCGGCGCACCCCCGGCTAATTCCCAGGCGAGGGCGGTCTCCTCATCGCAGTTAGTGCCCGGCGCGCGGAGGACAAGCACTTTGGGTTTGGTCACACTGATCTCCACTCCTTGCAAGTCAGTGAAGCTCTGGATGGAGCGTTCGTCACTCAGCTATGGTAGAGTCAGGACCTGCCTGAAAGTCAGGTATCGCCATTGTATCACGAGGCTGAGAAATCAGCAAACTGCATGTAACACCGCGAGCTCAGCCCGAACGACTTTGCCTGACCTGTGGATAAACACAGCTTATCTCCCCGTCGGCGGAGTTGGGCGATGATCTTGCGCATCCAACAAATCGCTTCCTGCGGGAGTCAGATTCGGATGGTGAATGGCAAGGGCAACATCCACCACTACATCGCGCTGGGAGGTTTGATCCTCTACTGCGATAGACGGATACCACGCCGGTAACCTGCCCCATCTGGCATCGCCCCAGACATTTTGAAAGATTGCCTGAAGCACCTTGGTTGAGCGCCCTTCCAGGGCGCTTCGCGCTTTCAGCCCGACGGCTTTATTCGGGCAACTGTGCAAGATCAAGGGTAGATAGCCGTGCCAATAGGAGGGGGATACCTCAATGACGATCGCTGAGACCCAACCCCCTTCCAGGCTGGCCGTGATTGCTGCCGATCCGGAGATGGGGCTGGCGGTGAAAGTCGCCCGGCCCATCCCCTCGTCGAAGGGAGAGCTGGCCGGAGCTACCATTCCCCCGCTGGCTGCCCAGTTGATGGGAGTGCCATCCAAGGGCGGATTGCCGAAACCATCGGCGGCCGTCAGCGTCACGGCCACCGAGCAGCCCGGCGCCACCTCCCACGAGGCCGGGGTCAAGGTGGCAGAGACCACCGGCCTCGGCAGAAGGCGCAGAAACAGAGCGCCGGTCAGCGTCCCCGTCGTCCCGGTCACCACAGCCACCCCGGCCGCCGGGCCAGCGGTCAGGGTGGTCGTTGCCAAGCCATCGGCCAGGGCGGTCACCTCGGGGGAGACGACCCCTCCGCTGGCCGTGAAGGTGACCCAAGTGCCGGCCGTGAGGGAGGCTGTGGCGGTGATGGCGGCGGCCTCCCCCACCAGCAACTGGGGGCGGGAGGCGGCGAGATGCAGGTTCCCTCTTCGTATCGTCGCCGACAGCGCCTGCCCGGCCACGATCCGCCCCCAGCCCAGGTACTCGTCCCATTGAGGGAAGGTGTCGCCATTCACATCCGCTGCGGTGGCGGTGATGATCCCGGCCACCTGCCCCACCGCCAGCACCGGGTGAGCGCTCCAGATCAGTGCCGCCAGGCCGGCGACGTGGGGTGCGGCCATGGAGGTGCCCGATTTGGTGAAGTACCCTCCCCTCCACGGCCAGGTGCTGTAAATGTCCACTCCCGGCGCTGCCACGTCCACCTGCGGGCCGTGGTTGGAGAAATCGGCCCAGGCGTCGCTCTGATCCGTCGCCGCCACGGCCAGCACGTGCTCGCAGGCGGCCGGATACAGGACCGCTCCGCCATCGTTGCCCGTGGCAGCCACGACCAGCACCCCGTGGGCGTGGGCGTAGTCCACCGCCTCCTGCAGCGTCTGCGATGGCGACTCCCCCCCTGCGCTGAGGTTGATAATCTGCGCTCCGTTGTCCACCGCGTAGACGATGCCCTGGGCGATGTCGGAGTACCAGCCGGTGCCATATTGGTCTAGGACCTTGACCGTCATCAGCCGGCTGCCCCCCGCCATGCCGGCGATCCCCAAGCCGTTGTTGATCTCCGCCCCCGCGATCCCGGCTACGTGGGTGCCGTGGCCATTGTCATCCACGACGCGGTTGTCCTCCCTCGGCAGGTAGGTGTACTCCTGCCCATCCCAGGCCCAGGCGTGATAGAAGTGCCAGCCCCAGACGTCGTCCACTTTGCCGTTGCCCTCGTCATCTATCCCATTGTCGGGTGTCTCGCCAGGGTTGGTCCACACATTGCCGGCCAGGTCTTCGTGATCCCGTTGAAGGCCCGAGTCCAGCACGGCAATCACGAGGTCTGAGGTGCCAGTGACGATGCTCCACGCGGTGGGCGCTTCAATTTGGGCCGGACCCCACTGCAAGGCCCAGCCGGGGTCGTTGGGGGTGAGAACCCCGGTTTCTCCCCGAAACCGGGGTTCTGTAGAGTGGACAGCGTAATCGAGTTCGGCAAAGGCCACACGGGGGTCGCGGCGCAGCGTTTCCAGTGCGGCGCATTCCTGGCCGGCGGGCACGCGCAGGGCC
>CAYRNM010000059.1:3432-15759 GCA_964425465.1 uncultured Anaerolineae bacterium | reverse complement strand
TACCAGCGGTGCTCAGAGACAATCACCCGCAGTTTCTGCTGGGGGACGGGGTCACCCTGGGGGGAGAGGGTGATGACGTCCACTGCCTGCTCCTGGCCCACGGTGCCCACGTATTCCCGCGGGGCCAGGCCGATGTAGAACTCGCCCTTGTGGACTACGCAGTCGGTGCGGGAGGAGGTGGACTGGTTGTTGATGTCCGTGACCGTGACCTCCAGGGTGAAGAGCTGGCTCATGGTCCGCTCGGCGATGTCGGCTGGGACCTGGAAGGTGAAGCGGCCTTCCTTATCAGTGCGCCCCGACCCCTCGGTGATCAGCTCGCCGAACTCCCCGTAAAAGGGGACACGGCGGCGCTCGGTCCAGTCGTAGTCGGAGAACTCGTAGGGTGGGCAGGGCTTGCGGCCGCTCCCCCCCACTCCCCCCCAATGTTGGGGGGGGCAGGGGAGGGAGAAGCGCCAGTCGCGGCTGAGCAGCGCCCAGTGCACCTCGGCGTCGGCCACGGGCCCGCCGAAGAAGTAGGTGGCCTGGGAGGTGACCTTGATGGTGTCCCCCTGGATGTATTCCTCGCGGTCGGTCTGCACTGCGACTTCGAACTCCGGCTTGCGGTACTCGGCCACCTGGAAGCCGGCACCGTAACTGCGCTTCTCGATCTCGGTGCTGATGTAGTAGTAGCCCGTCCCAGCCTCCTCGTCCAGGGGGAGAGCCCCGTGCAGGGTGCCATTCCCACTGAGGGGCACCGCCTCCTCGTACACCGGTTTGCCCTCGGGATCGTAGATGCGCACCGTCAGGTTTTTCACTTCAGAGGGCAGGGAGTAGTGGGTGTCATCGTCGGCCCTGACAATCCCCTTCCAGTAGACCATCTGTCCTGGCCGGTAGATGGGCCGGTCGGTGTAGAAGGCGGCGCGGTAGGGCTCAGGCTCCATTTGGACGGGGATGTCGAACTCCCAGGGGCTGATGCCCGTGTTCCACTGGTTCATGGCCACGCCGAAAGTCTCTTCCCCCTCCGCGACGAAGGCGAACAGGGGATCCCAGGGCTGGCGCTGGGAAAAGGTGGCGTAGAATGTGCCATCCTTCGCGGTGCCTCCACGGGCCAATAGCTCCCCAGTCGCGCCGTAGACCGCTGCGTCCAGCAGGGGCATCACCTCCCCGGAGGAGAGATCGGTGGCCCACAGGAGCGCTTCGGACGCTCCCGCCTTCAGGGTGAGGTTGGTCTTGGAGAGGACCAACAACTGACGGGCTGGCTGGTCCACCTCCGACGCCTTCAACTCCAGGTAGTAGAGCCCTGGAGACAGCCCCCCGACCTCCTCGGTCACATCAGTGCGCGCATAGGCGATCTGGTTGAGCTCCGCCTCGACGGGCATGGACCAGCGGCCCACGAGGTTTGCGGGATCAGGCTGGTATTTTTCCCACAACTCCCACGCTTGAGGATTGCTCAGCTCCATGAACTCCTTCTGGCCCAGGCGATAGAGAGCGAAGTCCAGATGCGTTACGTTGCGGTGGGAGGCATAGGCGACGGTGTGGGTGTAGGCGTTATAGAACCCCACCCGATCCATCCCTTCGAGATGCACCATAGGATCCAGCTCACGGGTGCGGTAGCGGACCGCCACCGGCTCGCCCAGGCGCTGGCCGTAGCGGTCGGCCAAATCCACACCGAAGGTGACAGTGTACTCCGTCGAGGGCTGGGTGGTGAAGTACAGGCGCAACTGGGTGTCGTAATCCATCCAGTAAGTGTAAACGTGGGTGGGTTCAGGAATGATGGTCAGGTTGGGCTCCAGCGTCGTGGTGTCCATCGGCCCGGCGAAGCGGACCTCCATCCCACCCCAGGGGTCAGCCCGTTGCTCGCCGTCGCGGGGGAGGGTGCTGAGGATAGCCACCGGCGGTACGGTGGTGAAGCGCCATACGGTGTCTGATTCCGTCGCCCCCTGGCCTGCACTGCTGGGCACCCCGGCGGCGAGGGTGGCCCGGTACTGTGCCCCTCGCGCCAGCGGCTGATCAGGGGTGAAGACGAGAACGGCCTCATCGGCCCAGACAAAGCTGCCGGGGATGACATCCTCCGTGGCATCGTCCACCAGGGTGAAGGCCGCTTCGGCCGCCCCCTTGTCCACTGGCTGATTGAAGGCCACGGTGAGGGGCTGGGAAGGGCCGACGTACACGGCGTTGTCGTCGGGCACGGTGGAGAGCACCGCCGGGGAGAGGGTGGTGAAGGACCAGACGACGTCCTCCGCCAGCTCGCCGCCGGTGGTGTCGGTGAGCCCTGCCGCGATGCGGGCCTTATATGCCGTGGCGGGGGCCAGGGGCTCCTCGGGTGTGAAACGGTAGATAGCGGTGTTGAGCCATTCGCCCTTTCCCCGCACCGGCGGGGTAAAGGTGAGGGGCTGGGGTAGCCCGGCCTGCTGGCCGAGAGAGACCAGGGGCACGACGGGGCGGTTGAAGGTGACGATAACCTCGGCGTCCAGGGCCACGTCCCTTGCGTCCGGCGCGGGCTGTGTCTGGGCCACCTCCAGAAAGCCCACGGCCAGGAAGGTGAACTGCATCGCCTCCTGCAATGCCAATCCCAGCTCGCTCTTGGCCTCGATGCCCAGGGTGACCTGGTACTCCTCGCCTCGGGCGAACCCCTCCACCGAGGGCACAAAGGCCACTGTGCGCAGGTCAGACCACTGGAACATACCCGCCACGGTTGGCTGGATGTGGAAGGCGGCCTCCACCGATCCTCGGTCCATCGGCTGGTCGAAGGCCAGCAGGATGGGTGCATCCACCCCTTGCTCCGCCCCTCGTGCTGGTCTATACTCGACCACTTGGGGCGGCACCGGCGGGAAGGAGGTGGGGGTAGCCGTGGGAGTGGCTGTGGGGCCTGGCGTCGAGGTCAGCGTCGGCTCCGGCACCGGCTGTGGGGTCGGTGCCTCGCGCCAGCAGGCGGTGAGGCTCCCTATCAAGAGGGCGATCAACAGGAGGATAGATAGTAGGCTGTGTATTCTTCGCATGAGACACTCCTTCACTGTCAACGGAGTCTTACAATGGACTGTGAGGATGGGTCGGACTTCCTGAGATGTCTGCTGGTAAGACGTCTGATCGGATTCGAGGACTGAGGCATCCTCGCCGAAGCTGTCTCATGGGCAGCGTACCCCTCGGCGGGGACGCCTCGGTCCTCTTGTTGAGGTTACAGGTAATCACCAGGCACAGGCACTCAAGAGAGTTTCCACAAACTCACGCTGTTGGGCCAGATCGCCGAGCCGCTGGACCAGGCTCTGTGACAGAGCACTGACCTCCTTCTGCCAAGCAATGATGGCCGTCAGCTCATCACTGAAGCCAGCGGCAACCGCCCCCTCTGACTTAATAGGCTGGTTTTCTTGGACCTTGCGCAGAAATTGGGAATAGCCCCGGATAAAAGCACCAACTACGCGGCCGGACTTCCTATCTCTGCGGATATAAATCCCTTCACCAATGGGGATGGCCTCTGCCGGCACTGGAGCATTTGCATCAATGAGTAGATCCAACTCATCCGCTTCCGGATCATAGCCCAAAGATTGTATTCTCATTTCACTGTGCCCTTTCACACCAACAACTCTGATAGAACTTCACCCACTCCCCTGTCTCTTGCCTGACACATTTGACACTCACCCTCAGATTGTAGCCCTCCCACGGTCCCGATCCTGAAACAACGAGCAAACGAAAGCGTCTATTCGGTTCATCGGGTCTGGCAGGATCGGCCTCCACGGATTCAGGGCTCACTATGGCCTGGATCGTCAAATCTAGTGCATCTTCGATCTCAGGTCGCTTAGCTACGTGGCCCATCCACTGGCTACGGGCAACACAACACTCAACACCATCCTCATCGTACCCGCTCCAGATCATGTCCCTGTCAACCGCCATTCGGGTCTCCTGGCTGTGTTGTTGGGGTGATTGCCTGAGAGTCAATTATAGCATGTAGGAGAGAAAGGACAAAAAGGAGAGGCCATCTTCCAAATTAAAAGCGACCACCCCCGGAGGTGGTCGCTTTTGCTCACCCATTCCCTGGCCAGGACAGGCACTCCCTGGCTCAGCTCACTGCCAGTTCCGACACTTGCTCTTCCCTTGGTTCAGAACGCTGGGGAGTCAGCGTCAGCTCCTCCTCGTCCTCCTCGGCCACATCAATCAATACGATGTCCCCCTCCTGGAAACGCCCGGCCAACAGCCCCTCCGAGAGGGGATCCTCTACCTGCTGGCGGATGACCCGTCGGATGGGCCGAGCGCCAAACTTGGGGTTATACCCCTCCTTAGCCAGCCGGGCCCGGCCTTCCTCGGTCAGCTCCAACTGGATGGCATACTCTTTCAATCGCTCCTCAACCTGGGCCAACTCCAAATCCACGATCTGCAGGAGCTGCTCCTTCATGAGCGCCCGGAAGACAATCACCTCATCCACGCGGTTGAGGAACTCGGGGCGGAAAGTGCGCCGCAACTCGCCCATCACCTGCTCCCTCATGCGCTTGTAGTCCGCCTCCGCGCTCTGCTCCTCATCGCGAGGCACCGCGAACCCTAGGGCCACGTCCCGGTTGATGAGCTCCGCTCCTAGGTTGGAGGTCATGATGACGATGGCATTGCGGAAGTCCACCTCATGGCCTTTGGCGTCGGAGAGGCGGCCATTCTCCATGATCTGCAAGAGCATATTGAACACGTCGGGATGGGCCTTCTCGATCTCATCGAACAGGATGACGGAATAGGGGCGTTTGCGCAGTGCTCCGGTGAGCTGTCCCTCCTCCTCATAGCCGATGTAGCCCGGCGGGGCGCCGATCAGGCGCGACACATTGTGTCGCTCCATGAACTCCGACATGTCCAACTCAATCAGCGCATCCTGACTGCCGAACATGAATTCGGCCAGCGTCTGGGCACAGAGGGTTTTGCCCACACCCGTGGGCCCCAGGAAGATAAAGGACCCGATGGGACGCCGGGGGTCTTTGAGGCCCGCCCGCGCCCGTCGCAAGGATCTGGAGAGCGCGCTGATCGCCTCATCCTGTCCCACCACCCGCTCGTGCAGCGCATCTTCCATATGGAGCAATTTCTCCAATTCCTCAGTGGCGATGCGGGCCACGGGGATGCCGGTCCACATGGCCACCACCTCGGCAACGTCGTCAGCGGTGACGGTCAGACGTCCTTCGTTTTCCCTCCAGTCCAGCCGCAACTGGTTGATCTGGGCTCGTAATTCCTCCTCTTCATCGCGCAGATCGGCAGCTATGGCAAAGTCCTGGGCCTCAAAGGCCTCCTCACGCCGCTGGCGCAGCGTCCGAAGGTTGGCAAAGGCCTCTTCCAGACCGGTGTGGATGGGCGATTTGTACATACGCACCCGCGCCCCGGTCTCATCAATGAGATCAATGGCCTTATCGGGCAGGTAGCGGTCGGTCACATAGCGGGCCGACAGCCGGGCCGCACTTTCTATGGCCTCATCCGTGATGATCACCTGATGGTGCTCCTCGTAGAGCCGCTTCACACCATGTAGGATCTCAATCGTCTCCTCCACCGTGGGTTCACCCACGAAGACCGGCTGGAAGCGGCGCTCCAGCGCGCGATCGCTCTCGATGTATTTTCGGTACTCGTCAATGGTGGTCGCTCCGATGCACTGCAGTTCCCCCCGGGCCAGGGCGGGCTTGAGGATGTTGGCCGCATCCACTCGGCTGCCAGCGGCCCCAGCTCCCACCAGCATGTGCACCTCGTCAATGAAGAGGATGGAATCGACACTCTTCAACTCTTGGATGACCCGCTTCATCCGCTCCTCAAATTGGCCCCGGTAAATGGTGCCCGCTACCAGTGAGCCCACATCCAGTTGCAGGAGTCGTTTGTCCAGGAGAGGGCGTGGTGTCTGGCCAGCCACGATCCGCTGTGCCAGCCCCTCCACGATGGCTGTTTTCCCCACGCCCGGCTCACCGATGAGCGCTGGGTTATTCTTGGTGCGCCGAGCTAGAATCTGGATGACCCGTTCGAGCTCCTTCTGGCGGCCAATGATAGGATCCAGCTTCCCCGCTTCAGCCATGGCGGTGAGATCAATGGCCAGTTCATCCAGCAGCGGCGTGGCGGATTTCTTTTTCCGTGCTGGCCGAGAAGCGGGAGGTTGTTCAATGATGGTCTGCTGAGTTCGTCGGCGTATCTGTTCAGGGCTCACTCCCAAGCTGCGCAGAATCTCCACAGCTATGCCACCCTGTTCGCGGATCAAACCCAAAAGGAGATGCTCCGTACCGATGTAGTCGTAGCCCATGCGACGGGCCTCATCCACAGCCAGCTCGATGACCTGCTTGGTGCGCGGGCTGAGGGTCAACTGCCCCCCCGGTGACCGCTGTCCGTGGCCCACGCTCCGCTCGACCACCAGCTTGAGCTGGCGCATGTCCAGGCCCAACTCGCGCAGGACTTGACCGGCAATGCCCTTCTCCTCTCGCATCAGGCCCAATAGCAAATGCTCGGTCCCAATATAGCTATGGTTAAGGCTGTGAGCCTCCTCCTGAGCGAAGAGCAGGGCCTGCTGGGCCCTTTTGGTAAAGCGATTCATCTTGCCCGCCATGGCGATTCCTCGAATCTAGGTTCACCCCGCATCCTCTTCCGCCTCGGGATCCATCTCTTCCCCTCCTGGCCTGCCCTCAGCCACTGGCTCAGGATTGTCTGCAGCCTTCAGACTCAGGCCTATCCGACGTCGGTCGCTCTCCACCCGTATGATCCTGACCGTTACATGGTCCCCCTTCTGTAGGACCTCGTTGGGGTGGGAAACGGGCTCTTCGGAAAGCTCGGAGACATGGATCAACCCCTCAATCTCGCTGCCCTCCAATCGGACGAAGGCACCGAACTTGACCAGATTGGTCACCTGTCCCTCCACCAGTTGGCCCACTTCATACATCTCATCCACCTGGCTCCAGGGCTCTGGTTGAAGGCGCTTCAGGCTCAGGCCGATCCTTCCGCGCTCGCGATCCACGTTGAGGACGTACACATCCACCTCTTGGCCGACTTGCACCACATCCTGGGGCTTGGAGATGCGATTCCAGGAGAGTTCAGACAGGTGTACCAGCCCATCGGCCCCCCCCAGGTCCACAAAGGCTCCAAAATCACAGAGATTGGTGACCACCCCGTGGCGAGTTTCCCCTTCCTGAAGTTGGGCCAGCAATCGCTCCTTCTGCTCTCGGCGGTACTGGCTGAGAGCTGCACGCTCGGAGAGGATCAGCCGGTTTCTTCCCCTGTCTAGCTCGATGATTTTCAACTGTACCCGTTGGCCCACCATCTTGGCCAATCGGTTCTCCAGGTCCTGATTGGAGGTCTTGCCATCCCAGTGGTTGCGCTCAATCTGCGAGGCGGGCAGGAAGCCACGGACTTTGCCCATCTGCACCAGCAATCCCCCTTTGTTAAAGCCGGTGACCGTGGCTTCGAATATCTCCTCCTGCTGGAAGCGCATCGCAGCCAGTTGCCAATCGCGCTCCAACTGGGCTCTCGAGAGGGAAAGGAGGACATTGCCCTCTTGGTCCTCGGAGGTCAGGACATAGGTCAGCACCTCATCGCCCACCCGAAGTCCCTCCAAGACTTCAGGTTCGAGTTGCTGCAGCTCACGCCCGATGACGATCCCCTCCGCCTTGGAGCCGATGTCCACCAGGATCTCGGCCGGGGTAATCCGCATGATATGGCCCTGGACGATGTCACCCTGCTGGGGTTCCCAATAATCATAGCCTCCCTCGAGCAGGACTTCCATCCCTTCGCTACCAGTTGCTTCTTCAATTAAGAGAACTGAATGGTTGCTAAGATTCATCTTCTCCTCTCACGTACAAGTAGATTGAACACCTACTATTATAGTCGCCCTCCTCGTAAAAGGCAAGTGGCTCGTCACTTCCCGAACAGATCAGCCCAGTCCTGTGCCACACTTCGTCTCTCCACCCCCACCGCCCGATAGAACTCCTCGTCGTACTTGCGGGTTTGGATCATGATGGGCATGGGCACCGCATGGCCCATGAGCAACACTTGCTCCCGGGTATCCAAGCTCTCCAACGCACCGCGCAGCGCGCTGCGCCCACTCACCCCGGTGAGCACGGCGTCAATGTCCCGTTCCTCCGTCAGCCGGCCGGTGATCCGGGTGCCGAGCTGGCTCATGACCTCGCTGTCAATGCCCGAGGGCCGCTGGTCAATGACCATGAGGGTGACGTGGTACTTGCGCATCTCGCGGGCGATCTGGCCGAAAATGGTCTGGCGGGCTACCGCCGGGTTGAGGAACTTGTGTGCCTCCTCGATGGTGATCATCAACGGCTGAGGCCGATCGGCAGGGGCCTGGCTCTGCTCGTACCGTTCCACCTTCTCCTGGTAGAGTTGGCGCACCCGGCGGGTGACCAGATTGGCCACCAGCGCATAGTCCAAGATGCGATTGTAGCGTCCGAACTGCAGGATGATGTGCCGCCCCTGATCCAATGCTGCGACCATATCATCAATGGCGGAGAAGGTGGCCTGGGGCACCACGTAGGGCCGCCGCCCCACCAGCCGAAGCTGGCGTTGCAGTGCAGCGACGGAGGCGGGATGGGCGCCGCTGGTCTCGCAGAAAGCATTCAGATCGTCGGGCGACATCTCGATCAGTTGCGCCAACCAGCGTGAGCCATAAAGGTCCTGCAGCAGACCGATGGTGGCCTCAGCCGTGCCGCGCAGGTTCAGCTCCTCGGCCAGCAGCAGCACATCCTCGGCCTCGATCTGGTTGAGGCCAATGCGCAGCACCACGTCCACGGAGCGGCCTGCACGGGCCCCAGCCCCTTCGTCCAGGGAGTAGACCAGGATGTGGGAGGCACCAAAGAGCTGCCGCAACCCCTGGACGAACAGGCCATCCTCCGACTCGCGGCCAAAGGCGTACTCGTCATGCATGTCGAAGATGAGGTTGACCGCCATGCCCGCCTTCACCACGCCGCACAGCAGGACGCGGGCCAGGAAGCTCTTGCCTGTGCCCGACTGGCCGAAAATGCCGTTGGAGCGCTCCACCAGCCGCTCCAGATCGAGGCAGATGGGGATATCCATAGTCAGGGGGGTGCCCATGGCAAAATTCTTCCCCCCCTCTTTGCCGAACACTGTGGCGAAGTCCAGTGCGTCGGCCTGGTAGAGCTCGGCGAAGTGCATGGGGATGGTGCGCACGGGTTGGACCTGCTCCTCCTCTGTGCCCTCGGGGATGGTCAGCGGGTCGGGCCTTTTCATCATCAGTCGGGGCTGCACCTGCACCATGCCGTAGGTGGAGGTGCCGGCCAGTGCTTGGGCCACGAAGGGGGAGAGATCGCGCGGCGGGTCGGCGGCGATGCGGGGGTCGGTGGCCCGCAGTTGCATGTCGGCGATCATGGAGAAGTAGCGGTTTTCCGCTCCCTCGATGATCACGAAATCGCCGATGCGCATCTCCTCAGTGGACACGCCGGGGTCCAATCTCACCATCAGCCCGGCGTTGAAAGCGCCGTCAACGACGACGCCCAGGCGTTTTCGCTGCATGGATCCGCTCCTTAACCAGTTGCATTTCCTGCTATGCCTGATATACTATGCCATAGCCTCGCAAAGGAGCTCAAAGGGTGGAGACTGCTCAACACCAATACGAAATTGACACCTATATGGCCCGTGCCCATGATGAACTAGAGGTTGTTGAAGACCTCATTGGGGACAAGCACTACGCGACGGCCATAAGCCGAGCTTACTACGCTGTATTTTATGCAGCCAGTGCGCTGCTGCTTACCAAGGGGATCTCCCGCAGCAAGCATTCTGGTGTGATCGCTGCCTTTCGCCAGTACTTCGTGAAGCCATCGTTGATTGAGGTTGAGTACAGCCGAATCTACGGCGATCTGTTAGATGCCCGGTGGGCGAGTGACTACACACTCGCTGCCATCGCCGATGTCGAGCAGGCATTGAGCTATTTTCACGACGCTTCGCGTTTTGTCGAGCGAATCCAGCGCTATCTGGAGGAGCACAGGTGAACCCCCTGCCCACACTTTCCCCACAAGAACAACACGCGCTGACGGACTTCGTTAGACGAATCCGCGATGCTTTCGGCCCCCAAGTACGCCTCGTTGCTCTTTATGGCTCTAAGGCTCGATGTGATTCAGGTCCGGATTCGGATGTGGATGTGCTGGTGGTTACCAGCCAAGACGACTGGCGCCTCCATCGCCAGATCCGTCGCATCAGCGCCGACGTCTCCCTGGATCACGAGGTTCTGCTCTCCTGCTTCGTCATCAGCCAGAGCGACTACGACCATTATCAAGCTCAGAGCTTCAGTTTCTTCCGTAACCTGGAGACAGAGGGTATTGAGCTCACCTCCGACCTCCTGTCCACAACCTAGGTCCCCTGCCCCGGATCAATCCCCTGCAACACCACCAAGAGCCGCTCCACATCCTGTTTCAGCAGCCCTGCCACCTCCCGCGCGGCCCGCTCCAGCCAGGCCCGATCCCGACCCCGCGCCTGGTAGAGCTGGCGCAGGTGGGCGGCCAGGAGTTGCTCAGGAGGGAGCTGGCCTGACACGGCTAGCAGCAGCCGCAAATAGAGCAGCCGCTCGGAGAAAGCGCGCACCTCTAAGGGCGTACAGGTGTGCACTGAGTAGTGGAGCGGAGGGGGCTGCGGCGGGAGGTGCTGCCGGATGGAGCCGTCGGCGGCCCAGCCGACCAATACTACGCTGAATTCGGTGCGCAACACCTGCTCCAACTGGGGGTGCTCCCGATAGATGGCCGCGTCGTACACCCCCTCGCTGCTGCGGCGCACCGCCCGTCGCCCCGGATCCAGCCCCGTAGTCGTGCCGTAGCTCACTACACCGTAGACGCAGCTCCCCTCTTCCGTCTCCACCTTGACCAAGCTGCCCAGTTCTGGCGGTCGGTTCAGCTCAAAGCTCTCCGCTACAAACCCCGCCGATCCCGTCTCCACAATCTCCCCAATCCGCATCTGTCACACCCCTCGCCGCCGCTTGCTGCTCTCCTTGGCCGAGTGGATGTACACGATCCCTCGCGCCGCCAGCGCCTGAGCCACCATCTCCTCCACCAATCTTCGCTCTGCCGAGGAGATCACCGCCTGCTCGTGCGCCTCCTGCAGGACGGGGGGGTAGGCGGGATAGCCCCCGCTGCGTTTGCACTGATCAAGCACCAAACCATGCACCATATCGCGCTTTCCCCCATCGCGCATCACCCACTGGGGCGCCTCCAGCCGAAGGATCTCGTCGCCGTTGTTCAGATAGAAGAACTGGATGCGATGCTCCCCATACCGATCCAAGATGGCCGAGGTGCTCTCGAAGATATCGGACCTTTGGCCGGCCTCCAACAAGCCGGAGAAGATCTCCCGATCGCGCACCGTCCCCAGGAACTTACACAGCTCCTGCTCGGATGGAGGAAGAGTGCAGCTTTCGCACTGGGCTGAATGGCCCTGGCACAACGACACCCGCAGGCTGTTGGCCACATCCTGCCCGCCGGGATAGCTGATGTAGCTAGCCAGGGGAATGTCCACTTCCCGAAACCTGCCCAATGCTGACAGGTACTCCTGCAGAAAGGCAGCCTGCACGCTTCGTTCCTCACTCTGCAGTCCCCACAGGATGAGCGACCCGTCGAGCAGGGCCAGGACGGGTGGCTGTGCCTCCTGCGCGGCCTCGAACAATGCCTCCAGTTCGGCCACGGCCATCTTGATCCCCAGCCGTTCTCCATCGACGGGGATATGCTCACGCCCAGGGTTGAGGTAGAGCTCTTCCTCCTCACAGGCCAGATGGGTGGTGGCCTTCAGGCGGGCATCAGGGCGGCTCCCGTAGGTCAGGGTGGCCCGGCCGACGTTCAGCACGTAGAAGCGCACGGGGTTGTGCCGGTCAGGGGGGATGTTGGAGCCGTCGGTAGCCACCACACTGAAGGGAGGCGAGGGCAGAGGGACTGAGTAGGCCGCCCCCATAGTATCGTCGGTGGGGACAGCGGTCAGCCAGGGGAAACGGGGATCGCGGATGCGAAGCCTGGTGCACAGCGCTTCCACATCCACCCTGCGCAACCGCCGCTGGGCCTCCTCCAACAACTGTTGGCCTGCCCCATCGGAGGCCTGAGCAGCCAGACGCTCCACTCCTCGGCTGAGCACTTCCAACTGCAAAGGCATCTTCCCCCTCCCTTCCCCTTTGATTATACCCCAGAATCCGCCTGATTCAAATTGACAGTCCGGGCATATTGTGCTATGCTATTCTTCAGCTTTTGGAGGGAAGCGTATGCCCTTGGACATCTGTCTGGACGACATCGTACGCCTGCGAAAACCCCACCCCTGCGGCTCCTACCAGTGGCGGGTGGTGCGCCTGGGGGCCGACATCGGCATCCGTTGCCTGAAATGCAACCACCGGGTGCTGTTGCCCCGTCGCAAGTTCGAGCGCAGTGTGAA
>CAYRNM010000059.1:0-3332 GCA_964425465.1 uncultured Anaerolineae bacterium | reverse complement strand
GGAGAGGCGGCACGGGAGTCCTTTGCCCGAACAGGTTTGCCAGTGCAGACCATACGCCTGGCGACGCAACCCTTTCCCCAACTTCTGACGGGGTGCCCACCCCAGACAGCCATCGCCCTGGCGAGCTCGCTGGAGGCGGCATGTCAGGCCCACTCCCTGGACTATTGCTCGCTGGGGCCAGTGCCGGCCCAGGAGCTGGGGAAAGGAATGGGTTGTTGGATAGAGGTCATCCCCCAGCTCATCCAGGCCACGGAGAGCATCTTCGCCTCGGCGCAGGTGGCGACCCGGCAGGCGGGCATCGCTCCTGCGGCCATCGAGCGCGCAGCATGGGCTATCAAGCGCATCTCGGAGGGGACCGAGCAGGGGTTTGGAAACCTTCGCTTCGCTGCCCTAGCCAACTGTCTGCCGGGCTCCCCCTTCTTTCCCGTGGCCTATCGTGGCGGTGGCCCCCCGACCTTTGCCATCGCCACTGAGTCGGCCGATCTGGCCGTAGCCGCCTTCGCTGAGGCAAGGGATTGGAGTGAAGGACGGAAGCGCCTCATCGAGGCGATCGAATCCCATGCTCGGCGGATCACCGCCGTGGCTGAGGAATTGGCCACCCAACACCATTTCCGCTTCAGGGGCATAGACTTCTCACTGGCTCCCTTCCCGGAGGTGGAGAAAAGCATCGGCGAGGCCATTGAGCAACTGACGGGGACGCGTTTTGGAGAGCACGGCACCCTCTTCGCCGTGGCCACCCTCACCGATGGCCTGCGGGCCGCGCGTTTCCCGCGCTGTGGGTTCTCGGAGGTGATGCTGCCCGTGCTGGAAGATGCTGTGCTGGCCCGCCGCAGCGTGGAGCACACCTACACTCTGGATAGCCTCCTGCTCTACTCAGCGGTGTGTGGCACTGGTTTGGATACCATCCCCCTGCCGGGTGAGGTGAGCGAGGCACAGTTGGCCGCCATTCTGCTCGATGTGGCCACGTTGGCTGTGGCATTGGACAAGCCCCTGACCGCCCGGCTGATGCCCATCCCGGGCAAGGCAGCGGGTGATCTGACAGATTTTGGTTTCTCCTACTTTGCCCCAGCTTGTGTCTTCGAGCCCCTCAGCCGGCCAAGGCCAGGAGCGCTGGAGCGGCTAGTGAGTTGTCATCCCTTCCGCATACAGGAGCGAGGCACAGCATGAAGGTTCGGCGAGTCCTGCACGAAAGTTATCCTCTGTCGCTGTTCTCCGAAGAGGCGGGGAGAGTAGATGAGTGGGTGCGCATCGTGCCCCTTGGCCCTAGGGGAGAGGGCCAGGTGGCCATCGGCCTGATTGACTGGCTCAGCCGGCCCGCGTTGACTCTCTCTGCCGCCTGGGCTCTGGCCAGACACATCCTCCCCCATGATGTTGATCTGCTTCTGACCATTGAGACCCAGGCCATACCTCTGGCCCACGAGCTGGCCCTCATCCTGAGCCAGCTCAGCTCACGGGAGATCGGCTGCGTCGTCTGCCGCCAGGAGATCAAGCCCTACATGAGTGATCCTATCACCGCGGCCTATCAGCCGGCCATGTCCCCTGATTTGAAGGTGGCGGTCTTGGATGGCCATCAAGCTCAGAGGCTGAAGGGAAAGCGGGTGGCGTTAGTGGATATCGCTGTCATCAGTGGAGCGACCATAAGGGTGCTGGGGGAGATTGCCCAACGCGCCGGAGCTGAAGTCGTCTGCCGCGCAGCCGCCCTGGTGCGCGGCCCCTACGAGGAGGAGATTCTGTGCATCAAGCGCCTCTCACCCCTCACCTGGTCCGAGGAGGAAGGGGGGTGGGTAGAGGAGATGGAGGGCGAAAATTGAAGGCCCACATATTTGGTTTAGATGTCCATCATTTACTGGCCGAGTCGATAGGCACAGCCCTGAAGTTTCACCTTGAGGAAGGGCAGCGGCGGTTGGCCGATGATCTGGTCGTTTTCTTTTTACGGGGAGAGGTCGAATTCCTACGCACGGACTATGGGCTCTTCGCCCAGGGTGAGATCGCCACGCAACTGGAGATCCAATGTGTTCGCTGCTTGGCCTCCATCTCCTATCCCCTCATCATCCACCTGGCGGACCAGTTTGCCCACAATCCCCGGGCGCTGGATCAAAGCGAGGACCCCGTATTCCCCATCCTGGGCAAGGGGATGATAGATCTCGCCCCTCCATTGCGAGAGCATATCCTTCTGGACCTTCCACTTCGTCCCCTGTGTCGGCCCGACTGTCGAGGATTGTGCAGCCAGTGTGGGGCCAATCTCAACGAGACCCAGTGTAATTGTTCACAGGAGGGAATAGACCCCCGGTTAGCTGTACTCAAGAAACTGCTTTGATATTCCAACGCAAGAGACAATGGCACTCTGGGAGAGCCCAACCCTGTGAGAAATGGCATTCTGAAGGTGGCTGTCCTCGAGGGGCATTAGGCCCAGAGGCTGGAGGGGAAGCGGGTGGCTCCAGTGGATGTGCCGGTGATCAGCGGAGCCACGATGAAGGTGGTGGAGGAGATTGCAACGCACGCGGGTGCTGAGGTTGTCTGCCGCGCGGCAGCTCTGGTTCGCGGTCCCTATGAGGAGGAGATCCTGTGCATCAAGCGCCTCTCGCCCCTGACCTGGTCCGAGCAAGAGGGGGCTGGGTGGAGGAGGTGGAGGTAGAGAGATGATCTGCCTTCTTCTGACAGGACTGTCCGCTTTGGGAAGACGCCGAGAGCCGAAATATCTGCTTGCCAAGATGAGGGTTATATGATACAATAATCAACGCCATTGGCAAAACACTCGGAATATACATCCTTTTCACATTTCTTTCGTACTGGCGGGCAGGCGATGGTGCAACTGGTACAACGTCACGGATGCCGAACCTGTCTCCTGAAATGGGACGGTAGTTTCATGTGTCCTGTGAATAACTGTCTCCAAACGCCAACCGAAGGGTATTCCATAAGCGCTCGAGGTTGGCGTTTCTTGTTGTGGGCTTCTGTTGCCCCATGAGCAGGGGAAGCAGCCTAGAAAGAGGCAAAGATGAAAATGAGATCAGTGGGCTCTCTCGGAAATGCCGAGATTCAAGAACGGGCGCAGCTCAAAACACCCGCGAAAAGCCCGGGGTTATTGAAAGTCGGCCTGGCTCTGGGCACTGCTTTACTGAGCTTGGGCTTGGTGATGGTAATCTTGGTTGCAGCGGCGTCAGCAGGCGCTCAGGCCAAGCAGACGCACAATCGCTCGATCCGCACCCACCAGCTCCCTGTGTCCTCGACCAACGCTGAGCCGAAAGGTGCCCCTCGTAGTCCCATCCGCGCTGCGGAGTGCCCTCTGTCCCCGGCCAACGATCAGCAAAGCGACATCGCGCAGAGCACGATCA
>CAYRNM010000058.1:0-15797 GCA_964425465.1 uncultured Anaerolineae bacterium | reverse complement strand
GGCTGGGGCCGTGGTGGGGCCAGGCAACTGGCTGGGGTTGACCTTTGCCACTGGCTTCTACCTGATCGGCTTTGCCCAGTACGTGGCTTATTTCCTGCCACTGCCCACCTGGGCCACGGCATTGGGTGCGGGATTGTTCTTCACCTTCCTCAACTACGGAGGGGCCAAGTTGTCTGGCCAGGTACAGAACCTCATCGTCGTGCTGCTGGTCCTGATCCTGGCCCTCTTTGTGGGGCGCGGCCTGTTCAATGTTGACCCCCAGCTCCACCAGCCCTTTGTGCCCTACGGGTGGGGAGCGGTGATCGCTAACGTGGGTTTGATCATCGTGTCCTTTACCGGCTTCGAAAAGATCTCCACTATCGCTGAGGAGATCAAACGGCCGGAACGGAATCTGCCCCTGGCAATTGTGGGCTCGGTCATCATCGCCACCATCCTCTACGGTGCCATCCTATACGTAGCCACGGGCATTCTCTCCTATCAGACAATCGCCGACTTTCAGGCGCCCCTGGTTGAAGCCGCCAACCGATTCATGAGCGTGGTCGGCATCGCGGGGATGTCGCTGGCAGCACTGCTGGCCACAGCGTCCTCGGCCAACGCAGCCATCATGGCCTCGTCGCGCATCAATTTTGCTATGGGCCGAGACCGCATCCTGCCCGGCTGGTTCAATGAGATCCACCCCCGCTACCTGACCCCCCATCGCTCTATCTTGGTAACAGCCGGCTTGGCCATTTTACTGGCCCTGAGCGGCCAGGCAGCGATCTTGGCCGAGATCTCCAGTGCCTTGTTCATGGTTTCGTACACCCTGTTGAGCCTGGGATTGGTAGTCATGCATCGGGCGCGGCCGTCGTGGTATCGGCCCGCTTACCGGGTGCCGCTCTACCCCTGGTTCCCAGCGCTGGGTGGTCTTTTGGCCCTGGCGGTCATCAGCACGATGGATCGCACCTCGCAGATTGCCGGGCTGGGGTTGGTGGGGCTCAGCCTGGGTTGGTATGCCGTATGGGGCCGGCGCCGGACGCCGGTCGAGGGGGCATTGATGCCCTGGCTGGGACGAGAGCGGCCGATCGAGGCCGTGATCTCCGCCGCAGTACGGGCAGCCGAAGCTCAGCGCCACGAGATTCTGGTGCCGGTGGCCAACCCGGAGACGGCCAGGGGGCTGATCTCACTGGCCGCTGCCCTGGCCCACCGTCGCGAGGAGGCAAAAGTCGTGGCCCTGAGGGTGGTGCCGGTGCTTCTCAGCACACCCCTTTCGGCGGCCCAGGATGTCCTGGCGCGCCGGGCCCACCGTTGGAACATTCTGCAACTGGCGGCCCAAGCCGGCGCTGAGGCAGGGGTGGAGGTGCGAACGCTCCTGCAGGCCACCCACGGGGTGGCCTCGGGCATCGTGGGGGTGGCCAGAAGCCGGCCGGAGACCCGCTTGATCCTGTTGGGCTGGCGCGGCCCGCTCACCCTGAGCCGCATCCGCACCAAGGCAGATAAGCAGGTCGTGCGGGAGGCACCCTGCGATGTGGCCGTCTTTTTGAACAAAGGCCTGACCGAGGTGCGCCGCATCCTGGTGCCGGCTGGTGGTGGCCCTCACGCCAGGCTGGGACTGCGCCTGGCCTACAACCTCCTGGCCGAGGGAGAGGGTGAGCTGGTTGTCCTGCGGGTGGTGCGGAGGGGCGAAGAGGTAGACACGACCGCCGAGGAGGAGGCACTGCAAAAGCTGATCCAGAGTGAACTGGGAGAGGCTGACAGCCGGATTTCGGCACGCGTCGTGCAGGCGTCTTCAGTGGTGGAGGGCATTCTGAACGAAGCCGGACAGGGGTGCGATCTACTCATTATCGGCGCATCGGAGGAATGGGTTCTGCGCAACTGGCTTTTCGGGGCCATCCCGGACCTCGTAGCAGACCGTGCGCCGTGTTCCGTGCTTCTGGTGAGGAAACACGAGCCCTCTCCTGTGCCGTGGGTGCGGCGAAGGGCCAAGCGGGTCCGTGAATGATAAGGGCCTAGTTTGACAGTGAGACGGAACGAGCTGGGCAGGAGATAAGGCGGTGGCAGAGAGAGGTGTCTTGGACGAAATCCGCTTCAGCCGAGACCTCAGTTTATGGCAGGTGGTGACCCGCGGCCTTGGCGTGATGGTCATGACCGCTATGTTCATCCTGTTGGGCGACGCAGTAGCCACAGCCGGCTCGCTGGCCCCCTTATCCTTCCTCTTGGCCGCCCTGGTAGTGCTGGTCAACTCTCTGGGTTACATCGAGTTAGCTATGAGTGGCTCTCGCCCCGGCGGAGCCTATGTCCAGGCTCACGGCACCCGAGGGGGGTGGCTGGCCTTCCTCATCGGATGGATACTCACCGTGGGCTGGTGACCATCCTCCTGATGGTCGTACTCCTGGGGTTCACCCTGTTGGCTGCACCGCATATCAAACTCGCCCACTATGGGGCTGTCCGTCCGAACTGGGGACAGGCGCTGACCCTGTGGATAGTCTCCTTCGTGGGGCTGGAGATCACGGCCAGCTTCCAGGGTGAGATGCGCCAACAGGCGACCAACGCTCCCCGCGCGCTGCTGCTGGCACCGTTGCTGGCGACTGGGCTCGGAGCGGCCATCGTTGCCGTGGCTGTAGGTGTGGGTAGGATCTGAGTGGGTTAGAATGTGTGTCACGGTCATCCCTGTGGGCTTGCTCCGCAACTACGTGAAGTCACCACCTCCCCTTGTCTTACCCTGTGCCAGAGCGACCATCGAAGCACTGCTTCAGCAACTGGCCATTCCCTCAGAACTGGTGGCCATCGCTTTGGTCAATGGCCTCCAGCGGCCCAAGAGCTATCTACTGGCCGAGGGCGATGTGGTGAAGCTGATGCCCCTCATGGGCGGGGGCTAGCCAAGAAGACATGCGTTGGTACTCCATCTATACCGTCCCCACAGTGACTGGGGGGCAGAACCCATCGCCTGTCCCGCCGTCAGCATCCTCACAGCGGTGGAAAAGCACTCAGCATGATAAGTAGAGTATATCCCAGTATGTGCTTGTGTCCAAACCGCAGATGCTGGCTCGGATCATTTGCCTCAGGCTGCAGTGGCCCGGGCTGTGAAGAGGGGTTGGTGAACAGTTCGTCAATGAGCGGGCGGATCTTCTCCCGATCAGGCCATAGGATCTGCTGCCCTTGGGGAGTGGTGATGGGCTTGGTCATGGTCTCATCAATGGCCCCGGCTTTGATGCGATCCCGGTCTATCTCCCGGACCAGTTGTCCTAGGGCCCAAAGCTCGCTCAGAGGGATATCAGTCTGAATGGCATCGCCCACGCTGTCTACCAGTTGCGGCAGCCTAGGTAACATCTGGGGCAGCAACCCCAACTGCATGACCCGGTCATACACGGCCATGATCACCTGTTGCTGCCGCTTGATGCGGTCGAAATCACTGTTGCCATGCCGGGTGCGGGCATATTTGAGCGCCAGCTCTCCATCCATGTGGTGATAGCCCGCCGGGATATACAGGGGATCATAGCCGAAGTTGTTGTCCGGATACTTGGGATCGTTGATCTCCTGCAGGACGTCAATGTCTATGCCACCGATGGTGTCAATCACCTTTTCGAAGCCCACGAAATTGACGCGCACGTAGTAGTGAATGGGGATGCCAAGGTTCAACTGCACCGTCTTCTTGGCCAAGGCTGGCCCTCCACCCGGATACTCTTTGAGGTCGCCCAGGAAATGAGCGGTGTTGATCCGGTTCTCCCCAAAACCCGGAATGGACACCCACAGGTCACGGGGGATGGAGAGCATCCCCGCTGTCTTGGTGGCGGGGTCCACGGTGAGCACGATCATGGTGTCCGTGCGCCAGGGACCATTCTGCGAGGTGCGCTCGTCAATGCCCAGGAGCAGCACATTCACCCGTTCCTGGCGCTCTATGCGGGGGAGGGGTTGGGGCTCGGCCTGCTCCTTACCTTCCTGAGTGCTCTCAGCGCTCGCCGGTGGTACAAAGTATCCACTGACCCGAGGTGGTTGCTGAAGCACAGGGATTTGGGCATAGGCTACGGTGTCCCGAATGGTGATGTAAAACAGGTAGTTGGAGTAGAGGATACCGACCAGAAAGAGCACGATGATGATCGCCAGGAAGGTTCGTCTGCCTCCTGAGGGGCGAGTTCTTTTTCTACCCATGATTCAGATGCCATCCCTTCGCTCAAAGCTTCGCATGGTCAAGCAGCTCGTAGCAGGGGCGCTGCAGCCCCGAAAATCTATCCCATTATATCACGTCCCTTTCGTGATGTCGGCAGGGGAGGCACCTCGGCCAGTAATAATCGGTGGCCGTCGGTGACCAACAGCCGGCTCTGGGCCTCATCCACGAATAGGCCGCGCAAATCAGTGAAGAGATAGGGGGCCTGGGCCCTCAACTGGCGAACCAGCTCCCCTTCTTTGGTCAATTGCACTACCCGTTGTTGTGCTGTGTCCACAAGGTACAGATAAGCTGCCTCTTCGTCCGGGCGGGCAAAGAGGGCTGGCGTCTGGCTCAAGGGTGCATCGGGCAGCAGGATGGACAACGGCTGCTCCTCACCCCCCAGGAAACGGCGCACCAGTCCCATCTCCCACAGTAGGTAGATGTAGCCATCAATGGCCATATCCCTCACGCCGCTGAGGTCCACCCCCGTGCTGGGTGGGAAGTAGACCTCCGGTGACTCAAAGGTGTTTCCCCTTGTGGGGTAGCGGAGCACCTGTCCCTGCTCTGGTACCAGCACATAGAGGCGTCCACGGTAGCTGGCCAAGCGCCATCCCGTCTCTGAGCTGACATCCAATCCTGGCAAAGTCAGTGCCCGCACTTCTCTACCGAGGGCATAAGCCCAGAGTGTACCTTTCTGATCCAGGATCAGCAGTCGCCCTCCCTCATCCGTGGGCAACCACACCATGTCCACCATAGCCCCCACTGCCTTGCCCTCCACTTCCTCTCCCTGCTGCAGCAGGACCACGGTCTCCTCCTCGGTCAAGGATTGGCCCGATTCATCCAGACGGTGGCGATACACCCGGTTTGTACCCCGGTCCAGGACGTAAATGACACCCTCGGCCTCCAGCACCCGGCTCGGCTCGCTCTGGGGCGGATACTCGTACAGCGTGTGGATGAAAATCAAGCGCGTGACCCGATTCAGCAGGTCGAGTCGCCTCTGCACCTCCCACTGTAACTCCTGGGCATCCTTTTGGCCAGGACGCAGGGCCAGTGCCGCGTCAATCTGGGCCAGCGCGCTCTGCAGATAGACCCGCGCTGCAGCTTGATCCGTATCGGGCCGGGCAGCAATGGAGAGGGCCTTCTGGGCTTGGCGGAAATAGGCAGCAAATTCGGTGCCACCCTCCGCCTGTGTTCGCCAATAAAGAAGGCCGGTGAACAGCAGGACCAACAGGGGAATGGCCAGAGCGACCAGGGGGAGATAGGGCTGCAATAGGGTGCCCAGGTGGGGCCCCATCCCCTGAGCCCGCTGCTCTGGTGGGGCGAACAGCGGACGGGGCAGGACACCCTCACCGACCTCCCTCCCAGCCTGGCTGATCCACCCCCACACTCCTCCTGCCGCTCGCGAGAGGGACTGCACCTGAGCCACAGGAGGCTTGGCGTACATCACCTGCCGTGCCCGAGGGGGGATTCCCCCGACCAGTTCCTGCACTTCAGATGCCTCTGACGCCGGGCCGATCAGCCACGCTGAACTGTCGGCTGTGGGGGCCAGGGCAACCACTGACTCCCAGGCGACCCCGGCGTTAGGCTCCGCCAGCGCCTCCTCTAGGATCAGTTCCTCCCACAGGCGATCGGTCAACAGGATGCGGGCCTCGGCGGTCAGCGGGAGTTGGGAGAGGTGGACTGGGACCCGTTCCCCTTGGCCCAACAGGGCCTCTGGCTCCCGGGGGGCATAGCTTCGCACTCTCCCCGCTTGATAGAGGTAAGCCCTCGGCGGCCCGACCTGACCCAGGTAGGCCCGATCACCCCGAAGCAGCAGGCAGGCCACCCTGCCGTATCGCCTGCCCTCGGGAAATGATTCTTCGTTCTCCCGACACAGCAGCCTGTTAGCTGCTTCGATCCCCCGTTGCAGGCAGGCGGTGATGCTGCCCCGGGCCCCAAAGAACTCGTCCGCCAGGGCCCTCACCGCTGTACCCTCCAGTGGCTCGCGCGCTAACGGCGGCCCATCCAGGGCCAGGAGGATGTAGAGCGCCTCCCTAGGGGGCTTAAGCCAGTGGGAGGGTGCTCGCAGGAGCATATTGGCTGGTAATCCCCAGACCTCCCCTGCCACCAGGCGGAGTTGGCCCAGAGTTGTCCAGCGTTGGGAGCTCACATTGCCTCCCTTGTGGGGGCAGCGAGTAACAAGTCACCGAGAAACGAGGGATAGCCTGCCCTGCGGCTGTCCAAGGGGCAACTCATTACTCGTTACTCACCCACTCGTTGCCTTAAAAATCTCCCGTGCGTGCTCCAGAAGCGCTTTGGTCCGTTCAGGGCTGGTCCCCTTCATCTCCAGGTAGTGTCGCAGCAGTTCTTCGGGGCTGAGCTCCGCCGCGGCCCGGCTCCCCAGCCGCAGCCGTGCCGGGCGCTCCACGTCGCGGACCAGTGCTGCCAGGTGGAAGGCCGGTTCCAGCGCCTGCCGGATCTCCTCGTCGCGCAGGAGGGGCTCCCACTCAGCGGTGGTGTGAATGATCAGACGCACCACAGCGCCTCCGATCTCCTGCCCTCTAACGGCCGCTATCACCTGGGCTGTGGGATCAGGCCCGGTGGCCTCCACTTCAATGGTGACGAAGGGACGGGTCGGCAGGGGGATAAACTCCCACTCGGCCCCGCCACGCCAGATCTGCGCCAGGACAAAACCCTTCTGCTCTCTCTCTTCGCCGAAATCCATGCGCTCGATGGAGCCGGAGTACACCACCGGCGGGTGGTCGTTGAGCACCTGGTGCTTATGGATGTGGCCCAGGGCGACGTAATCGAAGGCGGGGTGCACCACCAGGCTAGGGGGCAGGATCACCTCCTGACCCAGCATCACGCTCCGCTCCGAGCTGTAGGTGGCCCCCTGCACCGTGCCGTGGGCGGTGAACACCGTAGGCAAAGAAGGATCGAGCCGGCTGATGAGCCCCTCCTGGGGGTGGGTTACAATGTTGGTCACCATATCGGCGATGAGGGCGTTGACCTCCCCCAGCGAGAGCCCTTTGTACTCCTCGTGGGCCAGAAGCGTGCTGCGCACGATCCAGGGCAGCCCTACCACCTGTACCGGTCCATCTCTGGTGGAGATGGTGAGGACCTGCGGTCGCTGAAGGACATGGGCATTCTCCACGCCTAAGGTGTCAAAGATCTCGATAGCGTTTGCCCGTCCGATGGCATGGGGGGTGTCGTGATTGCCAGCCAGCAACACCACCGGGATGCCGGCCTGGGCCAGGCGCCGAATTCGAGCGGCGAATTCCCGCTGGTAGGTAGGGGTGGGGTCACGGCTCTTGTAGGCATCGCCGGCGAAGATGGCCAGGTCCACCTCCTCGGCCAGGGCCCGCTCCACGATGCGGTCGAAAGCTCCCAGGAAGTCCATCAGCCGCAGGGAGAGCCCTGTGGCCGGGTCCCAGCGCCCATAGCTTTCCATGCCCAGGTGTACATCGGCGAAGTGAAGGAGTTTGATCACAGGTCCGATGGCTTCTCTCCCAATCGTTTCTTCAGGTACTTGATATTGGGGATATCGGTGGGATCCACTTCGTAGAGCATAGCCAGGTAGAAGCTGACGTAATCGCCGAACTGGATAGTGCTCACCATCTGGGCCAGGGGTGACTGCCCTTGGGCTTCTACCTCCTTCTGAGCGATCTCCTCCCTGGCGATCAGTTCGGCGCTGATCTCAAAGCGCAGCCGGTGGCGGGAGTGCATGGCTGGAGAGGTGAGTGCGATGGCGTAGATCTGCTTGAGCAGGGGCTTGGGGAGGCCGAAGCTGGCCACCGTATTATGGTCGAATTCCGGCATCTCCTCCCACAGGGCCCAGCTCTTGGCGTTCTCGTTAATCTGTGTCTTCCAGCGGCGGGCGACGGGGGCCAGGATGCCCGCGCCGTAGATCACCGGCAAGCGATCCTTCAGCTCCAGAGCCAACTGCTTGGCCTGGTTTTCGGCGGTCGGGACCTGGGCGCCGATCTCTCTCCGCCGCTTGTTGAGTATGTGTACCGCCTCATCCACTGCCTCACTCTGATCGGGCAGCAGCCCCATCCGCTGGGCCAGTCCGACGAGGAAGATGAAGGAGTAGCCCAGGGCGGCCCGGGGCGGCGACGGATAGGGGATGTGCAGCCAGGGAGTGGAGTACTGGCGGGCCAGCTTGGCCAACTGGCCACCCGAGCTCAGGGCCAGCAGGTGGCAGCCCCGCCGTCGAGCGGCCTTAAAGGCGGCCAACGTCTCCTCGGTGTCGCCGGAGTAGCTGGAGCTGATGACCAGTGTGTTGTCACCCACCCAGTCGGGCAGGGTGTAGTCGCGGTTGATGCAGATGGGCACCGGGCTTGAGTCGGCGGCCAGGGCGGCCAGCAGGTCCCCTCCGATGGCCGAGCCGCCCATCCCCAGAATGACCACCCCCTGGAAGCGGGGCACAGCCAGCGATGGAACAAAGCCCTGCACCTGTTCCCAGGCCTGCTGGCACTGCTCAGCCCAGCGGTCAATATGGCCCCGCATGTCCTGGGGGTCTACAGTGCTGAAATGCGATGGTTGATCCAGGTCCATCATTTCTCCTCCTTGGTGAGTGCCAGTTGATACACCTCTTGCGCTGGCCAGTTGGCCATCTCTGACACGGCTTTGACCGCCTCTCGCCGAGGAACCCCGGCCCCCAGGAGGTCCTCCACGGTGGCTCGGACCCTTTCCTCCTCCCAACGTGTCTGCTGGAGGCCAGCGCCGGCGATCACCAGCGTGAACTCCCCCCGTGGCGGCTGGGCGGCGAAGTGGGCGCGGGCCTGACTGACCCGCCCTCGCCAGACCTCCTCGTGGAGTTTGGTCAGCTCCCGAGCGATGGCCATCTCCCGATCGCCCAGGATGCGCTCTACATCCTTCAGTGTGTCCAGCAAACGATGGGGGGCCTCGAAGGCCAGGAGTGTGCACTGCGCTGACGATACCTCAGCCAGCAGCCTTCGCCGGGCCCTGGCCCTGCGGGGCAGAAAGCCCAGGTAGAGGAAGCGGTCGGTGGGCAGGCCGGACACGACCAGGGCAGTGATAGGGGCGGTAGGACCAGGGATGGGGCTCACCCGGTGGCCGGCTTCGATGGCGACGCGGATCAGCTCGTAGCCAGGATCAGAGAGACCAGGCATCCCCGCCTCCGATACCAGGGCCACATCTCCCTCCTCCAGTGTAGCTAGGATCGTATCCAGCTTGGAGAGCTTGTTGTGCTCCCAATAGCTGGTGAGAGGTGCCTCGATGTGGTAGTGGCGCAGAAGTCGGCTTGTACTGCGGGTGTCCTCGGCGGCGATGAGGCTCACCTGGCGCAGCATGCACAGTGCGCGCAGGGTAATGTCCTCCAGATTGCCGATGGGAGTGCCCACCACGTACAGCGTCCCCACAGATGCCTTCCCCCCACTCCGATGGCTTACTAGGGTTAAGTATAGTCCTTTGTGGGAGTTTGGGCAAGATGAGCCGACTTGACAGAAGCGGTTGGATGGCATAGAATGGACGCCAAAGCGCCCAGCTTGGAGCAGAGAGGAGGAGAGCATGGCTCAAGACAAAGTGCGCGTGGCGTTCATCGGCTGCGGCCATCTGGCCAACCAGGTCCACTATCCCTCCCTGGCCTCCTTCGAGGATGTGGAGCTGGTCGCCTGCTGTGACCTCGTTGCCGAACGACGGGAGGAGACCGCCCGTCACTTCGGCATCCCACGGGCCTACGCCGACTATCAGCGGATGATCGAGGAAACAGCGCCCGAGGCAGTGTACGTGATCCTGCGCCCTCACCATCTCTTCGATCCCCTGCTGTGGGTGATCCAGCAGGGATTGCCTGCCTTTCTGGAGAAGCCACCGGGGGTCACGCTGGGCCAGACTCGCTCCCTGGCCAATCTGGCCGAGAAGCACGGCTCGCTGACCATGGTGGGTTTCAACCGGCGCTTCATCCCCCTGCTGGTGGAGTGCCGCCGCCGGGTGGAGGGGCGAGGGCCCGTCATCCAGGCCGTGGCGACCTTCTACAAGCATATGTTGGACCAACCACAGTATTACGATGGCGCAGTGGACCTCCTCACCACCGATGTGATCCACTGTCTGGACACGTTGCGCTGGCTTTGTGGCGAAGTGGAGCGAGTGGTCAGCGATGTGAGCTGGCATTACGCCGACTATCCCTCCGGCTTCAATGCTTTGCTCAGGTTTCAGGGTGGCGCTGTGGGACACCTGCTCAATAGCTACAAGGTGGGCAAGCGGGTGCACACCTTTGAGCTGCACGCCCGAGGGATATCCGCCTTCGTGGACCCTGACTCTATGGCCCACATTTACGCCGATGATGGCGCAGTAGAGGAGGTACTGGACACGCGAGAGGTTGCGGGAAGCGACGAGTTTCGTGTGTATTACGGCTTCACCGCCGAGAGCCGTCACTTCATAGATTGCGTAAAGGAGGGGTGCCTACCGCAGACGCACCTGGGCGACGCGGTGAGGATGATGGAGTTGGTGGATCGGATCTACCACAGCCAGATGTAGGGACAAGGCATCCCCAAGAGCCGTTTGACCATAACTGGATGCCCCCACTGCCGAGCGCTGCTCCATATTGAATACAGCCAGCCAGGGATGCCTCGCCCCTACTTCTATGCCAGCCGTGGCTTACACAGAATCTCGTGGATCTTAAGGTCGAAGAAGTCCTGGGCGTTGGCCGGGGTAAGCACCAGGGCGGTGTCGGCTCCGCGGCCGGTGCCGGCGATGGTGATGCAGGGCTCATCCACCCGCACCAGCCCCGCATCGGCAGCCATGAGAGCCATCTCCACGCACACCTTCATCCCCTGACCGAAGGTGCGGAGGATGTAGGCGATGATCTCGTCCAACTCGTAGGTGCCCCATTTCCTGCGAACGGCGCGGTTGACACCCCCCAGGGCATGCTGACAGGTCAGGATCGTCGCCCCCGCGGCTTCAATCTGAGCGCGGTTCTCCGCTGTCAATTCCTGAAAGTTTGGCTCCTTGAAGCCGGTGGAGTGGGTGACCACGACGACCTTCCGGTCGGTGAAGCGTTGGGCGGCCTTCACCCCCGTCGTGCCCTGAGTGGAGGCGACCAGGATGGTCCTGATGTCCAACTCCCCTGCCCGCTTCTTGGCGATCTCCAGTGTGCGGTCGGTGTTGGCCTGACCCGGTTGATCGAAATAAGTCGTAGAGACAACGAAATCGGCCATCTTACTCCTTCACCTCTGACACGATGCCCTTGGCAGCGGCAATGAGCCGCACGATCTGGGCGAAGCTCTCCACCTGCCGGCCTTTGCGGGTGGCCCCTAAGCCATCCATGTCGGCCGCTTCCAGTAAGTCCCGGGCACACTCCGGCATCACGCTGCCCCCGTAGATGATGCGCACCGCCTGAGCGGTCCCCTCTCCATAGGTTTCCCGAAGCCACTGTCGGATGAACCTGCACCCCGCGGCCACGTGCTCCGCTGGGGCCGGTTCTGCCGCACCGATGGTCCACTCCGGCTCGTAGACGAAAGCCATCCCCCGGACCTGTTCCGCATCACATCCGGCCAATACCCTCGGAAGCCGGATGGCCAATGCCTCGCGGAACTGATCCCCTTCGCCCTGCGCCTCGCCGATGAGCGGGATAGGCCTCAGGCCAGCTTCCAGGGCGCGGTGCACCTTGCGGTTGGCGGTCTCATCCGTCTCACCGAAATGGCGTCGTACCTCCCAGTGGCCCACCAGCACCCACTGGCAGCCCACGTCGGCCAGCAGCGCGGCCGAGATCTCCCCCGTGTAGGCCCCACCCCGTGCTGCGGAGAGGTTCTGCGCGCCGAGCTGGATGGGGCTGTCCTTCAGCGCTTGCGCGACGGGGTGGAGGGCGGTGTAGGGCGGGCAGAGGAGGATGTCCACTGTCTGAGCCAGGTCTCCGATGGCCTGTTGAAAGTCCCGCACGAAGGCCAAGCTCTGGGCAATGGTCATCTCCATCTTCCAGTTGGCTATGGCCATGGGTTTGCGCATGCCGGTTCCCTACTTTTTCCCCACCAGCTCCCTCAGCCGCTCCAGGTAGTACTTGTAATTCTCCCAGGGCACATCGGGCGGGACGCCGTGGTCGGGGCTGGCCACGTAACCGGAGTGCTGGAACATCCGCTCGGCGCAGGCCAGCTCACGGTCAATGGCCTCCCTGTCCTGAGCCAGGGCCCGCTTGTCCAGCCCGCCCAGGATCCCCAGCCGGGGGTACTGGCGCCGGTACGCCTCGATGTCGCAGCCGGCCTGCACCTCGAAGGGCCAGAAGAAGTTCACGCCATGTTCCATCATGATGGGCACCAGCTCCGAGACATCCCCATCGGAGTCCACGCTCATCAGGGGGATGTCCCTGGCGTCGGCGAAGTCCTTGATCTTTCGGTAGTTGGGCATCATGAACTGGCGCACCATCTGGGGGGAGATGAGCGAGCCCTGCCGCCCCGCCATGTCCTCCCAGAGGTGAATGCAGGCCACTTTCACATGCTCCGTCACCCGGTCGAAGATGCGGATCCAGAAGTCGGTGAGGGTGTCCATCATGTCGCGCACCAGGTCGGGCTGGTCGTAGAAGGCCATCAGGATCTCCTCGGCGCCCATCAGGTCCCGCGGTGTGCCGAAGACACCGTAGGGGAAGTAGCCCAGTTGGGCCACCGAGCCGGTGCTTTCCAGATAACCGTTGAAGGCCTCCCAGTCGGCGTGGTAGCGGCCTGGATGGTCGGGGTCGAAGCGCTCTGCTTTGATGCGCTCCCAATCTTCCCAGCCCTTCACCGGATGCTCCAGAAACTCGGGCATGGAGCCTTTGTCCCGCCGCTGACGCATGAGGATGCCCTTTTCATCGCGCTCGATGTAGAACTCGCCCTTTTCCTCGATGACCTCCCGCTCAAAGGGAGGGTACATCCCCAGGGGCACGGGCACCACCTCGAAGCCGTAGTCCAGATTGAAGTAGGCCATGAGGTTGAGGTTCCGCAGCCCTGATTCCCGCTGCCATCGTTCGTGGGTCAGGTCCCAGCCAAAGAAGCCCTGGTAGTAGGGTGGGCGGTCTACCTCCTGAAAAGTCAACCATTTGACCAATCGCTCGCCATCGCGCATGGGGGTCTCCTTCCATCACACTCAAGGTCACCCGGCATACGAAGGACGGTATTCTCTGGCATGACGGTACATGGCCAGCAGGTTCTCCATTGGCACATCCGGCTGGATGTTGTGGACAGCGCCCAGCACGTACCCTCCGCCCAGCCCCAGTTCCTCTATGCGACGCTCCACCTCGGCTCTGACGTCCTCCACGCTGCCGTAGGGCAGGACGCGCTGGGTGTCAATCGCTCCCCAGAAGGCCAGCTTCTCCCCCCACCTTGTCTTCAGTTGTGCTGGATCCATCCCTGCTGCTGAGACCTGCACCGGATGGAGGACATCCACCCCAATCTCCACCAGGTCGTCCAGGATGTCCACGACTGAGCCGCAGGTGTGGAAGAACACCTTGGCCGGCGACATATCGTGCATCAGTTGAAAGTATCGCTTGTGGCGGGGCTTGATCAGCTCTCGATAGGCCTCCGGGGAAACCATCAACCCGCCCTGCAGGCCGAGGTCATCGGAGGCCATGAGCACATCCACCTCCGAGCCGACCTCTTCCAACAGCTCCTGGCAGATGGCCAGGCTCACCTCCAGAACGGCGTCGAAGAGGGTCTCAAGCAACCTGCGATCTCTTGCGAAGTCCAGGAACCAGTCCTCAAATCCCCGCAGGTACTGGCTAGTGTGTACAAACCCACTTTGTAGGTTCAACACCGCCGCGCAGTCGGTTTCCTCTCGGATCTGTTGGACGCGCTCCTTGAGCCCTTCCCTCCTGATGGGGTCATGGGGGTCAGGCCACGGATAGCGTACGATGTCGCTCACGGTGATCTCGCCGGCCAGGGGGAAACGACGTTGATCGTAGTAAAATGACCCCGGTGGCTTCACCCGCTCCACTCCCCATTCGTCCCGATAGTGGCCTTCGCCCAGGATCACATCGGGCGGGGCGGCAGGGAAGACCCCTCGGGTATCAATGTCCAGGGCTTCCAGTATCCGCTCGTCCACATCCACCACTTGCATCATCCTGCTGGTCAGCACGTTCTCCGCTTGGATGCCGAAGTGGGTTTTCAGCCGTTCGTAGCCCTCGACGACGATGCTGGAGTCCCTGGTGGAGGCGAAATCTAGGGGCACCCTATCCGGCTCTTGGTGCGAGAGCGCCGCCATGGCCCTCTCTCTGTGGGTCATCGGTGACATGAATCGCCTCCTATTCGTCTAGAAGGCGCGCTCCGCCAGTGTACTTGGCTACGGCGTCCAAGTCCAGCGTCAGGCCCAGGCCCGGCGCGTCAGGGATGGAGAGCATCCCCTCTGCGTCCAGTGTCCAGCCCCCAGCAGCGATCTCATCAATGTAGGGTGAGCCTATCTGATATTCTACCAGGTCGGTATCGGCAAAGGCGGAGGCCAGTTGAAGATCGGCGGCCAGGCCGATGGCCGTGTTCCAGCCATGAGGAATGAAGCGCACGCCGTGCTCCTGGGCCATCCAGGCGATGTGGCGCTCCTCGCTGATGCCACCTACCTTGGTCACATCGGGCTGCACTATGTCGAAGGCGCCAGCCTGCAGCCAGGGCTGGAAGGACTGGCGGCGGGTCAGCACTTCGCCGCCCGCAATAGGCACCGGCGCTGCCCGGCGCAGCAGGACGTAATCATCCAGCGCGTCAGGCTTCAGGGGCTCCTCGAACCAGGCCACGTCATATTCGGCCAGCATGTGCGCTGTACGCCAGGCCCACTTGTAGCCCTGTCTCCAGAAGGCGTCACTGCCGCCCGCATCCACCATCAGCAGCGCATCCAGCCCCACAGCCTCTCGTGCAGCGCGCACCATGGCCTCATCCAGCGTGTTGCTACGACGTCCGAAAGGCCCCCAGCCGATCTTGAAGGCCCGAAACCCTTGCGCCTTTATCTCCAGCAGGTGATCGGCCAGGGGTTCGGGGTCTTGCATCAGCAGAGAGGCATAGGGGCGCACCCGCTCCCGGTAGCGCCCGCCCAACAGCCGGCCGATGGGTTGTCCGATGGCCTGGCCCAGCAGGTCCCAGAGCGCGATGTCAATGGAGCTGATGGTGTGGGTAATTGAGCCGCCTCGCCCCTGCCAGAAGGTGTGCTGGTGTAGCTTCTCGCTGACCCGTTCTGGCTCCAGCGCGTTTTCGCCCCGGTAGAGTGGCTCCAGCACGGCCAGCGCACCGCGCACCAGATCCTCGCTGGTGTAGACGCTGCCCAGGCCGGTCAGTCCCTCATCGGTGAGGACAGCGACCAGGGTGTGCACGCAGTCCTCGGGCTGCAGTTCGTTGCTCCAGCCTCCTTCAGGGGTCTCACCGCGCAGCCCCACGGCCCGAATCTCGCGTATTCTCATCGTTTCCCTCCTGCTTACCAGCGGATGTGGGACTGGACGGGTGCGCTGTGTTGGTCAGAGCGCTCACCGATGGGCCAGGCCCGCCATTCATCCACGATGTCGATCAGGCGTGACACTGCGGCTTCGAAGATGATCTGGCCCTTTTCCGCCGTAGCGGCAGTGGGGTCTCCGTGGACACCGATCTTCGTCCAGCGTCCCCAGATGTCATTGAAGCGCACGGGATAATCGGGGGTGCTGTCGGAGCTCAGAACCGTGCCCCGCACATCGTTGTCCGCACGGGCCCTGTCCATTTTCACCCGCTCCGGGGCCAGGTACAGATAGAGCGAGGTC
>CAYRNM010000057.1:6597-15857 GCA_964425465.1 uncultured Anaerolineae bacterium | reverse complement strand
GTGAAAGTTACCTCTAGCAGCAAATTCCAGTTTCACATACTTCTGACACGAGCGAGGTAGGTATGGAAGCATTGCGTACCCAATTAGAGGACTTGCGACAGCGCCTGGACCAGTTGATGGACCAACTTTGACTGACGGACAAGGAGCAGGAGATCGCTTGCCTGGAGGAGGCTATGCAGGCCCCCGACTTCTGGGACGACTCCCAGCAAGGACAGGAGACTGTGCAGAAGCTGGTTGCGCTCCGAGAGGAAGTGGAGGGCTGGCGGGGCTTGTCCCATCGAGTGGCGGATCTCCTGGACCTCTTGGAGTTGGCGGTTGCCGATGAGGACGAAAACCTGATCTCGGAGATCGAAGCGGATACGGAGGCCCTGGCGGCGGAACTGGAGCGACGGGAGTCCTTGCTGCATCTCTCGGGGCCCTACGACCAGCGGGATGCCATCCTGGCCATCCACGCCGGGGTTGGGGGTACCGAATCGCAGGATTGGGTGGAGATGTTACTGCGCATGTACCTGCGCTGGGCAGAAGGGCGGGGCTTCAAGACTCAGATATACCATCTCTCACCGGGAGAGGAAGCGGGCATCAAAAGCGTCATCGTCTCGATGGCCGGCCCCTACGCCTACGGCTACCTTCGCTCCGAGCGGGGCGTGCATCGCTTAGTGCGCCTCTCCCCCTTCGACGCCGCCCACCGACGCCACACCTCCTTCGCCCTCGTGGAAGTGATGCCCGATGTGCTGGGGGACATCGAGGTGCAGATAGACCCCAAGGATCTGCGCATTGACACCTACCGCTCCAGCGGCCCTGGCGGACAGCACATGCAGAAGAGCAGCACGGCGGTGCGCATCATCCACATCCCCACCGGCATTGTGGTCACTTGTGAGAATGAGCGCTCCCAGGTTCAGAACCGGGCCACAGCTATGCGCATCCTGCGGGCACGCCTCTTGAATTTGGAGCAGAGGAAGCGGGAGGAGGAACAGGCGCGGCTCAAGGGTGAACATGTGCAGGCGGGTTGGGGAAATCAGATCCGCTCCTATGTCCTGCATCCCTACCGCATGGTGAAGGACCTGCGCACTGGCTACCAGGTGGGGAATACCGAGGCCGTCCTCAATGGGGACCTGGATGGCTTCATGGAGGCCTATCTCCGCAGGGGGTAATGAGTTGACGAGGCACCGAGTCAACGAGGGTTCAATCTACTCGGTGCCTCATCCACTCGTTACTTGTTGTCTCTCTCAGTGAAAATCGCTTTGACAAAAAGACAAAGGTGTTGTATAATTATAGCGTATAAATTAGGGATCCGGAGAAGCAGGGAGGGCACTCTATTGCTTCTTTTAATTGTCTAGCCGTCAACTTCTTTTTCCCTGGCCTGATGCCTAGGACAGGCAGCTCACAAGCGTCATACCCTTGGGGTTCTTCCTTTTGCTCAGGGCAGGCTCTGGAACTTATCCTTTCCCCTATGTACAGTTTGGATGAAATTCTGCTCACCCAGTTCGAGGAGTCCCTGGTAAGGACAGGCCTGGCAGCTACGACCGTGGTCAACTATATGGCCGATCTGCGCTGCTTTGCCCGTTGGTTGGAGAATCAACTCTCCCCCAATGGCGGACTGCTGGGAGTACAGACAGAGGACATTCAACGTTACCAGGAAAGCATGGGAGGGGAAGGGCGGACTCTCAGCACCATCAACCGTCGGGTTCATGCCCTCCGCAAGTTCTACGAGTTCGCCAGGACTGAGGGCTGGATGGCCGCCAACCCGGCCCGTGATGTGTGGCCCCTGCCCCGACCGAAGCTCGTCCCTCCCCGGGCGCTCACCGATGAGGAGACGCGGGCCCTGTTGGATGCGATCCGCAGCGCAGCCCGGTCCAGCTTGCTCAAAAGGGACTATGCCATCATCCTCCTTCTCCTGGGCACCGGGGTGAAAGTCAGCGAGCTGGTGGAGCTACAACTGGAGGATGTGGAGTTCCTGGGAGAGGCTGGATATCTGCTGGTCGGCCAGTGTCGAAGAGATGGAGGCCGCTACGTCTCTCTCAGCCCGGCGGTGTGTGAGGCCCTGAAGGAGTATCTCCAGGTGCGCCCCAGTATACCCGGCGTGCATCATCTTTTCCTGAGCCAAGGGGGACGTCCCCTCTCTCCTCGGAGAGTGCAGGGTTTGGTACAGACCTACGCGCAGGCCGTGCATCTGGAGGGAGTGACAGCACAGGTGCTGCGCGACACCTTCGCCCTGACCATGCTGGAGGCTACTGAGGATGTATCGTTGGTTGCGGAGCTCCTGGGGCACCGGCGAGTTGAGACCACAGCCCAGCGGTATCTGCAAAGCGTGATACATGAAACGTGAGGCGTGATGCTTTCACGCTTTACTACGTAAGGAGGCAGGATTTGGAGCTACAGGATTTTAAAGCGCTACGCGTTGGCCTGGCTTCGCCAGATGAGATCCGTTCCTGGTCTTACGGCGAGGTGACCAAGGCGGAGACGATCAACTATCGGCGTCTCCGACCGGAAAAGGATGGGCTCTTCTGCGAGGCCATCTTCGGCCCGACTAAGGATTATCAGTGCTACTGTGGCAAATACAAGGGGATCCGCTACAAGGGGATCACCTGTGAGAAGTGCGGCGTGCAGGTGACCCGATCCTCGGTACGGCGGGAGCGGATGGGCCACATCGAATTGGCAACCCCCATCGCGCACATCTGGTACACCCGCCGACTGCCCAGCCACTTGGGACGGCTGCTGGACATTGGTCGTCGTGATCTGGATCGCATCCTCTACTACGCTCAATACGTGGTCACCTGGGTGGATGAGGAAGCGCGGCAGAGGGCCCTGAACCGACTGGATGAGGAGCTGGAAACCGGGCGAGGGCATGTCCTCCAAGAACTGGAAGAGCAGAAAGCCACTCTCACCCAACGGATGGAGGAGGAGATCGCCAAGCTGGAGGAGACGCGCGATGCGGAATATGAACGACTGGAGCAGGAGCTGAACGCTCAGACAGAGAAGATCGTGGATGAAGCCCAACGGCTGCAGATCGAGCTGGAGCGCCGGCGCGGGCAGGTGATAGACCATGATCTGATGTTTCATCCCCAGGATACCCAGGGCCCCGGGCCGGTCATCGTGGCTGCCGGCGAGATGGTGGCCTTGAGTCACCTCACCCGTCTTAACGAGGTGGTGCAGGGATATCTGAGCGTGATTGAGGAGGCCATCCGGCAACGGCAAGAGGAAAACGGGCGGCTGGTTGAGGAGGAAATCGAGCGATTACACCACTCTCTGGAAGAGCAGATCAGCTCCTTGCGAGAACAGGTGGAGCGGCGGATCGAGCAACTGGCTGGCCGGGTTGATGATGACAGAGCTACGGTCGAGGAGATCCGTCAATGTCAGCTTTTGAATGAGGCCCAATACCGGGAGCTAAAGGCCAGGTGGGGCAACATCTTCAAAGCCGGCATGGGAGCTGAGGCCCTGTATGAGATTGTCAAGGACATTGACTTAGACAAGATGGCCCGGGCCCTGTGGCGGGAGATCCGAACCACCGGTTCCAAACAGCGGCGCAAGAAGGCCACGCAACGCCTGCGGGTCGTCGAGGCACTGCGCAAATCGGGCAACCGCCCGGAGTGGATGATCCTCATTGTCCTTCCGGTCATCCCGCCCGATCTGCGACCCATGGTGCAGTTGGATGGTGGGCACTTTGCCACCAGCGATCTCAACGATCTCTACCGTCGGGTCATCAATCGCAATAACCGCCTCAAGCGGCTGCTGGAGCTGGGCGCGCCCGATGTGATCGTGCGCAACGAGAAACGGATGCTCCAAGAGGCCGTGGATTCCTTGATTGACAACTCGCGCCGCGGCAAGGCCACCTCCCAGCGCGGACACCGGGAGCTCAAGTCCCTGTCCGACATGCTCAAGGGCAAACAGGGACGCTTCCGCCGAAACCTGCTAGGCAAGCGGGTGGATTACTCCGGCCGCTCAGTGATTGTCATCGGCCCCGAGCTCAACCTGCATCAGTGTGGCCTGCCTCGCGAGATGGCGCTGGAGCTGTACAAGCCCTTCGTCATCTCTAAACTGGTGGAATATAACTACGCCAACAATGTTAAGGGGGCCAAGCGCGTGCTGGAGCGGAGCCAACCGGAGGTCTGGGAGGTATTGGAAGAGGTGGTCAAAGAGCGGCCGGTGCTGCTCAACCGAGCGCCAACCCTCCACCGTTTGGGCATCCAGGCCTTCGAGCCGGTCCTGATCGAAGGAAAGGCGATCCAGATCCATCCCCTGGTGTGTACGGCTTTCAATGCTGACTTCGATGGCGACCAGATGGCCGTCCACATCCCTCTCTCCCCCAAGTCAGTTCAAGAGGCGCGGGAGTTGATGCTGTCCTCACGCAACCTCCTCAAGCCGGCCGATGGCTCGCCCATGGTAGGCCCCACCAAGGATATAGTCCTGGGTTGCTACTACATGACCATGGAGGTTCTAGAGCTCCAGAGAGGGGAAGGCAAAATCTTCACTTCTCTGGATGAGGTACAGTATGCCTACGAGATGGGCGCTGTGGACCTCCATGCCCGGATTAAGGTCTATAGCAAGCAGCCGGTGGCTCCGCCTCTGGGGGCCGAATGGGATGTGCAGCCCGCTTTCCAGAGGGAAGGGGTGATTGAGACCACAGTGGGCCGGGTCTTGTTCAACCAACACCTCCCTCCGGAGTTGCGTTTCGTGAATGAGGTGCTGGATAAAGGGAAACTGCAGGATTTGGTGGCCCGCTGCTACCAGTTGTTCGGCGATGAGGGCACAGCACAAGTAGTGGACCGGATTAAGGAGGCGGGCTTCAAGTATGCCACCCGATCAGGCATCAGCATGTCTATTTTCGACTTGACGATGCCCGAGGAGAAGGGGGAGATTCTGGAAAGCGCCTCGCAGCAAGTGAGCGAAGTGGAGCAGCAATATCGGCGCGGGCTGCTCACTGAGGATGAGCAATACGCCAAGGTGGTGGAACTGTGGACGCGGGTCAAGGATGAGGTGACCAATGCGGTGGCCGGGGCTTTAGATCCCACAGGGCCTATCTCCATCATGGCCAAATCAGGGGCTACCAAGCAGGGCATGGGGCCCATCGCCCAGTTGGCGGGTATGCGCGGCCTGATGGCCGACGCGTCGGGGCGGATCATCGCCATGCCCATCCGCTCCAGCTTCCGCGAGGGACTCACGGCCCTGGAGTACTTTATCTCCAGCCACGGCTCCCGTAAAGGACTGGCCGACACCGCGCTGCGCACCGCCGATGCGGGCTATCTCACCCGACGCCTGGTGGATGTGGCTCAGGATGTCATCATCAATGCCCAGGACTGCGACACCCGGGCCGGCTTCTGGATCCGGGCCAGCGATGATGTGGGCGGCCAGACGATGAGGGAACGGATCATCGGGCGCGTCGCGGCCCGGCCGATCCTCGATTCCACGAGCGGTGAGATGCTGGTGGGGCGCAATGAGATGATCACCGAGGAGATCGCAGTCCGCTGCGAGCGGCTGGGCATCGAGGAGATCTGCGTCCGATCGCCCATGACCTGCGAGCTGCGGTATGGGATCTGCGCCATGTGCTACGGGCGCGACCTGTCTCGGGGGGATATGGTGAAAGTGGGCACGGCGGTGGGCATCATCGCTGCCCAATCCATCGGCGAGCCGGGCACGCAGCTCACCCTACGGACCTTCCACACTGGCGGCGTGGCCTCGGAGGCCGATATCACCCACGGCCTGCCCCGCGTGGAAGAGCTGCTGGAGGTGCGCAAGAAGCCTCGCGGCGAGGCTATCGTCTCCGAGATTGATGGCCTGGTACAGTTGCGCCGCGAGGAGGACCAACGGATCGTGCACGTTGTGGATAGTGAGATGCTGCACGATGTCTACGAGGTCCCCCTGGATGGCCAGGTCCTGGTGGATGACGGCCAGGAGATCACCGCAGGAACGGTGCTGATCTCCTATAATCAGACGGAGGTCGTGGCTGACCATGGTGGACGCACCTTCTTCGATCCAGAAGCGCACCAGTTGATGGTCAGCTACGAACGGCGGGAGGAGCGGGAGTATGAGATCCCCTCCGCTGCCCTGCTCCTGGTGGAGGATGGCGACTATGTAATGGCCGGCCAACAGCTCACCGAGGGGGTGAAGAACCCCCGCCACATCCTGAGCATCCTGGGTCGGGAGCCGACACAGCGCTATCTGCTCTCCGAAGTGCAGCGCGTCTATCGCTCTCAAGGGGTGAACACCAACGACAAGCACTTCGAGATCATCATCCGCCAGATGATGAACACCGTGATGGTGACCGCCTCAGGGAACAGTCATCTTCTGCCTGGAGAGGTAGTAAGTCGGCTGGACTTTGCAGCGCTCAACGAGCGCTTGGCCAGGGAGGGGAAGGAGCAGGCACGGGCCCGCGAGGTGCTGTTGGGCATCAGCAAGGCCGCTCTGAATACCGACAGCTTCCTCTCCGCAGCTTCCTTTCAGCACACGATCCGCATCCTGGCCGATGCGGCGGTGGAGGGCAAGGTGGATGAGCTCCGCGGCCTGAAAGAGAACGTCATGCTGGGCAAACTGATCCCCGCTGGTACTGGCTTCCGCAGACGCCCCAAGGTTGAGGAAGTGGGTCCGGCAGCGGCCGAGCTGGAGAGGGCTGCGGAAGAGGAAGAGTTAATAGGAGGGCTCTCTGAGGAAGAATTTGAGCTGACAGAGGAGCTCGGTGTCGAGTTCGCTCTGGCAGACGATGTCGACTGATTTCGTGGAGCGTTGTGTGTAGAGCGTGGAGCGTAACTCGGAATTTGCTCCACGCTTTACGCTTCACGCATCACGAAAGGGGGGCTGTTATGCTGGTGTTCACGGATAAGATGCTCACCTGTGAGCGGTGTGGACGGTCCTTTGTCTTCACCGTCACCGAACAGCGAAAGTTGGCCCAGAGCGGTGTGGAGGTGTACGAACCGCGATACTGCCCCCAGTGCCGCCAAGAGGATGAAGGCCAGGTCAAACTCATCGGCGAGGTGAAGTGGTTCAGCGATAGCAAGGGATATGGGTTCATCCGCAAGGCGGATGGGGAGGAGATTTTCGTCCACTATACCGGCATTGCGGGGTCAGGGTTCAAGACCCTGCAAGAGGGTCAACGGGTGGAGTTCCGGATAGAGCAGACGCAGAAAGGGGCACAAGCGGTTGATGTCATAGTGCTGTCCTAGATGCACATCTGTGCTTGGATTGTACGCCAGCCCTGCGCGGTTCCACAAGGAACAGCACAGGGCTTTTTGTTGCCCGTCCTGAGACTTGCTAAAGGGTCGGCCTTGGCCCAGGGGACAGGTTGAGCCATCATGAAGACCTCTCTTTCCGCACAGCATAGGGATTGGAGTAGGGGCGCATCGCAATGCGCTCCTACGCTGCTGGTGCTGGCGAGTGCGTTCCTGCTCCTCTGGGGAGGATGGCGTTGGGAATCCCACCAGGCGAGCCAAGAGCGAGGCATCACCTATGGCCCCCCTCCCCTTATTGAGCACCCCAGCTCACCCTGGGGGGTGAACGTCGCCCTGGAACAATACGATGAAGCACACTTACACCAGGCCTTGGAGGAGCTCGCCGCTGGTGGCTTCCACTGGGTGAGGCAGGCCTTTCCCTGGGCCCAGATCGAGCCCGCTCCGGCGCAGTTCCGCTGGGAGCAGTGGGATCGCATCGTGATCGCTGCCGAGGCCCAGGGCCTGGAGCTGATCGCCGTGCTCGACACCACGCCCCCCTGGGCCTGCGAGGGCCGAGATCCTCATACGCCACCTCTAAGGGAAGCCGATTTTGGACAATTTGCCCGCATCTTCGCAGCCCGATACAGAGATCGGATCCATTGCTATCAGATCTGGGATGAGCCCAACCTGAGCTCCCATTGGGGTGACCGCCATGTAGATCCGGCGACCTACGCCCGGCTGCTGCGGGCTGGCGCATCCCAGATCCGGGCGGTTGACCCCCAGGCCCTCATCCTCGCTGCGGGCCTGGCCCCCACCTGGGAGCAGGGGCCACTCAATTTGGACGAGGCAGCTTTCCTAGAGGGGCTGTACCAGGCCGGCGCTGGGGAGTTTTTCGACGTGGTAGCCGCCAAGCCCTATGGCTTCTGGAGCGGGCCGGAAGACCGACGTGTTTCCCCTGATGTGCTCAACTTCTCCCGCCTCATCCGCCTGCGGGAGGTGATGGAGGCCCACGGCGATGGGGACAAGCCCATATGGGCCGTGGAGTGGGGGTGGAATACGCTGCCCTCCGAGTGGTACGGCGCAGCAAGCTGCGCTACTCCGGCCTGCAGGAATAGCGAGGCTTGCCTCGCGCCTTCGCCCTGGGGCACCGATGGAGAGGAGAAGCAGGTCCAGCGGATCCGGGCGGCGGTGGAACGGGCGCGCCGGGAGTGGCCCTGGCTGGGTGTGATGTGCTGGGCGGAATACCAGCCCGCCCTGCCGCTAGATAATCCCCGCTGGGGGTTTGCCCTTCTAGATTGGGAGGGGCACCCCCGGCCTTTCTACTACGCCTTGCAGGAGCTCGCCACCCCCCCTGCGGTCGCCTATCCGGGGCGCTATCCGGCCGATCATCCGACAGGCCACTACGTAGGGGACTGGCGGCTGGCGGCGGGGAGAGCTGACATTGGCCGTTCCGGCGACAGCCTAACCATCCCCTTCCACGGAACAGAACTGGAGCTGGTGGTGCAGCGAGGGAACACCTGGGCCTGGTTGGAGGTCACTGTGGATGAGGCACCGATCAATGCACTCCCCCAGGATGAGGAGGGACATTCCTATGCGATTCTATACGATCCGCTAGGGCGTGAGGCGACGATACCCCTGGCCAGGGGCCTGGAAGATGGCCTCCACCAAGCGCGCATCGTGGCCCACGGCGGATGGGGGCAGTGGGCTATCCGAGGCTGGGTGGTGAGCCGGGAAGGACCTCACTGGCCGAGGCATGTGGGCAGGGCCTTATGTGCGGCCGGACTCACCCTTCTGGGCTGGGTGGCCTGGCGTGTGAAGGGGATCATCCCCACCCAATGGGTGAGGCGATACTCCCGCCAGCTTACCCTACCCTTCGCGGTGTTGAGCGTGGCCTGGCTTTCCCTCCCCCTGGGGAAGGAAGTGATCCTCGCTTCCACGGCGGCCTTCGTGGGGTTAGCCGCCTGGCAGCCGCTGTGGGCGCTGGGGGCCCTGCTGTTTGCCCTGCCCTTCTACATGTCCAGTCACCCCCTGCCCAGCCTTCCGGTGGCCTCGCTGGATTTGCTGGGAGCGGCAGCAGCGGTGGGGATAGGGATACGAGTTACGAGTTACAAGTTACAAGTT
>CAYRNM010000057.1:0-6497 GCA_964425465.1 uncultured Anaerolineae bacterium | reverse complement strand
GTGTTCGCCGCACTGGTGGGCCTGAGCCTGGTCTCCGTCCTGGCTGCTGAGGAGAGTGCTCCGGCGTGGGCGGCTTTCTGGCGGGTGATGGTGCTGCCGGGGCTGGTCTATCTGCTGGTGTGGAGGCTTCCCCGAGGAAGGCAGGAGATGTGGGAAGTGATCAACGTCTGGGTGATGAGCAGCGTCGTTGCGGCGGGGATGGGCCTCTACCAGTTTGCCGCCGGGCAGACCGTCCCTGCCGAAGGAGTGCAGCGGGTGGCAGGCCCTTACTCCTCGCCCAACCACCTGGCCCTCTTTCTGGAGCGCGTGGTGCCACTGCTGGTGGCCCTCGCGCTGAGCAGCCGGCACCCTGGGCACCACTGGGGTTATGGCCTGGCTCTGCTGCCCATCCTGGCCGCGCTGTACCTGACCTATTCCCGCGCCGCGTGGCTGTTGGCCTTGCCGGCCTCGCTGCTATTCCTGGGCCTGGCCAGCCGAGGCCCTTGGCGGCGATGGGCCTGGGCAGGGGTGCTGTTGGCCCTAGGGGTTGTGATCCCCTGGCGGGGCACCGAACGGCTGTCCTCGCTCCTGGATCTGGGTAGTGGGACCGGAGCGCTGCGGCTTCAGGTCTGGAGAGGTACGTTGGAGATGATCGCCGCCCACCCACTGCTGGGCATCGGGCCGGGCAACTTTCACTTCGCCTATCCCCGCACCATGCGGCCCACCGCCTGGGCCGAACCCCTGCTCTATCACTCCCACAACGTGTTTCTCGATTTCGCCGTCTTCCTGGGCCTGGGCGGGCTGGTGCTCTTCATCAGCCTGCTGGCGGCCTTCTTTCGCACCAGTTGGCGGCTGCTGCGCGCCTTGCCATCAAGCGAGGAGAGGGTGCTGCTGGTGGGCCTCATGGCCGCTGCGGTGGGCTCTCTGGCCCACGGCCTGGTGGATAACGGCTACTTTCTGCCGGACCTGGCCTGTCTGTGGGCGCTGATCCTGGGGCTGGTGGACGGGATGGGACATGATCTCAGTTTCCGTAGTCAGCAAAATGACACTGTAATGATACTATGAGCTGCGGACCGTAGCTCAGCTAGGCGAGAGCACACGGTTCGGATGCGTTTGCTGTGGATGCTTCAGCACCTCTTCGCCGCCTCCCAGAAAGCGTCCAACTCCTCCAGAGAGTAATCGGTGAGGGCCCGGCCCTGCTCAGCCGCCCGGGCCTCGATGGCTTTGAATCGGGCCACGAACTGCGCATTGGCCTCCCGCAGCGCACTCTCAGCATCCACACCCAGCCAGCGGGCCAGGTTGACCAGGCTGAAAAGGAGGTCGCCGATCTCACCCTCCTGGTCACGGGCCGTCTCCGCGGCTCGAAACTCGGCCAGCTCCTCCTCCACTTTCCTCACCACACCCGCCACATCCTGCCAATCAAAACCCACCCGAGCGGCCCGTTCCTGCAGGGCCTGAGCACGGGCCAGCGCCGGCAGGGAAGGGGCCACTCCATCGAGAATTGACCCCTCCCCCTCGCTGCTGCTTTCTCTCTCCCGCCGCTTGATGGCCTCCCAATTACGCAGGACCTCCTCGGCTCCTTCCACCTTCGCCTCACCGAACACATGGGGATGGCGGCGTATGAGTTTATCCACCAGATGGCCAATCACCTCCGGCGGGCGGAACTCCCCCTCCTCCATCGCAATCTGCTGGTGAAAGACGATCTGCAGCAGGAGGTCTCCCAACTCCTCCTTGAGCCGCTGAGGGTCACTGGAATCCAGCGCCTCCAGAACCTCGTAGGTCTCCTCCAGCAGTTGGGAGCGCAGGCTGGCGTGGGTCTGGGCTTGGTCCCAGGGACAGCCATCGGGCGCTCGCAACTGCGCCACGAGCTCCCGAAGCGCCTGGGGGGAGCCCGGCTGGGGGAGAGGGGGCAGGTAACAGGAGGTGAGGTGATCCAGCTCCGTCTGCCGGTCCAGTTCGTACAGTGGCACCTGCCAGGCGCGCTCCTCGCCGGTCCCCGCAGCGCGCACCAGTGTCACCGGGTGCTCATCGGGATAGAGGGCCATCAGCGTCAGCTTGACCTGGCTGGCCACGGCCTGGCTGTACAATTGGCCGATCAGCACCGGATGATCGGGATTGACGGGAGGGGTGAGCCGGTGGGCCAGATCCACGCCATCCAGCAGTTGCAGCTCCTCCAGGCCATCAACGCATAGGGCTGCCAGCGTGGGCTCTATGAAACTGAGGCCGGCCACGATGCGCAGGGGCAGGTGCGCCTCCTCGGCCCATCGTTGGATGCGCGGCACCGTCGCCTCCCCTATCCAAGGGTGTCCCGGCACCCCATACACCACCCCCTGGGGCCGCTGCCCCAACCTCACCACCTCCTGGGCGATGGCGGTGTAGACCGCCTCGAAAGTGGGCAACTCCTCGTACAGGCAGTCGAAGGAGTGCACCCTGAGCGTGGTCGGCAGATGGGGGACAACGGGGTGTTGCATCGTGCGGACGTATATCTCCTCGCTGGCCTCCAGAATGTGCCACGCTTCCCGTGTGATCTGCTCCGGGGCACCGGGCCCTAGGCCCAGGATCACAATTCCTTGTGTCATGGTTGGTCTCCTCTACACCCTGTCGGCGGCCATGAGATTGTACCACAACTCGACAGGGCAAGCGAATTCTCTGGCCGGTGGACGAGTACCACTTGCCAACTAAACCAATAGGGTGTATCATAGTCGCAAGACAGGCGGACCAGCAAGGGGAAAGCTTGGCGCTCTTTGTGTCTTTGTGGTTAGAACCCATAATTTGGAGGTGACAAATGTACTACGGCGCGGACTACTACCCCGAACACTGGCCCGAGGAGCGCTGGCCGGAGGATGCCCGCCTGATGAAAGAGGCGGGCTTTAACGTGGTGCGCATGGCGGAGTTCGCCTGGACGAGGCTGGAGCCCCGCGAGGGCACATTCGACTTCGAGTGGCTGGACCGGGCCATCGCGCTGCTGGGGGAGCAGGGCATCCAAACGGTGCTGGGCACGCCCACGGCCGCTCCTCCCGCCTGGCTGATGCGCGCCTACCCGGAGTGCTTCCTCGTGGAAGAGCACGGCCTGCGGCTGACCTACGGCCACCGGCGCAACACCTGCCCCACCAGCCCTATCTACCGCCAGTATAGTGCGCGCATCGTGACCGCCATGGCCCAACACTACGCCGACAACCCCCACGTCATCGGCTGGCAGATTGACAACGAGTTCGGCGACCGCTGCTACTGCCAGACCTGCCAGCACGGATTCCAGGAGTGGCTGAAGGGGAAGTACGGCTCGCTGGAGGCGCTGAACGCAGCCTGGGGCACCGACTTCTGGAGCCACATTTACACCGCCTGGCAGCAGATCCCCCTGTCCTGGGCCACCTCCTACACCCACAACCCCTCCCTGGCCCTGGACTACCGGCGCTTCATGTCCGATACTTATGTGGAGTATCAAAGGCTGCAAGTAGACATCCTGCGCTGCTTGAGTCCGGGGAAATTCATCATCCACAACTTCATGGGCTTCGGCTACCCCAAGCTGAACTACTTCCACCTGGCTGAGGACCTGGATGTTGTTGCCTGGGACAACTACCCCCGCTACCGGGGGCAGCCCGACCTGGGAGAGCGGGCCCTATCCCACGACACCATGCGCGGCCTGAAGGGGGCCAACTTCTGGGTGATGGAGGAGCAGAGCGGTCCCACCGGCAATGTGGAGGTGCATTCCACACCCCGCCCCGGCGAGATCCCCTACTGGGCCTGGCAGGCTATCGCTCACGGTGCGGACGGCATCGTCTACTTCCGCTGGCGCACCTGCCGCTTCGGGGCCGAGGAGTACTGGCACGGCATCCTGGATCACGACGGCGTGCCCCGGCGGCGCTACCGCGAGGTAGCTCAGATGGGCGCCACGCTGCAACGGATCGGCGCTGAGATCGAAGGCAGCCAGGTCCAGGCCCCCGCAGCGATGCTCCTCTCCTACGACTCCCGCTTTGCCTTCCAGAACCAGCCTCAAAACCCAGACTTCAGCTATGAGGCCCCCTTCACCAGTTGCTATCGTGCCCTGTGGAAACACAACATCGGCCTGGATATTGTCCCTCCGGAGGCGGACCTCTCTGGGTATCAGTTGGTCATCGCCCCGGCGCTCTACATCCTGGATGAAGGGACAGCGGCCCAGTTGCGCGAATACGTCGCCAGTGGCGGGACGCTGGTGACCACCTGTCGCTCAGGGGTGATGGATGAGCACAACGTGGTAGTCAACCGGGCGCTGCCGGGGCTCCTGGCCGAGGTGTGCGGGGTGGAGGTGGAGGAATATGACTCCCGCGGCCGAGGGGACACGGTGCCCATCGTAGCTGCGGCCCTCCTGGGCGGAGGATCCTTCACCGCTCGCACCTGGGCTGACGTGCTGGAGCCCAGGGGGGCGACGGTGCTGGCCCACTACGGGGCCGACTACTACGCCGGTCGAGCGGCGGTCACCCTCCACCGCTTTGGCCAGGGCCAGGCCATCTACGTGGGCACCATCACCGACGATCCCTTCTTGGAGCGGTTGCTCGGCTGGCTGTGTGAGGAGCGGGGGCTAGCCGCACCGCTGACCGTGCCTCAGGGTGTTGAAGTCACCGTGCGGGAATCGGACGATGCTCGATTCCTCTTCCTGCTCAATGGCACGGCCGAGAGGCGGAGGATCCACGTCGGTGACGGCGGACGTGACTTGGTTAGTGGAGAGATGGCCTCTGGGGAGGTTACCCTCGATCCCTTAGGGGTGTTGATCTTGGAGCAGGAAGGGGGAAAGTAACAAGTAACGAGTGGATGAGGCAACGGGGGGATGAGCCCTCGTTGACTCGGTGCCTCGTCGACTCGTTAGCCGACTTGCTGACCGGTTTGGAGGAAGAACGGGCGGCCATCTACGCGGATCACTGATCGAGGTTCATCAATGATAGGCACTTTCATAACTGCTGCCTACGGCGGCGCGGGCTGGTCACCCCGCACGACCTCCTTGCGCCAGGAGATCGGACGAATGTGGGCCATGTGCGGCGTGACAACGGAATGGTCACCGCTCAAAGCTGTCCTGCTCCACCGGCCGGGCGCAGAGCTGGAGGAGGTGACAGACCCGAATGGGGCGCAAATGCTGGCCCCGCTGGACGCCGGCCGGGCGCGACAACAGCACGACGGACTGGCCCAGGCCTATCGAGACGCTGGCGTCGTCGTGCACTGCGTCGAGCCGGCTGAAATGCCACCCCCAAATCTGATGTTCGTCGCCGACCTGATGTTCATGACGCCGGAGGGGGCGATCCTGGGACGGCCGGCGTCCACCGTGCGCGCTGGCGAGGAGCGGTTCGTCGCCCGGCGGCTGGCTGAACTAGGGATCCCCATTCTGCGCAGCGTGCGCGGGCGAGGGACCTTCGAGGGGGCGGATGCGGCCTGGATTGACCCGCAGACGGTCCTGCTGGCCACGGGGCTGCGGACCAACGCCGAGGGGGCAGCGCAGGTGGCGGGTCTGCTGCAGGAGATGGGGGTTGAGATCGTCCCCGTCGGCCTGCCCTATGGGGTGATGCACCTGATGGGACAATTGCGCTTGGCCGACCGAGACCTGGCCATCGCCTGGCCAGGGCGCGTGCCCTACGCCGCTGTTGAGGCGCTTCGGGCACGGGGGTATACCATCCTCTTCCTGCCAGATGAGGTGGAAGCGGAACATGGGATGGCGCTCAACTTCGTGACATTGGGCCCACGGTGGATTCTGATGGCCGCCGGTAACCCCATCAGTCAGGCGTTCTACGAAGCGGCCGGCATCACCTGCCAGACGGTCGAGGTGGATGAGCTGGTCAAGGCGGCCGGCGGCATCGGCTGCCTGACCGGAATCCTGGAGCGAGAGCCGGCTGAAGGAGCGTTCATATGATCCGAGCTGAAGAGCATCTGTCCCCCGAGTCGCTGCTGGCCCTATTCAGGGGACGGCGCAGCATCCGCCGCTACCGGCCAGACACGGTGCCGGAGGAGATGGTCGAACAACTGTTGGAGGCTGGCCGGTGGGCTCCCTCGGCCAGCAACCGCCAGCCATGGGCCTTCATCGTCGTCCGAGACGAGGCGGTCCGCCAGCAGGTCGCCCAGCACGCGGCCGTCTATTTCCTCCGCTGGGCCCACGTGGCGGAAGCCCCGCTGCTCATCGTCCTGTGTGGAAACGCTCGGAGTCGGATCTACCGCCAGTTCCTCCACGAGGACATCGGCCTGGCCGGGGGACAGATCATGCTGCAGGCCAAAGCGTTGGGGCTGGGGAGCTGCTGGGTGGGAGGCCTGGACCGAAAGGCCATCGCCAGCATTCTCAACGTGCCGGACCACATGGAGATCATAGGGCTGCTGACGGTGGGGTTCCCCGCCGAGGATCCACCCCCGCCCCCTCGCAAGCCGCTGGCGGAGATCGTACACTACGATGTCTACGGCAACCGAGCAAAGGACGGAAGCGTGACGCCGGGGCGGGTGCTGGCTGGGCCGCTGGGAATTTTGCTGCGCCGCTTGCATCTGAAGATCCGGCCCTGAACCGATTTCCC
>CAYRNM010000056.1:3904-16035 GCA_964425465.1 uncultured Anaerolineae bacterium | reverse complement strand
CCCCCGTCTGGGACCAACCAGACAGGCTGGAAACCTGTAGGTGTCCGCAGGCTGCTGCAGAGCACCGGCCCCGCTGAGCAAGTTCAGGAGGTGGCTCTTGCGGCGAGGCGAAGAGGAGACCCGCGCCCCTCAGCCCCAGGCCAGGGTGTGGGGCCGCCGGGCATGGGGGATGTGGCGCAGCGATGGGGATAGCCATTGGGAAGTAGAGGAGTTCTTCTGGGAGGAGGTCGGGAGGGTGCGCTGAGGTGCGCCGGCCCGAAGAGCCTGCCCTGAGCACAGCCGAAGGGCCGGCGCTGAGGCTGAGACCACAGGCGGCTTGGATGTTGGTTGCGAGGAGGATAAGGATGAAGCGGATGGTCACCCTGGTACTGATGGGCCTGCTGCTGACCGCGTGCGCTGCCCCCGGAGTGCGCCCAGCGGAGGCCCAGATCGTGCGGGCGGACGTGGCGCGCGTCACGTCGCCAGAGGTGAGCGATCAGCAGGTCGCGGATCTCGTCGCAGGCCACAAGGCCTTCGCCTTTGACCTCTATCACGCCATCGTCAAGGAGAAGGCCGGCAACCTCATCTATTCGCCGTACAGCATCTCGCTGGCCTTTTCGATGGCCTACGCCGGGGCGCGAGGCGAGACCGCGGCGCAGATGGCCGAGGTGTTCCACTTCCTGCCGCAAGAGGCGCAGCATCCGGCCTTTAACGTGGTTGACCAGCGGCTGTTGAGCCTTGGTCAGGAACCCAGGCGGCATGAGGAAGAGGAGACCCTTTTCCAATTGACCGTCGCCAACGCGCTGTGGGGTCAGCAGGGCTTCCCTTTCAGACAGCCCTTCCTGGAAACCCTCGCCCGGCAGTATGGCGCCGGGATGCGGGTCGTTGATTTCCAAAGGGCGCCCGACGAGGCAGTAGAAGCGATCAACAGGTGGGTGGCCGAGCAGACCCACGACCGCATAGACCAGATCCTGTCGCCGGGGTCCATCACCCCGGATACCCGGCTCATCCTGGTCAACGCCATCTATTTCAAGGCGGCTTGGCTGTACTTGTTTAACCCATCCGCCACGGAGGACGGCCTCTTCACCCTCCTCGATGGCAGTCCGGTCACCGTCCCGTTGATGCACCAGAGGGCGCGAATCGCCTACGCGGAGGGGGAGGGCTACCAGGCGGTGCAACTGCCTTACCGGGGCGAGGCGGTGGACATGTGGATCATCCTGCCGGGGGAGGGCCGCTTTGAATCCATTGAGGCCCAGTTAAGCGCCGGCTTCCTCGATGAAGTGCGCGATCAGGCTGAGTTGCGGGACGTCACCCTGACCATGCCCCGTTTCGATTTTGAGACCGACCTCCAGCTCCCCGACCTTCTGAAGGGGATGGGCATGGCCGTCCCCTTCAGCGGCGCGGCGGATTTCAGGGGCATGGCGGAGGACGGCGGCCTGTACATTGACGAGGCGCGGCACCGGAGCACGATCACCGTGGACGAGGAGGGCACGGAGGCCGCTGCTGTCACGATGGTCACGATCGAGGCAGAAAAGCTTGAAACGGCCGAGATGACCGTGGACCGGCCCTTCATTCTGGCGATCGTCGAGCGGGAGAGGGGGGCGATCCTCTTCCTCGGGCGGGTGCTGAATCCCGCAGCGGGCTGAGCGAGCGGAGCCCTTCCAGGTACAACGCACCCAAGCTGGGCTTCTGGCAGCCGGATAGACGTTGGGGATGAAGCAGCCCTTACCCTGAAGGAGGGATGTGTGGAGGTCCCCGATAGGCCGGGTCACGGGGTGGTTTTCGACTGGGAGAAATTGGCGCCATACCGTGTGGCGTGAAAGGAGAGGACCATGCGAGTGATAGAAGTGGTCACGAACCTGTGTCGGGTCAAGAGAGAACGACCCATCAGGAATGGGTTGTACACCTACTCAGAGAGCGGCACGGTCATCACCCGAGTCCGCACCGACGATGGGGTGGAGGGGATCGGATGGGCAGGGGCACAGGCCGGGCCCGATAAGGCTGTCTACGAGGCCGCCCAGGCCCTGGGTCGCCACGCCTTGGGACTGGACGTGTACGACACCGAGCAACTCTGGGAGCGGATGTTCCAGCCCAAACTGGTCGGACGGCGAGGGCTTACCGTGCGAGCCATGGCCTCCATAGACATCGCCATGTGGGACGCAGCCGGCAAGTCAGCCGGCGTCCCCCTGTACAAGATGCTGGGGGGCTACCGGAACCGCGTGCCAGCCTATCTGGCCGGTGGTTACTACCTGGAGGGCAAGGGCCTCCAGGAATTGGCCGAGGAGATGCGGAACAAAGTGGCCCTCGGTGCCAGGTACGTCAAGATGAAGATCGGCGGGGCTCCCATGAGCGAGGACGTGGAGCGCGTGAGGATGGTGAGGGAGGCCATCGGAGAAGGCGTGAACCTGATGGTGGATGCCAACAATGCCTATTCGCCCCTGGAGGCCATCAGGATGGCCCGGCGTATCGAGGAGTATGACATCTACTGGTTCGAGGAGCCAGTACACGCCGAGGATTATGCTGGTCTGGCCAGCGTGCGGGCCAAGGCATCCGTTCCCATCGCCACTGGTGAGAATGAGTACACGCGCTACGGCTTCAGGGACCTCATCGCCTGCGGCGGAGCCGACATCCTCCAGCCCGACGCCAACGTCTTGGGGGGCATCACCGAGTTCAGACACATCGCCTCCTTGGCCAGCGCGCATCATCTGCCCCTCGCCCCTCACGGCTCAGCGCTCTTGCACGTGCACCTGGTGGCCGCCTTCGCCAACGGCCTCATTGTGGAGCACGCTGTGACCGAGGGTGAGGGCAGAGGAAGGCTGTTCAAGAACACCCTCCAACTGGATGAAGAGGGTATGGTGAGCCCTCCGGAGGGCCCTGGGTTGGGCCTCGAACTGGATGAGGAGTTCTTGAAGGAGCATCTGGTGTCCTAGTGCTTAAGGTGGAAGACGTTCCCCTCCGCTCCCCATGGCCAACACACATGCACCCATGACCCTCGTCTACCTCAGCACCGCCTGGCTCATCGGCATCGCTGCTGCCCACTGGCTCCAGCCCCCGCTGGCCCCTTCGACTTCGCTCAGGGCAGGCCTCATCGGGCTGCTGGCGATCCTTCCACTCGCAGGCTTCCTCCTGTGGAGGAATGACCCCGGCGTGCGACGGATCGCCGCCTGTGGCCTCTTCCTCCTCCTCGGTTCGGTGCGCTACACCCTGTCCCTTCCCGACCTGTCTGATCCCAGCCACATCGCTGCTTACACCGACCGGGGATGGGTTACCCTGTGGGGCAGAGTGGTCGGGGAGCCCGATGTGCGCGACACCTACACCAACCTGCGCCTGGCGGTGGACCGAGTGAAGATCGAGGGAGAGAAACACCCAGTCAAAGGCGCGATCCTGATCCGCGCACCGCGCTATCCACGCTACAATTACGGTGATGAGCTGGAAGTGGAGGGGGTGCTGGAGACTCCGCCCATCTTCGAGCGCTTCTCCTACCGTGACTATCTGGCCCGCCAGGGGATATATGGACTGCTGCGGAGGCCGCAGATCACACTTTTGAAGCGAGGCGGGGGCAGTCCCTTCTATCGCGTCTTGCTGAGCTTCAAAGCGCGGGCGCAGGCCACCATCGCCCGCATCCTGCCCGAGCCCGAGGCCTCGCTGCTGACGGGAATCCTCTTGGGAGTGGAGACGAGCATCCCCGAGGAGGTAAGGGATGCTTTTTCTGCCACCAGTACAGCGCACATTATCGCCATCTCCGGGTTTAACATCTCTGTGCTGGCAGGGATGCTCTCGATCGTCACGCGGCGACTGGCTGGCCAACGCTGGGTGGCTCCTCTGACCATCGCCGGCCTTGGGGCCTACACCCTCCTCGTCGGTGCCGACCCCGCGGTGGTGCGGGCCGCGATCATGGGCGGGCTGTACCTCCTGGCCCGCCACGTCGGCCGGGAGGGCGATGCCCTCACCGGCTGCCTCTTCGCCGCCTTTCTCATGACCCTGCAAACCCCCCTGACACTGTGGGATGTGGGGTTCCAGCTCTCCTTTGCCGCCACATTGGGGTTGATCTTCTATGCCCCCCGCTTTGAGGAAAAAGCGCGAGACAAGCTAAGCCGGGTCCTTCCTCCCGGATGGGTGGATCGAGCGCTGGGCCTGCTCAGCGAGGCACTGCTGGTGACGCTGGCAGCACAGCTCACCACCTTTCCGCTTCTGCTTCACTATTTCGGCCAGCTCTCGCTGGTGAGCTTCCTGGCCAACGGGCTCATCCTGCCGGTGCAGCCCGCAGTCATGTTCTGTGGTGGATTGGCCACCGGGCTGGGGCTCCTCTGGTTACCCCTGGGGCGTGTCCTGGGCTGGGCGGCCTGGCTACCCCTGACCTACACCATCCGCGCCGTGGAGTGGACAGCGAGTTTCCCCCGCGCCTCGGTGCCGGTGGAGGACTTTGGCCCAGAGTGTGTCCTGGCCTGGTACACCATCCTGGCTGCTCTCACCCTTTGGCTTCGACAGAGTCCCGAAAGCCAGCGTACCTGGCGCGACCGGCTGCGAATCCGGGTCCCGACGGCCCTGCTGCTGGGTGCCCTGCTGGTGGCCGCCCTGCTGATCTGGGCAGCCGTCCTCAGCCTGCCCGACGGCCGGCTGCACGTGCTCTTCTTTGACGTGGGGCAGGGGGATGCGATCTTCATCCAGACCCCCTATGGCCATCAGATGTTGATTGATGGCGGACCAAGTCCCACCCTGCTCCTTGAGGGGCTGGGCCGGGCTATGCCCTTCTGGGATCGAAGCCTGGACCTGGTGGTGCTCACTCATCCCGACGAAGATCACCTGGCCGGGCTGATCCCGGTGTTGGAGCGCTACCGAGTGGAATGCGCAATGGAGCCAGCGCTGCCGCACGAGACACCGCTGGCTGAGGAGTGGGAGCGGCTGCTGCGCCAGCGAGGGGTGCTTCAGGTGATGGGTCAGCAGGGGATGCGGATCGCGTTGGAGGATGGAGTGCTATTGGAGATCTTGCATCCGGGGCCCATCCTGCTCCAGGGGACCGAGGCCGATGACAACAACAACTCCCTCGTGCTGCGTCTGGCCTACGGGCGAAGCCGCTTTCTGCTCACCGGAGATTTGGAACATGAGGGAGAGAAGGCACTGCTGAGGACGAGGCAATCGGTGAGGAGTTGGGTGTTAAAGGTGGCTCATCACGGGGCAGGGAGCGGCACCAGCGAGCCTTTCCTGGCGGCGGTGGATCCCCAGTTAGCGGTCATCTCCGTGGGGAAGGACAACCGCTTCGGCCACCCGGCGTCGGAGCTGCTGAAGCGGCTGGCCGAGCAGGGGGTCTCGGTGCTTCGCACCGACGAGCAGGGCCAAGTCGAGCTCATCACCGATGGAGAGCGGTGTTGGGTTCGGACGAAACGTTAAAATGGATTGCCAAATGGCTCGAAAGCGAATATACTAATGGCATGGCCTTACTGTGGAGGTAAGCATATGACGTTGCAAGAGCAGCCTGAACTGCTATGGGTTGTGGTGGAAGTTGAGAGTGGAATTCCCGTTTTGGTTGAAGCCCATCGAGGGGAGATCAGCAGAGGGGGGTATGCTTCCAGATCAGCTCCCAGCGCATGGGATGTGGTGGCAAATTAAAGAAGCCCTGCTGGACCTCCTCTTTCCACCCCGTTGCGTCGGCTGCCGCTATCCAGGCACCTGGCTGTGCCCGGAGTGTTGGAAGGGGATCGAGCGCATCACCGGCCCGCTGTGCCCCCGCTGCGGACGCCCTGTCGCCCCATCGGATCGCCTCTGTTCAGTCTGCCGCCGCATGGCCCCTCCCATTGATGGCATTCGATCGGCAGCCTACTTTGAAGGCGTGCTGCGCGAGGCGGTCCATCGCTTCAAGTACCGGGGGGGACAGGCTCTGGCCCGCCCCCTGGGCCAGCTCATGGCTGAAGGGTGGTCAGCCTACCATATTCCGGCCGAGGTGCTCATCCCCGTCCCCCTTCATCCCACTCGATTGGCGGAACGGGGGTACAACCAGGCCGCACTGCTGGCCCACGAGCTGGGGGCAGCCATCGGGCTGCCAGTGGAGACAGGCGCCCTGGTCCGCATTCGCGCTACCGCTCCCCAGATCACCCTGGACGCTGCCGCCCGCCAGGAGAATGTGCGGGGGGCATTTCGATGCCTCGACAAGCGGATGGCCGGCTGTCAGGTAGTCCTGATTGACGACCTGTGTACCACGGGGGCTACGCTGAACTCCTGCAGCGCAGCACTGCAAGAGGCAGGGGCGAGCTCAGTCTGGGCTTACACCCTGGCCCGCCCTCGTTGATGATGGGAGAAAGGAGCAAGGAAATGGAGATTGTGATTCAAGGAAGAAACGTGGAGATCACCGATCGTCTGAGAGAATACGTGGAGAAAAAGGTCAACCGTTTGATCCGTTATCTGCCCACCATTGACGAAGCCCGCATGGAGTTGACGGTGCACCACGCCAGGAGCGCTCAGGACCGCCAGGTGGCCCAACTCACGGTGCGCGATCGGGGCACCATCCTCCGCGCCGAGGAACGAAGCAGCGATCTCTCGGCCTCCATTGACGCCGTCCTGGACAAGATGTATCGCCAGATCATACGCTACAAAGGGAAGCGGTATCGTGGGCGAGCTCAAGTCCGACAGGCGGAGGAATCCTTGGAGGAAATGGAGGAAATGGAGTTATTTGAAGAGGAACCCCATCACATTGTCCGGATCAAGCGCTTTCCCACCCCGCCCATGGACGAAGAGGAGGCCATCGAACAGATGGAGCTTCTGGGCCATGATTTCTTCGTCTTCCTCAACGCCGAGAGCGGCGAGATCAACATCCTCTACCGGCGCCAGGATGGGGACTACGGCCTGATTATCCCTGTGCCAGCCTGAGACTGGGTGAGCCTCAAGCAAAAAACGCCCGCCTCGTTGGGAGGTGGGCGTTTGGGTTTGGAGGGGCTGCCTGTGACCGGCAGGCGTCGGCGCGCTGTGCTCACGACCACCGACCGCTGACCGCCGCGGTCGGCCGTCTGTCGTCGGCGGTCATTCCGAGATGTGGATGGGCATGATGACGTGGGTCAGGTCGGGGCCCCCCACCGGCCTGATCACTGCCGGAGAGGAGGGAGTCGTCGTCTCCAGGGCTATGTTCTCCGTTCCAACACATGACAGGATGTCTATGAGATAGTTGGCATTGAAGGCGATGGTCATGGGTTCCCCTCGTACGGGCGACTGGCCGGTCGCCCCTTCCTCCATGCTGGCATCAATCTCACCCACGTGATCTCCCAACTCCGCGCTGGTAGCGGCCACAGACATGTGGCCCGGTGTCAGCTCTGAACCGGGCACGATGGACAGGCGCACGATGTTGGCTGCGTCGCGAGCGAAGATATTGGCCATGCGCACCGCTTTGAGAAAAGCTCCGGTCTCCACTGTGGTGCGGAGAGTGTAGGTGGTGGGAATGATCTGGGTATAGTCGGGGAAGTGGCCTTCGATGAGTTGAGAGACCAGATCCACATTTCCCTGATGGAAGAGTATCTGATGGCGCTCCGAGGTGATGTGGAGAACGATCGGCTCCTCGTTACTCCCGGTCACCCGAGCCAGTTCGGTCAATGCCCGGGCGGGGACGATGACATCTATCGCCCCTAGTATGGGCGACCGGCCGGTCGCCCCTTCCACGGAGCTGGGGGGAAGGGCCTCCCGACGTACCGAGAGACGGAAGCCATCGGCCGCGGCCATGATGAGCCTTTTCTCTTCTTTCGCGCTTTCCTCTTCAAAATGCATCAACACGCCGGTCAGAATGGGCCGGCTCTCATCCACCGCCGCGGCGAAGGCCACCTGTTCGATCATCTGACCCAACACCTCGGCTTCCAGCTGAAGGGGCGACAGGCCTGTCGCCCCTACCTCATCCTCTTGGAAGGTGGGGATCATGGGAAACTCCTGGGCATCCAGACCTTTGATGTGGGCCTCGAAGCGGGCGCACTGGAGGTGTAGGGTAGAGGTGCGCACGATCAGTTCCATATCTATCCGTTCCGGGGGCAGCCCATTGACCAGGTCAATGAGCACCCGCGCGGGTACGGTAATGGCCCCTTCCTCCTCTACTTTGGCCCCCACCCAGCAGGAAATCCCCATCTCCAGATTGGTCGCTGCCAGTTTCAGACGGCCCATGTCGGTGGCCAGCATGACGTTGGAGAGCACCGGCAGCGTGCTGCGGGTGGCCACAGCGCGGCCTACGATGGCCAATCCTCTGGCCAGGTTCTCTTGGAGACATGAAACTCTCATAGAAATGACCTCCTTCCCGGGCTCGCTGCACTCGTGACCGCTGACCGCCGCAGTTGTTTCGGCGGTCTGCCATCTTCCCCGCTAGGCCTCCTATGGCACCACAGCATTGAGGTCTTGCAGCAGGGTCTCCCCATCAATGCCGTGGGCCAGTGCCCCCTGCTCCAGGTTCTCAAAGCGGGCAATGGCACAGCCCCTGGCCAGGACAGGCAAAGCACATGAGGCCGTGGCGCAGAAACACCGCAATGGTGGCCGGGTACTTTTGTACCACTTCACCGATGGGCATGTCTTTGGTGATGGTCAACGTGTCAGCTCCTTTACATCGCATGGCTGATCCTGTTACTATTCTACCCCCATTGGCCCAATTGGTCAAGCGGGTGAGGTAACAAGTTAATGGGGCACCGAGTCAATGAGGGATCACGTTCCCTGGTGCCTCATCTCCTCATTACTCGTTGCCTCTCCTCACATGGCCGCTTCGTAGAGGGCCACCATATCCTCGTAGGCAGTTGGCCGGGGGTTGAGGGGAATGTTGCCGCTCTTCATGGCGTCGGTGGCCATGGGGGGGATGAGCTCGGCCTGCACTCCAACCGCGCTCAGAGTAGAGGGGATGCCCAGCTCTTCGTTCATGCTGTGGACTTTATCCACGGCGGCATGGGCGGCCTGCGCAACGGACATCCCCTTCGTGTCCATACCCAGTGCCTCGGCGATGCGGGCGAATTTCTGCGGGGCGTAATCCACGTTGAAGGCCATGACGTGGGGCAGGAGGATGGCGTTGGCCACGCCGTGGGGCGTGCCGCACCAGCCACTCACCGGATGGGACACGGCGTGCACGATGGTCAGCCGTGACTGGTTGAAGGCAATGCCACCCAAAAGACAAGCCATCATCATCCGCTCGCGGGCCTGGCGGTTTGGCCCGTCTTTGACTGCTACGGACAGCCAGCGACCAATGAGTCGGATCGCCTCCAGGGCCAGCACCTCAGTGAGATCATAGGCTTCCTTGGAGGTGTAGGATTCCAGCGCATGGGTGAGGGCATCCATGCCGGTGGCCGCGGTGAGGGTCGGGGGCATGGTGAGGGTCAGTTCAGGATCTATCAGCGCCCGCGCCGTGGCCGCGTTGGGGCTGCTGAGGCCGAACTTGAAGTGGGTCTCCGGATCGGTGAAGACGACATTGTTGGTGACCTCGCTGGAGGTGCCGGCGGTGGTGGGGATGGCGATACAGGGTAGGGGGGGCAGCCTGACCTTGTCTGCACCTATGTAATCGGCTACCTTTCCCCCGTTGGTGGCCAGGAAAGCCACTGCCTTGCCGGTGTCCATGGGACTGCCTCCGCCGACGGCCACCACGCCATCAGCGCTCATCATCGTGAGGTGAGTCAATGCCCTCTCGACAGTCAGGGTTGTTGGATTGGGCTCGACCTCATCGAAGATCTCGTAAGCGATGCCTGCTTCCTCCAACGAGGTCAAGACGCCATCAGCCAGGCCCGCTTTGCGCACTCCTTTGTCCGTAACGATGAGAACGCGCCTCAATCTCAGTTGTCCTGCCTCCTCGCCCGTCAGGGCCGAGAGGCCGAAACCGTAGCGGACAAAAGCGGGTTGGCGAAACTGCAAAATGCGTTCCATGGTCATTGGATGTTCTCCTTTCGCCGTCAGGAAGCTGAACTCTGCAGTACTATCATACCACACCTTGCTGAAATCCGCCAATCCAGCGAGTTGGCATTGGAGCTGAAATGTGGTAAGATTTATAGGTGCTCGTTAGGGTAGTGTCCCTCAACTGACTTGACGGGCAAACCAATGGCAGCTAGACACTATATATTGGGGCTAGAATTTTCTACATTCCATATGTAGTGGTGATCTGCTTAGAATAAGCTCATCAAGTCAACTGAGGGACAACACCTCCCATGGGCCGCCCTTTTTATTTACACATCTTTTGGTAGCGTCTTCTGGTCTCCGATGCTATAATTAGCAAACTGAAGTGATCTTTTGATGAAGGATTGATACAGTAAGGAGGGATCCATGTCTGGTCATTCCAAATGGTCTACTATAAAGAGAAAGAAGGAAGCTCAGGACGCCAAGCGGGGCCGGCTCTTTACCAAACTGGCGCGCGAGATCACCATCGCCGCACAGCAGGGGGGTGGTGACCCAATGTCTAACTTCCAGTTGCGCCTGACAGTGGACAAGGCAAGGATGGCCAACATGCCTAAGGACAACATCGAGCGGGCCATCAAGCGGGGTACGGGCGAACTGAAGGGCGAGGAACTGGAGGAGCTCTACTACGAGGGCTACGACCCCAATGGGGTGGCCATACTGATTCAAGTGCTCACTGACAACCGCAACCGTACGGTCTCGGATGTGCGGCGTGTCCTCTCCAAGCATGGCGGCAATCTGGGGGCGGCAGGATGCGTGGCCTGGCTTTTTGACTCCAAAGGGTACATTACCATCGAGGTGGGCGACGAAGATCCAGAGGAGTTGGCCCTGTTAGCCATCGAAGCAGGTGCAAAGGATATCGAGACCGATGGCCAGTGGCTCGAAATCTACACCGATCCCACAAGCCTGCAGAGGGTGAAGGAGGCTCTGGAGCAACAGGGCTTCTCGATCGAGTCTCAATTGTCTATGATCCCCAAGAGCGTGACCAGCCTCAGCCTGGAGAAGACCATGCAAACCATGCGCCTCATTGACGCCCTGGAGGAGCTGGACGATGTCCAGCAAGTGTTCTCCAACCTGGACATCAGCGACGAGGTGATGGTGGAGTACGAGGCAGCAGCGTAGATGCGCATTCTGGGCCTGGACCCTGGCCTGGCCACCACGGGGTGGGGGGTGGTGGAGGAAGCATCAGGGGAATTGGTGCTGGCCGACTTCGGCGTCATCACCACCGCCCCCGGCCAGCCTCTGGCCGAAAGGTTGCAGGGCCTCTATCGGGAGCTCACCGCTCTGATCGCTCTTCAGCGGCCCGAGGTGGCCGCTGTGGAGGAGCTGTTCTTCAGCCGCAATGCGCGCACAGCCTTCGCTGTGGGCCAGGCGCGGGGCGTAGCTCTGCTGGCCCTGGCCAATGCCGGGCTGGCCGTGCATGAGTACACTCCGCTGCAGGTCAAGCAGGCGGTGGTGGGTTATGGGCAGGCCACCAAGCATCAGGTACAGCAGATGGTGCGCATGCTCCTGGGATTGGCAGAGGTGCCCCAGCCCGATGATGCGGCCGACGCGGTGGCCGTGGCTGTCTGCCACCTGCACGGCGTCCGATTTCAAGCGCTGATCGCTCAGGAGGAGGGAAGATGATCGCCAGTGTGAGCGGGCGGTTGGAGGCGCGAGGAACAAACTATATGATTCTGTCGGTGGGTGGCGTGGGCCTCAAGGTCTTCGTGCCCACTATTCATTTGGATAAGTGGTCACGGCCTGGGCAGGAGGTGACCCTGCACACCTACCTGTACGTGCGCGAGAGCGAACTGACCCTTTACGGCTTCCCTGACCTCGATGAGCGAACCCTCTTTGAGATGTTGATCTCCGTATCGGGCATCGGGCCCCGGCTGGCGCTGGCTCTGCTCTCCAGCCTGTCGGCCGATGCGCTTCGCGCCGCCATCGTCCAGGGGCGAGTGGAAGTACTGAACCGGGTGCCGGGCATTGGCGACAAGACGGCGCGCCGGCTCATCTTTCACCTGCAGGATAAGATCACCCTCCAGATGGGTCCTGCCGCCGTGCCCATGTTAACCGACGCCGACGCCGAGGTGATCGCAGCCCTCACCAGTCTGGGCTACAGCGTAGTGGAGGCCCAGGCGGCGGTACAGAGCCTTCCCCGCGACGAGGAGATGCCAGTGGAGGAGAGGATACGACGGGCGCTGGCTTATTTTGGAGGGGGGTGATGAAAGCAGTGTGCCAGAACGGCAGTTCATTTCGGAAGAGGGTGTGGCACGCTTTCTCGATTG
>CAYRNM010000056.1:0-3804 GCA_964425465.1 uncultured Anaerolineae bacterium | reverse complement strand
TGTGGCCATGATGGCCGGCGCGGCTACATCCACCACCTGGCGGTCAGCAAGCCCTATCGCTGCCAAGGAGTGGGCCGAGCACTCGCTGGGCAGTGCCTATCCGCCCTCAGGGCAGCCGGCATTCACAAGTGTCATCTCTTTGTCTTCGACGATAATCAGGAGGCCATCGCATTCTGGAAAAAGATGGGGTGGACTCAGCGAATTGAGCTGACCGTGATGTCTCAATACACTGCGAACGCTACCTCATTGCTACAACCGACCTGTTGATTGAGGCTTTTTCAATAGGTTCTTCATGGGACAAGGAGGTCGAACGTGAAGAGGGACACTTTAAGACAATCGGTCAATCTGCTGGCGGTCATCGTGACCATTGCGGTCAATGGGCTGGCGAACACGCTCCCGCTCAATGGGCAGACCACTGGTGAAATCTCGGACCAATTCCAGGTGTACTTCGTGCCGGCCGGCTATGTCTTCTCCATTTGGGGGCTGATTTACGTAGGCCTAGCTACGTTTGCCGTCTACCAAGCACTGCCCGCCCAGCGGGACAGCTCGCGTCTGCGCCGCGTCGGCTACCTGTTCGCCTTGAGCTGTCTGGCGAACATCATCTGGCTTTTCCTGTGGCACTACGAGGTCTTCTTGTTGACCTTGGTAGCCATGTTCGCGCTCCTGCTGTCGCTGATCGCCATCTACCTGCGCCTAGGAATCGGCCGCACTCAGGTCTCCGCAGCCGAGAAGTGGCTCGTGCGCGTTCCCTTCAGCATCTACCTGGGCTGGATCACCGTGGCGACCATTGCCAACGTGACGGCGGTTCTGGATTATGTGAACTGGAATGGCTGGGGCCTCAGCCCAGAGGCGTGGACGGTCATCATGCTGGTCGCTGGTGCGGGCATCGCGTCAGCGGTGAGTCTCACCCGGGGCGATGTCGCCTACATGCTGGTCATTATGTGGGCCTTCGCGGGCATCGCCGTCAAGCACGGAGGCACGCCAGTGGTTGCAACAGCCGCCTGGGCGATGACGGTGCTGGTTGCACTGATGCTGGTGGTAGGCATACTTCGCCAGAGACGACGCCGGCAAGCTCCCGCGCTCGTGGGATAGTCCAGGCCTCCCACCGCGGTAGAGGGAGAGAGCTATGTCGGAGAGGCAAGGGAGGAAACCCCCTTGGATCCTGTGGCCCTTTGTGGCGCTCTGGGATCTGCTGGCCTTTATCCTCAAACTCACCGGCCGCTTGGTGGCGGCCGTATTGGGGCTGGTCTTGATGATCGTTGGCCTCGTTCTAACTGTCACACTCATTGCTGCACCCGTGGGCATCCCCCTCATTATCTTTGGGTTTCTGCTGATGGTGCGCGGTTTGTTTTAGTGAGGGGTTGAAGGCATTTGCAGCATACTGTCGGATGGGCCAACAGGAGGGGGTATGAGTGTAATAGTGAGAAAGATGAGAGATGAAGACTGGGCGGCAGTTCAATCCATCTATCGAGAGGGCATCGCTACAGGTAACGCGACTTTCGAAGTGGGCACTCCAGAATGGGAAGAGTGGGATAGAAATCACCTGCGCGATGGCAGATTTGTCGCCATAAACGAGGGGCAAATGGTTGGATGGGTTGCTCTCAGCCCTGTTTCAAGTAGGGGTGTTTACGCTGGCGTTGCTGAGGTCAGCATTTATGTTACATCCTCAGCAAGAGATAAGGGTATAGGAAAGGCCCTACTCCGCGCGCTCATCGAGGAATCAGAACACAAGGGGTTCTGGACGCTACAAGCAGGTATCTTCCCCGAGAATGAAGCCAGCATCGCCCTGCATAAGGCTTGTGGGTTTCGAGAAGTAGGCTATAGAGAACGCATAGGTCAGATGAATAGCATGTGGAGAGATGTCATTTTGATGGAACGCCGAAGTAAGGTCGTGGGAATTTAGTCGAATCTCTTGGAGATATCATCCGTGCTTTTCCAAGCCGTTGTGTTCGATCTTTTCGGGACTCTGGTACCTGCCTTCCCTTCGTCGCTTTTCGAGCAGTCCCTGGGGCAAATGGCTGACGCAGTGGGAGTCAGCCATATGCACTTCAGTCGGATGTGGATCGAGGAGACCTGGGAGGCCCGAGCGATGGGAGGCTTCGCCTCAACTGAAGATACTGCGCGGTACATCTGCAATGCGGTTGGCGTGACCCCCACCAAGTCCCAGCTCGCTGAGGCAGCGCTCATCCGCGTTGAGTTCACCCGTAAGATCCTGCAGCCTCGACCTGATGCCATCTCTACGCTCAAGCACGTCAAATCCGCTGACTTGGGCCTTGCTTTGATCAGCGACTGCACACCCGAGGTGCCCCAACTCTGGCCCGAGACCCCGTTTGCTTCCCTGATTGACGTGCCGATCTTCTCGTGTGCTGTGGGGATGAAGAAGCCTGACCCACGCATCTATCGCCTGGCCTGCGATGGCCTCGGCGTCGCTCCCCACCAGTGTCTCTATGTGGGAGACGGGTTCAGCCGTGAACTGACGGGTGCTGCCAATGTCGGCATGCACACGGTCCTGATCGCATCGCCCGGCGAAGTGCCAGCCGATGCACCTGGTTACGAGGGCGACACGTGGCCCGGCCCGCGGGTCGAAAGGCTCAGCGAAGTGATGACGCTACTGCGGCTGGGTTTCGATGTCAGTCCCAGTTGATACACTCAACAAAGGAGAATCTATGTACGCTGCCTTCGTCGGAATGCCCAAAGAGGAGATGGATACGCCGGCCTTGCTGCTCGATCTGGACAAACTGGAGGCCAACATCGCCCGCATGTCGGCCTTTTTCGCTGACCGGCCGGCCAAACTGCGCCCCCACACCAAGACCCACAAGTGCCCCATCATCGCCCACAAACAGATCGCAGCCGGGGCGATTGGGGTGACCAGCGCCAAACTGGACGAGGCGGAGGCCATGGCCCAGGCCGGCATCCGCGACATCCTCATCGCCAACCAGATCGTAGGACGGCGTAAGATCGAGCGGCTGATGGGCCTGGCCGGCTGGACCGAAGTCATGATCGCAGTGGACGACGCGCGCAACGTGGCCGACCTGAGCACGGCAGCTACCTCCAGGGGCGTCAGCCTGCGGGTGCTGGTAGAGGTGGATGTGGGGATGGGCCGCTGTGGGGTAGAGCCTGGCGAGCCAGCGGTAGCCCTGGCCCGAGAGGTGGCCTCCTCTCCCGGCCTCATCTTCGAGGGGCTGATGGGCTACGAAGGCCACGCTGTGATGCGACCGACCTTTGAGGAGCGCAGAGAGAAGGCCGAGGCAGCCATGGCGCTATTGGTGGGAGCCAAAGAACGGGTGGAGGCCGCAGGGCTGGAGGTGAGGATTGTCAGCGGTGGGGGCACGGGCACCTACAATGTCACCGGTGCCTATCCTGGCGTGACTGAGGTACAGGCCGGATCCTACGCCACGATGGATGTGCGCTACCGAGACTGCGGCGTAGGCTTCGAGTGTGCCCTCACCTGTCTGGCCACCGTCATCAGCACCCCGCGCCCAGGAGTAGCTATCACCGATGCTGGGATGAAGGCTCTCACCCCCGAGTTCGGCATGCCGGAGGTGGTGGGGCAAGAGGGGATCACCGTGAAGAAGCTGTCGGAGGAGCATGGCGCCTTGGAGCTGACCGATGGGGTAAGCCTGTGCCCTGGCGATAAGATCGAGCTGATTCCCAGCCACGGCTGCACCACCATCAATCTGCACGACCAATTCTACGCCCTGCGCCATGGTGTGGTGGAAGCCATCTGGCCCATCGCCGCGCGGGGGGGATTCCGATAGAAGTAGACGATGCGGAGGCGAAGGTGGAGGGGACGGGGTTGATGAT
>CAYRNM010000055.1:8676-16124 GCA_964425465.1 uncultured Anaerolineae bacterium | reverse complement strand
GTTGTTTCACCACCTGGTCGTAGAGTGACTGGGGATCGGTCTCCACGATGGGAGGAGACCATGCAGGCTCCCCCTCTTCCAAGTGATCTGGCTCGAAGGGGATCAGAGTCACCCCCCGTGGCTCATAGCGACCAGCGCCTAAGTAGCGGTTGTAGATAGCGTAGAAGGCCTCCAGTTCACCCCCTTCGTAGCGGCGCAGACCCCTTGCCGCCAAGTCAGCCGCCATCTTAAAGGGGGGCACTGAAGTGACGGGCAGCGCTCCCTCCCACGTGGTCTCCAGGCCACGTCGGTGCGCCTCACGGCGCGTACGCTCACCCAGCACCATGACTTCGACCCCCAGGCCTGCTTCCCATAGCTCCCTCAAAGTCTGCTCCGAAGCGGCCACGATCGTGGAGGTGAAGGGGCCGCACAGCCCCCGCTGACTGCCCACGATCAGCAGCGCGCAGCGGTTGCATCGCTGGTGCGCGGTGGGGCTCCTGTGGAGGGGTAGATGCACCAGTGCCAGCCTCAATACCTGTACGAGCTGGGCATGGTAGAGGTTTACATTCTCCAACCGCTTCAAGGCGATCCGCAGGCTGCTGAGGGCGATGGTGCGGAGCGCGACCAAGATGGGTTCTATGCTGCGGATGTTCTCCAGCCGCGCTCTGACCTGTTCAATAGACTCCATTTGAGTTACAAGTTACAAGTTCCCAAACTCGGAACTTTCAACTTTTAACCTTCAACTTTCAACTTGATGGTCCTACACCGCCTCAAAGTGCTCTACGGACCAGACGAAGATCACTGCCCCGCCTACAATGGCCTCCGACTGCCGGGGGAGGCCGAAACGATCGGGGGCCGTAGTATCTTCGAGTGAAAGCCGAGACTGGCAGTTTTGGCGGACGATCTCCAACACGGTCCCCACCGCCTCTTCCTCGACGCCGATGAACAGGGTCTGATAGGCCTGACGCAGTACCCCCCCGCGGCTGTCGCCGAAGGTGGCCGTGTGGCCAGCGGCAACCAGCGCATCCAGCACGCGAGGTGCCTCGTCGCGAGGAACGATGGCCATTATCATTTTCATACCGCCGAATGTCCTTTCTCCTGCCACCTCGTATGGTAGGACTTGAGAGCCTGTTCCAGCATCCTCCTCAGCTCGTCATTCCACTCGCCGGTGCGATTCACGTGGTGGTAGAGGTAGGGATCGGTCTTTTCAATAAAGGCCGGCAATCCCTCCATGAAGTCCGGCACCTTGCTGACCGGTATGTTGTCATCCAGAAAGCCGGCAGTGGCGGCGTAGAGTTGTGCGACCTGGGCGCAGACTGAGAGGGTCTGATACTGAGGTTGCTTGAGTGTGGCCTGTAATCGTCCGCCGCGTGCCAACTGCTGTTGAGTGACCTCGTCCACCTCAGTGCCCAGCCGGGCGAAACGCGCTACCTCTTCATACTGTGAAAGCTCCAACCGCAGCGTTCCGGCCACTGCTCGCACGGCCTGGGTCTGGGCCGCGCCCCCCACCCGCGAGACAGACAGCCCTTCGTGCACCGCCGGTTTGAGCCCCCGATTGAAACGATCGGTGTCCAGGACAATCTGGCCATCGGTGATGGAGATCAGGTTGGTGGGGATGTAAGCCGAGATGTTTCCGCGCTGTGTTTCGACGATGGGCAGCGCGGTGAGGGAGCCTCCCCCTGCCTCCTCACTGAGACAGGCGGCGCGCTCCAACAGACGGGCGTGCAGGTAGAAGATGTCGCCGGGATAGGCTTCCCGACCCGGCGGCCGTCGCAGCAGCAGGCTGAGCTCGCGGTAGGCATTGGCGTGCTTGCTCAGGTCATCGTACACGATCAGCACATCGTGGCCCTGGTATATGAAGAACTCGGCCATGGTGCAGCCCGCATAGGGGGCCAGGTAGCGCAGGGCAGGCGGGTCGTCGGGGTTGGCCGCCACCACGATGGTGTGCGCCAGCGCATCGTATCGGCGCAGCGCCTCGATCACCGCGAGAAGCGAGGACTTCTTCTGGCCGATGGAGACGTAGACGCAGATCACATCTTGGTCTTTCTGGTGGATGATGGTATCCACGGCCAGGGCCGTCTTCCCCGTCTGGCGGTCACCGATGATGAGCTCCCGCTGCCCGCGCCCGATGGGCACCAGCCCGTCCACCATCTTGATGCCCGTTTGCAAGGGCTTGTGGACCGGACACCGCTCGATGATGCCCGGTGCTTTGCGCTCCAGAAAGTCCGATTCCACGGTGGCGATAGGGCCGCGTTCATCGAGCGGACGACCTAACGGGTCTACCACGTGGCCTAACAGGGCCCTTCCCACCGGAACGCGCAACCGCTGCCCCGTGCTGGTGACCAGGTCGCCGCCCTGGATGCCCTCATCGGACCCCAGCAGGATCACATCCAGGTGCACCCCCTCCAGGTTCAGGATCATACCCTGGACGCCGGTGGGGAAGGTGACCAGTTCATCGGTGCGGGCCTGGGGTAGTCCCGAGAGGGTGGCCACGCCATTCCCCACGCGCAACACCGTGCCCACCTCCTGGAAGCGCACCCGGGGCTCAAACTTCTCCACTTCATGTTGCAGCGCCCGGAGCAGCAGGGTCAGGTCGAAATGGGGGGCGTCACTATTGGGGGGAGGGTGTACTTCCTTCACGCTGTAATTGCTCCTGAAGCACATACTTGACCGCTTCACGCAGTCGTTCCAATTCGCCATGGATGCTATTGTCCATGACCAAGTCACCCATGCGCACCCGGAGGCCGGCGACTAGTTCGGAGTCCTGTTCGATTCGCAGGTTGACATGGCGGTCGGCCAGCACAGTGAGGGTGCGGGCCAGTTGTCCCTGTTGCTCCGAGGAGAGGGAGTGGGCGGTGGTGACCAGGGCGTCGGCCTCCCGGCCGGCCATAGAACGGCGGAAGGTCTCCACCTGGGCCATGGACTCGCGACCCAGTTGATAGATGCGCTCTGAGAGCTGGCTGACCAGCGCCTCGTGGGTGGCATCGGGGAGCACGTGGCCGATCATCCGGCCACTCAGGTCGAGAATGAGGTTGAGCATCGCCTCGTAATGTTGAGAGATGAGCTGGTAGCGCTCGCGTTGGGCCTGGGCCCGCGCATCGGCTATGATCTGCTCGGCCTCCTGGCGTGCGGCCTCGACGATGGCCCAATGCTCCTCCTCGGCCCGCTGGCGTGCCCGGCTGATCATCTCATTGGTCTCGAGTTCGGCGCGCTGGCGCCGTTCCTCCAACTCGCGCCGCACTGTTTCGGCCTCCTTCCGCTCCCGCTCTGCGCCCTCGATCAGCGTTTTGACCTCAGCTCTCCTGTGGCGCACCGCCCTCATGACGGGCCTGAATAGCAGACGGTAAAGCAGGAAGACCAGGACCAGAAAGTTGAGGGCCTGGAAAAGGATCCGTAGCGGATCGAGCTGTAGCATAGCTTATCCCCCAAAGAAGCGGTAGAAGCGCTCGATTATGGGGTTAGCGAAGAGCAGAACCAGCACGACCAGCAGGACATAGATAGCGGTGGATTCCAGCAGGGCCATGGAGACGAAAAGTGTTGAGCGGAGGTCATTGGCGGCCTCCGGCTGGCGGGTGATTCCCTCCAGCGCCTTGACTACGGCGCGGCCTTCGACAATGGCTGGCGTCACCGTGCCGGCGACGATAGCCACTGTGGACATGACAATCGTGACCAGGGTGATCAGGGTAATCGCTTCCATGAGGGTTCCTCCTTGATCATGTTTACTCCATTTCCTCTGACGTGACCGGCGCGCTGGCCTCGACCGCAGCGCCGATGTACACTGAGGCTAGTGCCGTGAAGACGTAGGCCTGCAGCAGGCCTATAAGCATCCCAAAGAGCTGTAGCGGCAGGGGGGCGATGAGGGGGATCAGGGAGAAAATGACCGCCACAACCATCTCTCCGCTGAAGATGTTCCCGAAGAGACGGATGCTCAGGGAAAGGGTGCGGCTCACCTGGCTGATGAGTTCCAGGGGCAGCATGAAGATGGGGCTGGCAAGCTGTTTGATGTAACCACGCAGCCCCAGTTCGCGGATGCCGAAGTAGTGGACGGAGAAGAAGACGACCAGCGCCAATGTGACAGGGGTGTTGAGGTCTTTGGTGGGAGCGGTCACCAGCGGCACCGCGCTGATGATGTTGGCCATGGCGATGAAGATAAACAACGCACCCAACAGAGGCAGATAGGGAGCAGCCGGGCGGCCCATCATGTTAGAGACCATGTCTGCCAGGAATTCGACGACCATTTCCAGCATCATGGGGCGGCGCTTGCCCAGGACCCAGGCGATAAGGGTGATCACCGCCATCGCCACCCAGGTGCTGACGAGGGTATCATAGACCGGGATACCCCCAATGCGGAAGATAACCTGGGGGAACATCTCATCCATGGAGTTACTTTCCTTGTTGGGTCATTTGGCCTAAAGACCACCGGACCAATAGAGGGATCGTCGCCCAGCGGGAGGCCGTAAGTCCTACGAAGGCCCACAGCAGGGGCCCGATGCCCCGCCGTGCAGCCCAGATGAGTAAGCCGGCCACAATGCCCAGGCGCAGGATGTACCCTGCCCAAACCCGAATCCGGATAGCATTGTCAGTGCCAGGCCGCGCGCGCCGGATGGTCCACCACAGTATTAGCGTGGTGAGAATGCCCGCTACTCCGCCGGGGAATAACCACAGTGCGCTTTCAAAAGCGCTCAGCATTCTCCTCTTCCTGTTGCTGGGTCCTGTACCGGACTCGAAATTGATCGCGCCTCAGTTCGCGTTGGAGGGTGCGTGTGACGTTGTACATCCCTACGCCTAGGCCCAGCACCAGCAATCCCATCGTAAAGACATAGCCCTTTCCCAGTTGCCGGTCCAGGTAATGGCCCAGCAGCACCCCGCCGAAGATGGGAAGGGCCAGATCCCACCCGATGGTCAGAGTGGTCAGTGTCTGTCGCCAGGTGGCTCTCCAGACTCGACGGCTGGCCTTACGCTTCGCTTCGCCTTGCCCTTCCTCCTGTTTCATCATCTGATCTGCCCGAAGGTAGGGGCGGTTCGCGAACCGCCCCTACGGATAAGGCCAGAGGTGAGTACGGTGATCTTCCCACGCTCCACGCGCAAGATTCCGGGTTGGAGGTGAATCTCTTCCTCCGCTCTGTCAGATGTGCAGTAGCGCAGGGCACCCTCAGCCATCTCCCCCACCAGTGGGATATGCCCTCGCAGGATGGTGATGGGGCCATCAATCAATTGGGCTTGGACGCGACTGACTGCTGGAAGGTCCAGTAATATCTGTTCTGGCGAGCGCACCTGGAGGTGGTACATCTCAGCCAAGGGATATCTCCTCCAGGGTATGGGCCTTCTCCAGGGCCTCGTCGAGGGTGCCCACCATGTAGAGGGCTTGTTCGGGCAGGTGATCGGTTCGGCCTTCCAGGAGCTCGCGGAAGCCGCGCAGTGTCTCCTCCAGGGGGACGTAGCACCCCGACAGGCCGGTAAAGGGCTCCGCGACGAAGAGGGGCTGGGTTAAGAAACGTTGTGCCCGGCGGGCACGTCGCACCACCACCTGGTCCTCCTCGCTCAGCTCATCAATGCCCAGAATGGCGATGATATCCCGCAACTGTTGGTAGCGGGCCAGCAGGGATCGCACCTCTTCCGCGATGGTGTAATGCTCCTTGCCCACCCCCTCTGGCGAGAGCAGCTTGCTGTTGGATTCCAGGGGGTCCATCGCTGGGTAGAAACCCTGGCTGGCGAGATGACGTGAGAGCACGGTGGCTGCGTCCAGGTGGGCGAAGGCTGCCACCACCGCCGGATCAGTGATGTCGTCGGCGGGCACGTAGATGGCCTGAACAGAGGTCACGCTGCCCCGGCTGGTGGTGGTGATGCGCTCCTGAAGCATGGCCATCTCGCTATCCAGGGTCGGCTGGTAGCCCACGGCGCTGGGCACCCGGCCCAACAGCGCGCTGACCTCAGCTCCAGCCAGGGTGTAGCGGAAGATATTGTCTATGAACACCAGCACATCGCGCCCCTCATGGTCACGGAAGTACTCCGCCATGGTCAGCGCCGTCAGTGGCACGCGCAGCCGGGCTCCGGGCGGTTCATTCATCTGGCCGAAGACCAGAATGGTGTTATCCAGCACACCGCTGTCCCTCATCTCCAACCACAGCTCATTCCCCTCGCGGCTGCGCTCTCCCACGCCAGCGAAGAGGGCAATGCCGGAGTGGGCGCGGACGGTGTGGCGGATGAGTTCAATAATGAGCATAGTCTTGCCCACGCCCGCGCCGCCAAACAGCCCCACCTTCCCCCCACGCGGATAGGGACAGAGCAGGTCAATGGCCTTGATGCCTGTGACGAAGGGCTCGCGCGCTACCCGTTGCTCACTCAGGGAAGGAGAACTGAGGTGAATCGAGCGTTGCTCAGAATGGGGCAGGGATGGCTCATTGTCAATGGGTTGGCCCAGGACATTGAACATGCGGCCCAACGTGGCCGGCCCCACGGGCACGCGGATGGGGGCTTCGGTGTCGCGCACCCGCATGCCGCGCTGCAAGCCAGTTGTACTCTCCATGGCGATGGCGCGCACGGTATGGGTGCCGATATGTTCTTGCACCTCGAGGATGAGGGGAAACTGTCCTTCGCGTTCAATCTCCAGCGCGTTCAGGATAGGGGGCAGGTCGCCTGCCGGGAACTCAGCGTCCACGACGACGCCAGCTACACGGATGATACGTCCAATGCTGCTCATATGGGTGAAAGCTCGCTTGGCTGTGAATAACGGACGTTGGCTGCCGTGAGATGGAATGCTCGCTACCTTGGTACACCTATTGGCAAAGGTTGTATCGCCCGGTCGCGTGCAAGAGGATTGTAACAAAACCAGGGATAAAAGTCAAGCCATTGGCTGAAGGGAGCAGAGCCTTCCTAATGGATAGGCATCATTTTGGTGGGGATTTAGAAATATGGTGGAGGTTTGATGGAGACAATTGGCTTCTTGACCGAGGGATCATAGTCTGTGTGCGCTAATATTTTCGCTTCATCCTCTTGCTCTGCCGTCGGAGCCAGGAAATGGTCGTTGGTTCGTGGCGGCGCACCAGCAATACCGAGCAGGAGACTTTGTAAGCTATCTGGTCATCAACGGAGCCGAAGAGCCGCATTGGGGAAGCCCATTCCTCTGAGGCGCCAATCACGATCAGGTCATAGGGCTGGCGGGTTGCTTCCGCCAGGATGCCCTCCATCACGGGATCAGCCTGGGCCACGCGTGTGGTCATGCGGGAGGGGACACTGCCCAATTCGTCCTCGATGATCTCGCGCAAAAGCAGCATTTCATCCAATGTATCTTCTGCCCCTACGGCCCGAGGGAGGAAGCGCAAAGCTGTGATCTGAGCCCCCTCTTGCTCGGCAATCTCGAAGGCCAGGCGGATGGCCAGACGGGAATGGGGGCCTCCCCCGATCGGTACCAGGATGCGGCGCACCCCTTTCAGCCCCCGGTCCAGCAATACGGCGATGTTGGTATGCGC
>CAYRNM010000055.1:7134-8576 GCA_964425465.1 uncultured Anaerolineae bacterium | reverse complement strand
GATGCTGGTGTCCTCGCTCGCCTGTGCCAGGATGGAGGCCAGATGCACCAGGCTCTCGGCGGTGCGCGGGTTAGCCACCGGGACCAGAATCCTGTCTTTCGCTGGCTCGATGGTCTTGATGCGGGATGCTAACATTCTGGCGACGGGCCGGTATGTATAGTAAAAGACACTGCAGGCAGCAATCACCCCGGCACCAAACAGGAGCGCCCGCCACTCGGTGAAGGCGACAATGAGAAAACCGGTGGCCGCAGCCAGGTAGGCTGTGAGTGGGAAGAACGGCACCTTGAACGGCCGCTTCAGGTCGGGGTAGCGCTGACGCAGCCGGATCATGGCCAGGCTGGCCCAGAAGAGCACGAACAGGTAACCCGTGCTGCCGATGTAGCTCAAAAAGTCCACCAGGCCGATGGCCGCGATCAGGCAACTGATCGCGCCGATGACCAGGATCGAGACGTAGGGCGTGTGGAAGCGCCCCAGGCGGGACACCGCGCGCGGCCAGGTGCCGTCGCGGCTCAGGGTGAACCCTTCGCGCGTCGCGCTGAGCAGCGCGGTATTGATGCTGGTCAGCGTGGCGATGATGCCGGCGACCGCCATCATCGGCGCGCCCCAGCCGGGCAAGAAGCGCCGCGCAGCCTGGGTCAGCGCGGTCTCCGGCGAACCGGCCAGCTCTGGCCAGGGCACCACGCCCAACGTCACCAGCACGGTGAGGACGTAGAAGATCAACACCAGTGTCAGGCTGAGCAGAATAGCCAGCGGGATATTGCGGCTGGGGTTCTGCACCTCCTCGGCGTCGTCGGCGATCACCTCGAAGCCAACATAGGCCATGTAAATCAAGGCCATGGTGCGCAGAATTTTCGACAGGTTGGTCACGGCGTCCGGGTGGATGAAAAAGGAGCCGCCGGCCAGGAATGTCTCCCAGCGGAAACCAGCGGGTCGCACGAAACCCAGGACGATGTAGACAGCGAAGAGCAGCAGCAACACGACGCCCAGGAGAATCTGGGTGTTGCCCACTTTCGCGACGCCCAGGATGTTAAGCGCCACAAAGACAACGATCACAGCGATGGCGGTAAAGACGATCGGCAGGCCGGGGAAGAACACTTGCAGCGAATAGGCGAAGCCCATTGCCGACAGCGCAGCGTAGAAGGTGCTGGAGAGACAGTCCATCGAGCCGACCAGGAACGAGAGGATGTTGTTCCCGTAGGCCTCACGGACGTAGGTCATGGCCCCGCCCGCGACCGGGAAGGCGGTCGCCAGTTCACAGTAGTTGAGGGCAATGCTGTAGGTTAGCAACCCGTTAGCCAGGAGGGCCAGGATGGTGGCCGGGCCGGCCAGCCCCGCCGCGTGCCCGGTCAGCACGAAAACCTCCGCGGCGATGGTGCCGGCAGTACCGAGCATCACCACCTGCACCAGATTCAGTTGTCTCCTCAGTCGTCGTTTGCCCATAT
>CAYRNM010000055.1:0-7034 GCA_964425465.1 uncultured Anaerolineae bacterium | reverse complement strand
CAATGGTTACTGAGCAGGCGGTGCGCGAGGCCTTGCGCCATGTGACGGACCCGGAGATCGGCATGAGTGTGGCCGATCTGGGAATGATCCGTCAGGTGGAGATTGAGGGAGAAAAGGTAGCGGTGGGGATGGTGCTCACCATACCAAACTGCCCCCTGGCCGAGTACCTGGTCGAGCAGGTGCGGCAGGCCGTGCTAGGGGTGGAAGGAGTCGAAGAGGCCGAGGTCAACCTGTTGCCGGAGCGATGGGACCCAAGCTGGATCAGTAGGGGGTGATCCCCTCGGCTCTTAAGATAGGTAATCTCTCCAATTCTCCACCCACCAGCCGAGCAGTGCAGGGTATTGTTCGCAGGGTCTGTACCTTGTAGTACACTTCGCCGGGTCCTCCCCCACCACCTCGATGTCTTCCCAGGAGAGGTCTCGGAGCTGGCTCAAATACCAGAGGTAGCCTATGGTGCGGTAATCAAAGCCCATGAGCTCGCTGCCCACGAGGTCCACCGCCAGCCCATTTGTACTGGCCAGAGCAACACCTGAGGAGACGGGTATACCATTGACCGGCCCGTTTCCTTCCATCCCCACCACGCCATCTATCACAGCCAGGTCTGGAGTGATCATCTGATTCAGCCGGGCGATGGACAGGTTCAGTGGCTGAGGGGCATGGGACAAGGCGCCGGGCTCGGGCTTGTGCGCGGGAGGAGCGTGTCTATCGAGATTGTAGATAGCGCCTATGGCGATGTTTTTGATGGTCAGGGTCACGATCACCCGCACATGGGTCTTCATGCGGGCCATGGAGACGACGTAGGAATTGAAGCAGGTCTTGGCTAGTCGGATATTGGCTGGCCCCAGGTCGTCGTCGAGGGCTTCGAATGCAACCAGCTCGTCCCCGTGCAGGTTCCGGAACTCCACATCGTAGCGTTCCTTCAGAGAGAAGTACCCGAAACGTTCGAAAGCCCCCCAAGTATCACCTTCCTCTCCAGCCGTGCCCTCCCCGATGATGAACTTCTCCACGCCTAGATCCATCAGGAAGTCCATTGTGGCCTGCACGGCCGGCACAGGCGTGGCGGCCAACTCCACAGTGGGCGATACCATGTTGGGTTTTATGAGGACCGGACGATCGCTGGGGATCTGGACCTCATCGCGGATGAGGTCCAGCGCCCTCCTCACCGCCTCGTAACTCTTATTGCCGCGGGCCAGGCCTACTTTGACCATATGCAATCTCCATTAAACCAACTCGCCCAACCGTGACCATGCAGCTTCTTCCAGGTCAGCCAGTTCCAGCAGCGGTTCACTGATTTCCGGCAACGTCGCTGCCGGGTCATCCGCTTCGGATGCGCGCTTGAACATCCCTGCCACCCCCTGCCACCTGTCGCCGATGCGCTGAAACTCGTCGGCGACGGCCACCAGCCGGCCATCGGTGGTGATTTCGGCGGCCTCGCGCAGGAAGCGGCTGTACATGGTGCGAAAGATGCCCCCGCCGGTGCCGCCCGTGGCATCAATGAAGATGAAGATGTTGAAGCAGGCAAAGCGCAGTTCTTCTTCGTCCATGCTCTCCGGCCACTTGAGGGTGCTTTTGGCTGCCTTGCGAATGCCCTTGACGCCCAGGTTGGTGATGGGCGGCTCTAACATGCCAGTGACCACCTCGTGGATCGCCTGCCGCACTTCTTCCGGCTTCGGCGGTCGCGCCTCGCTGAAGTCGAAAGTGAACCAGACGTTCCGGGGCGGAAAGGGTTTGAACTTCGAGCCGCGCGCCTTTCCCAGGTCTGCCAGCGATACGGGGTGCAGCTCCTCGTCCCGGTCGGCAATGAGCACTTGGCGCGAGTCGGGGTCGTACCCGGCGACGACGACCACGTGCCCTCCGAAGTGATATCCCTCCGGCAGGTCAAAGTAGGGCAGGAAGCCCATGTCAAGGACAACCATCACCGGCTCACATGCCGCCAGCATCTCCAGCAGGGCCTTTTCCGCTTTGCGAGCGCTGCTGGCGTAGAAGGATTCAACGCGCACGCCGGTGCGCCTTCCAGCGGTCTTCTCCAGCCCTTCTTCACCTGGCCGACCCGTGTTACCCCGCCCTCCGTAGAAAGGTGTGGTGCCCTTCATGTGCCAGTAGACGAAGCCCACCCCGGCGCCCAATCCCAGCAGCAGATCTTCGCTAATGGGGACATTGTGGAACTCGTAGATGTGGCGCATGGAGCCGGTGACGCAGTGATGGGTAATCAGCGATTTGAATCCGTGGAGTGGTTCGAGTGCTATTCTGGTTTCCTCTCTCTGTCTGGACAGCAGGGGCGTGATTCAATCACGCCTTACACGTCGGGCAGCATCTTTATGGCCTGTTTGACGATGCGACGGGTGTGCCGGTTGGCACTCCGGCCATGACGGCGCAGGTAGTCGGCCACCGGAGCCGGGTGTCGCTTGCCGATCTCCCGCAGCGCCCAGGCGACCGCATCCTGTACCTCTCGTGCCTCGTCGGCCATCACGGCATCTAGGACGGCGAACTCTCGTTCGGAAGGGCGATATGTTTTGTCCTTGGGCAGGCTGGTCAGGACGGCCACGCCGAAGCGGCGTGTCCACTCATTCTTGCTCCGCACCCAGATCTGACAGTGGGGCAGCACCGCCTCGGGGTGGCGCTGCACAACGTATCGCAGGCCGAAGCAGGCCAGTTGGTCGCACTCCTCCCAGTTGCGAATGTCGTCCCCGAAAGAGGCGGCCAGCTCCAGCGTCTCAGCCCACTGGCGCTTGCCCATCCGTTCCAGCACCTTGGCCGCGATGACCCGCTCGTCGCGGGAGCTGTTATGCCACAGCCGCTTGACTAGGGCGAAAGCCTGAGGCGGATTCCGCTGACCCCACTTGGCCAACTCAGTGGCGATGATCCGCAGAGCGGGAAGGGGCAGCCGTAGCTCTCACTCATCCCCGGAATGAACCGTCGCGCACCGGCGGCTTGCTCCTCACTGCCCAGGGAGCGCAGTAGGTCGTGCAGTCCCGCGTCGAAAGCCTGTGGCTCGCCCACCCGCTCCAGCAGCCCAGCTACCTGGACACGAATCAGATCTTTATCTATCTCAGCTATGATAGCTGGAGCTGTCACGACGGTGAAATCCTTACTTGCGGTAGGCTTCCAGGAAGGAATCGCAGTAGAGGTGCTTATTGAGCAATAGCTCCGCGGTGATCATGGCATCCATGAGCTCTGTATCCAGAGGGTCCATCACCGCCGCATCCAGCCCGTGGGCTATGGCCATCACCAGCATGGTGCGGTTGATGAGGGGGCGCCGGGTGGTGTTCTGGGAGATGTTGCTCAGCCCGACGACTACGTGGGGTGGAGGACTGGCCAGTTGTCGGAACTGGCCGATGGCCTCCAGCACGCAGGCTGGCTGGTCCTGAAGGGCACTGACTGGCAGGACCACGGGGTCTATGTAAAGGGCATCGGGGGACAGGCCCTGTTCCATGGCCGCCACCAGTATTCGCATGGCGATCTCCACCCGGGCCTCGGTGGTGGAGGGCACGCCGGCCTCGTCAATAGTCAGGGCAATGAGTTCAGCGTCGTATTTCTGGGCCAAGGGCAGGAAGAAATCCAGTTTCTCCTGTGCGCCGGTGGTGGAGTTGATGATGGGCCGCCCTTTACAGGCCTCCAGTGCGGGCTCGAAGACCACCTCCTTGGCGCTGTCAATGCACAGCCGGGCATCAACAGCCTCTTGAATAGCCTCCATCAGCCACAGCATGGCCTCCACCGGCTCATCGCTAGCCGTCCCCACGTTGACATCCAAGGCCTGAGCCCCCGCCTCTACCTGCCGACGAGCCAGGTCTCGAACGACCTCCTTGTCCTTTCTCTGTATCGCCCGACGCACATCGCGGAACATGCCATTGATTCTCTCACCAATGACCAGCATTGTCCTTTCCCTCCTCAGTTGCTTTTTTTACTTCATAAGGTCTTGGATGTGCTGTTTCACCGCAGCCACAGCTTTGGGGTGGCGCATGATCAGGATGTCGGCCCCTGACTGGAGCAGGGCGGTGGCCATGGTCGCCTCCCACAGCGGGCCTCGCTCTTTCAATGCGCCCCAGTCTGGATGTTCCTCCTCCGAATCTATGGCTTCATGCACCTTCCAGGCCTCAGTACCGATGTTGCACAGTATGGGGGTCATCATCATCCGGTCGCCTGCCAGAGCCGCCAGCCGGCTGCGCTCATGGATGGAATAGGCGTATTCAAACCCGTAGCCCAGTCCAGCGGTGGTGGGGTACATGACGATGCGGTCCACCGGGAAGCCCATGTCCGCAACCAGGATATTGACCTGCTTGGCGATGTTGATGTCAAGCTGAGAGAGGGCCAGCACAGCGTGATGGTCGGCCAGGCAGGAGACGGTGACTGTCTTGTAGTTATCCTGGGGTGCCATGCCGATCAGGCAGTTCTCACCCGCCAGCGCGTGAGAGACGACGGGGATCATCCTGTTGTCCTCTTTCTCCTCGTCGCACCCCCAGATAATGAGGGGCACAGAGACCGCCTCTGCCACGGCCAACGCCACGTCGCGGCACCCCTCCGGCGGACGTGCACCATGGTCCGGGCTGGCGCCCACTAGGTGCAGGCAGATCAGGTCGGCGCCGAACTCCTCCACGCATTTCCTGGCCCAGGCCGCCGGGTCATCCCACACATCCCGATAGTGCTCCGCCAGTAGCTCCGGCCAATCCTGGGGTGCAATGTCCAGCACCTCCATGGCCACGACTGGTGGATTGGTGAGGCCCTCGAAGTCCAGGAAGGGCAGGGTGGTGTGGCCGCCGATGGTCACCGTGTGGGAGCGGGTTCCACCCTGCTCAAGCGTAGCGCCCAGCGTGACGGTATTGATCTGGCCGCTCCATTTCTCTCTTACATCGGGTAAGGGCATGCTTTCCTCCTGTGGTTTAAGTGAACGAACGAATACGTAGGCCTCCAGATTCACCGCTGTAATGCTTCAAGGATGGTAAGCCCTACCAAACGATCACCTCTGTAGTCGAGGATGATACCATCATCCCGCATTTCGCTGTGAGACGACAGCTTTCAGGACACACCAGCGACAGTTAGCACGCTTGTTACTCCGAAGAGTCACCTAAGACATTGACGTTTGGAACTTCGGATATGTGAAGCTGGCTGCGGGATGAGTGTTTAGATCGGCTGATGGGTTGCGAGCAACATATTGCAGCATGAATCCAAAGTTCCAAAGGTGATCTTCTCCCTTCTCCAATTCCGTGATCGCATCTGTGTTCTGGGGTCTTAACCTTTTGATTATGTCGGTATACCTTTGCAATCTCAGAATCGCTGGGCCGTTACAGTGAAAGAAGGCTCTAGCGGCGTAGGTATCCGCGCTAGCTGCATTCCTGACTCCTACCGACACGAAGTCATCGTTCGTACAGGCCGCAAGTTCATCGTCCATCTGAATAAGCAAGTCGTCGTAGACTTCTAAATCCTGGACCCCAATATGGACGATGCGACCCTGCTGATTGGCTCGTTTCAAGACTTCTGCCTGCTGTGAAGGATATCGTTGGTGCAATCGATCATGCGCGTACTCAAGGAAATCCGCAGAGACCAACACCGATTTGAAGTATCCTCTAGCAAGACACCCCGAAAAAAGATCATTCAAGTCATGGCTGTATACAATGCTGCCACCTTTGACTCCTGCTTCATACAGTGCCGCTTTGCAGGAGAGTTCGATTGCGTAACCAAGCATAATGCCAGCACCATGTAGGCAACTGCTGAGAAGGAGAAGGCGGCCTGAGTTATAGTAGTCGGTTCGCAGTAGGGAGAACTGTGTTTGTTTGTCGCTCATCATCAGGAGTTCAGCGTGCTAACGGCGGATATCTGCATTTGGCCTCAAAACGCCGGCGGAGCCCACAGCCGATCCAAGGCCTGGCCGATGGCCACCAAGGCGGGCGAGTCCTTTGGCAGGTCCAGGATGGGCTGGCCGAGGAGCGAGCGGGCCAGGATATTCTCGTCGGAGTGAATGCTCCCCCACACCTCCAGCCCGGTCTCGGCGATGGCTGCCCGCTGTACTTCGCTCAGCGGGGCATCCACCCGATTCAGCAGCAACCCCTTCCGACGTACCACCAAGTTCAATTCCTCTGACAACTCTCGAATGCGCTTGGCCGCCCGCAGGTCCACGACCGAAGGCCCGCTGACCGCCAGCAGCAGGTCCACATTCTGGGTGGTACGGCGGCTGAGGTGCTCCATCCCCGCCTCGTTGTCAATGACCACGTACCGATACTTGCGGTCCAACTCGTCCAGAAAGGTGCGCAGCAGGTAGTTGACCGCGCAGTAGCACTCCGGCCCCTCCCCTCGGCCCATGGTCAGCAGGTCGAACCCGTCGGCCTCGACGATCACATCCTGTATCCGGTAGCGGAAGTACTCCACACGGCTCATCCCCGCCGGCAGGGCCTCGCCCTCTTTGAGGATTTCCTCCCGCAGTTGGCCGATGGTGCCGTTGACTTGCAGGCCCAGGTTCAGCCCCAGGTTGGCGTTGGGGTCCGCGTCCACGGCGAAGATGGGCTTGCGGTTGTGATCCAACAGGTAGCGGATGGTCAGCGCGGCGATGGTGGTCTTGCCTGTGCCGCCCTTTCCAGAGACGGCGATGGTGAAAGCCATAGATAGACCCTTTTCACTACTACCTTCCGACCGTGATGGACGGTTCGGTGCTGGTAGCCAGCCTCGTCCACTCTTTCTATCCAAGAGCGTCAGTAGTTAGGTCGCCACTTGTTCGCTGAATCTGTGCAACAAAAAATGTCGAAGGAATGGCGATGCTTCCACCGACCGTAATTAGACGAAGCGGTGGGGTACACAGTCTACTTGTGCCCGCGACAGGCTGAGATGAGTTGAGTGAACGATACACTCTGATACCTTTCGAAATCCGGCTGAAGGACTTTCACGAACATCCAAGCTTCGCCGGTCAGCTCCGAAACTTTCCGACACCATTCGGTGGCAGCCTGAACCTTCGCTGGTGTATCCTCTTGCTTATCCCACCCTTCACCTTTCGGGTTATGGTCCTCTATCATTATGATGGCGCTTGGGCAGAACGGGAATGGAAAGCA
>CAYRNM010000054.1:5132-16134 GCA_964425465.1 uncultured Anaerolineae bacterium | reverse complement strand
ATGACACTCTGGGAATTCCGCCAGTTGCTGGCTTCGCGCCGCATTCCACCGCACTACGATGTGAATGATCTAAATGAGGACATGACCACGCTGCGTGAGATGGGACGGCTATGATCATAGTCAGCAACACCTCACCATTGACCAACCTGGCCGCGATCGGACAGTTTAATCTCCTGCGCCGTCTGTATGCCAGGTTGCACATTGCTCACGGCGTGTGGGAGGAGTTGAACGCCGGGGGTAAGCGTTGGCCAGGTCGTGACGAGGTTGCTGCGGCCGATTGGATTGCGCAACATGCAGTGCAAAACCAGGCTCTGGTTACTGCGTTACAGCGTGACCTAGATCGAGGTGAAGCTGAAAGCATCGCTCTGGCCCTGGAACTCGAAGCTGACCTGATCTTGCTGGACGAGAAGGAGGGCCGGCGTTCAGCCAAACGGTTTGGACTCCGCGTTGTTGGCGTCGTAGGCATTCTGTTGGAGGCCAAGGCGAAGGGCATTGTTGATACAGTGCGCCCTTACCTGGATGCCTTGCGTCAGGCTGCCGGTTTCTACCTAAGCGAGTCACTCTATCAACACACACTGGCACTGGCGGGCGAAAGCGACGAGTAGGATCATGGCTTCGGTGTGTGCATCACGCTCTGGCCCCCTTGCTCTCGATTGGTCAACCCTCGCCTGACCCTCCACTGCATAAGTGTCATCCTCTCCCCCAAGACCACCAGCCCGGTCGGAGCACACACCGACCGGGCTGTGGCCTTTGCAAGAGATTTGGCCCTCTCCAGCCAGAATGCTATAATACCCCTTCCTGGTGAGGCCTGCTGACCTTCCGTTCGATGAGGCCGGCCGATAGAGGGGGAGAGAGGCTGAAGAGGAAATGAGAGATCATATTGGAGTCCCTGAAGGAGGCGAAGTCCTCCCAGGGAGCCAGGTCAGCCGAAAAAGGAGAGGGGGCGAGGATGCCCCCCGAAGTCATCAGCGCCTCTCGCAGGTGGTCCTGCTCCTGGCGGCCTTAGCCTTGGCCGGACTGGCCCACTATTATCTGCTGTACAGGCCCAACTACCTGTGCGATGCCCTGATCTTCTGCGCTGCGTCCGCCGGACTGTTTGCGCTGGCCTGGCGACGCTCAAGCCCAACGCGGGGACGACGTTGGGCGCTGTTCCTGGCGACGCTACGGCGCTTGGTAGCGGTCTTGCGCTACTCAGACCGCGGGACCCTGTCCCGGCTCCTGTTGGCATCTGTGGCGGGGCTGAATGTGCTGGCTGCGCTGGCCGCTGCGACGATACCCCCACCGATGGGAGTGGCGGTGGTGGCCGCTTTATGGGTGGGCAGCCTGCTGGTGTCCGCTTTCGGGATGGGTTGGCTGCTGCGATCCAGGCCCGGCGTCGCCCCCGCGAGTCCGCTGGATCAGGATATTCTGATAGACCAGATCCCGGCGCGTGGTCGCTCCGTCCCCTATGCCCTGGCAGCGGGAGCCTGGACCGCTCTGGCGGCAGGCATGGCGCTGATCGGCACACGCCATCCCCCTCGGCTGGTGGAGTCCCTGATGCGGCCCTTGCTGATCCGGCTGGAGCCTGTGCGCCTCGGTTCGCCCAACCCCCCGGCGGCGGCCTTTGGCGGAGGCCTGGTGCTGCTGATAGGTGGGGCTCTGATGACGGCCCTGGCCGCCCGGTTGGGGGGGCTGACTGGCATGGGTGGCCTATTCAGCCGTGCATCGCAGGCAGCGAGTGCGATCCCGCGCCGCTCGGGGTGGAAATGGGTGCTGCTGGCCAGTGGCTTGATCTGGCTAGGGACGGTCCGCCTGGCGATGTCGCGAGTGGAATCGCCTGGATGGTGGTTTACGGGGGCCTGGGCCTTAGGGCTGGCGATTCAGATGTGGGGATGGGCGCAGATGGACCGCGCCGCCGGGGTGCGCTTGCGGCCCAGGCGGCCTGGACGGGAGACGATCTTGCTGATCTGCGCCCTGGGCCTGGCACTGGCGATCTCCCTGTATCAGTTGGAGGATATCCCGAACAGCATTTGGGGCGACGATGGCGCCTTCTGGGAGAAAGCGCGCGACATCGCTTCCGGGGCCTACCGGCCCAATCCCTTTTCCTTTGGCGTTTACTACTTCCCCATGATGGCCTCCATTTTCCAGAGCCTGTGGTTGCGCGCCTTGGGGCCGACGCTGTGGAGCTGGCGCTTGTCGGCGGCCATTCCTGAGGTACTGACCGTGATCCCCCTCTTTTATCTGGCTCGCTCCCTGTTTAGCTCACGGGTGGCCTGGTCAGCGGTGGGCCTGATGATCACCCTGCCTCTCTCCCTGGCCCTGGCACGGTTGGGCAACGTCTGCAGCCAATCCCTCTTTCCCGTAACCCTCACCCTGTGGCTGTTTGTGGAGGCCCTCCAGCACCGCAGCCAGTTGTTGGCTTTCCTGGCAGGATGCGCCGGTGGACTGGGCTTTCTGACCTGGACGGCTGGCCGGATGGGGGTTATCCTCGTCGCCCTGCTGAGCATCTGCTGGCTGATTCACCTTCGGCCCTTGCGACGGGTCCTGCTGACGCTCATCGTGGGCTATGCGGCCGGCTGGATATTCATCGCCGCGCCTACCACAGCCTATGGACTGCTACATGAGAGCGAGGGCCTGTTCTTCAAAGTGGTCGAGGCCTTTGTGGGCAATGCGTTCTACGGCAGAGACTTTTTCCCTCAATCGGAACTGACCCGCCTGTATCCCATCTGGAACATATATGGCCAGGAGCTCTTCTTTGAGCCCCGTGTGTATGCCATACTTTTGGCGCGAGGTGCGCTCCGCACCGCGTTCGGCCTGGTGAGCGGCGGATATGTGACCCAGCACTACGTCGTGGGCGCGTTGGCCGGGCCGGGGGCGATATGTTTCGTCTCGGGGCTGGGGTGGGCGCTGGCGAACCTCCGTCGGCTGAGCGGACAACTGCTGTTGTTGTGGGTATCGGCATGTGCACTGCTGTTGAGTGTGCTCTGCTCCTTTCCCCCTCGGGAAGTCCACCTACTGCCTATCATACCTGCCCTGGCCATCCTGATCGCAGTAGGTATCTGGCTGCTGGCCGAAGTGGTCCGGCCTGTGGTTGGCCATTGGCTGGCCGACGTGGTTGGCGTGGGGATCACGCTGGCCATCATGGTGCTCGGGCTGCATACCTTCTTCGTCGTCATGCCCCAGCAGTACACACCGGAACTGGAGCATGTCATGTTGTGGACAGCATGGGCGACGCCACGTGAATCCAGTGTGGTGTTTGTGGTAAATGACCCCTATCCTCCCGATTGGAGGAATGGGTGGATGGAGCGGTTTGGCATGGGAGATCGCTTTCAAGCTGTGCCAGCCGGGGATGTCTCTCATGTGGACATGCAGGCGTTATGTCAGCCGGAGTGCAGTGTGTTTTTCCTGCCGGCGGATCATGACCGGTTGCTACCCCTGCTGGTTCACACGCTGGGTCAAGGCAGGCTGCGCAGGCACACAGATCGCGATGGCAAGGCCATCGGCTACTCCTACACGCCTATCGTCGGCAAACCATGACGGATTTCCGCTCAACGGCATCCTCATCTCCGAATATGCGACCGCAGTTCTGGCAGGGCAGCCGGCTGGCGTTGGCCTGTCTGGCCTTTCTGCTGGCCATCACCGGCCAGCGGCTGCTCGATGGGCGAAGCCACTGGCCACTGGGAACTGGCCTCTACGGACTGGCCCTGCTCCTCTTCCTCCTCGGCAGTGGAGGAGAGCGGCCTCAGCTTGAAAGGGCTGAATCGCCGGCCCCACCCCTCATCGCCGAGAAACGAATACGATGGCCCTTGGCCTGCCTGGCCCTGCTGTCAGGGGCCATCACCTTCGCCACGGCGGGGGGAAACTGTTTCCGCTGGTACACCATCGTCGCCTGGGCCGGGGCCTGCGTCGCTTGGCTCCTGGCCTTCGCCGAGCGGCCTCACCGTGCATCAGCCAGCCGGCGATGGCTAAGTGCGGAGGGGCTCTCACTCAACCTGAAGTGGAGGCACCTGGCGCTGCTGGCTGTCCTCCTTTTGGCCGCCGGGTTCCGCTTCTACCGGCTGGATGATCTCCCCGGCGAGATGACCATTGATCACCCCCACAAACTGCTGGACGTCCGTGACGTGCTGCGGGGGCAGTACCGTATCTTCTTCCCCCGCAACACCGGGCGCGAGCCCTTTCACTTCTACTACACGGCGGCGCTGGTCTGGCTCTTTGGCCTGCCCCTGGGTTTTCAGACCTTGAAGCTGGGAACGGTGCTGGTGAGCCTGGCAGCGGTAGGTGGGACCTACGCCCTGGCCGCCGAGCTCTTCGGCCCCCAGGCTGGGCTTTTCACTGCTGCCTTTCTGGCCATCAGCAGATGGGATCTGGGGATCAGCCGCATCGGGCTGCGCTATCCCTTCGCCTCGCTGCCGCTGGCCATCACCATGCTCTTCCTCTTCCGCGCCCTGCGCACAGGCAGACGAAACGACGCTCTGTGGTGTGGTCTGGGGCTGGGGCTGGGACTTTGCGGCTATTCCTCCTTTCGGGTGGTGCCCGGCCTCGTCGTGGCTGCTATGCTGTTGAAGGCCCTGCTCGACCGGGAAGGAGTACAACAGATGGGGCGACGACGCTTCTGGGCCAATGCCGCTCTGACCCTGACCCTGGCCGCACTGGCCTTTATGCCCCTGGGCCGCTACATGGCGGACAACCCAGACATGTTCTGGTATCGGGTCCTGACCCGTACGTCCGATCTGGAGCGCCAGCTCCCCGCCAATCCGGCTTCTGTGTTTCTGAGCAATGTGGCCCATAGCCTGCTGGCCTTCAACTGGCGGGGGGACATCGGGTGGGTGCACCTGGTACAGTGGCTTCCCTTTCTGGACCCCATCAGCGGCGTCCTCTTTGTCTTGGGTGTGGGAACGGCTGTCTGGTGGCTGTTGCGCTATCGGGACTGGCGGAGTGCGTGCCTGCTGCTCGGTCTGCCGGTGCTGTTTCTGCCCTCCAGCCTCAGCCTGGCCTTCCCTATAGAGAACCCTAGCTCCAATCGCTCCAGCGTGGCCATCCCCCTGGTCTTCACCTTTGTAGGGCTAGCGCCGAGCCTGCTACTTCGAGTGGTTCGGGAGACCAAAAACCGAGCAGCGCAGGTGGCCCTTGCCCTCTGTCTGACCCTGCTTCTCGGCGTGGCCGCTCATATTAACTATCAGAGCTATTTTGTGGAGTATGCCGCCCAGTTCAACACCCGTGCCTGGAACGCCTCGGAGCTGGCCCAGGTGATCAGGGGCTTTGCCGCTGCATGTGGCAGTCTGGATCAGGCCTACATTGCGCCCTGGCCCTATTTCGTGGATGGGCGGGCGGTGGCCTTTGAACTGGGGGATTGGGAGTGGTATAATCTACTGGATGATCTCACGGGCCTGCCGGAGCAGGCCGCCCAGCCGGGGAACAAACTCTACCTGGTCCACCCTTCGGATCGAGGAAGCCTGGCCAGGCTGCAGGAGGCATATCCCCAGGCCCAGGTGCGCCGCTATATCTCCAAGACGCCGGGCCACGATTTCTGGATCGTCTTCGTGCCGGGAGTTGGGCAGTGAGAGGGAAGAGCACATACGATCTCCAATCCGATTTGGAAGAACTGCTCTGTGGCTTTCGATGGAATGTTGTGGGCCTGCTTCTGGAAGATCACAGGGTGGTTGATGTGCCTGCGGAGAGCCGTGCTATCTCCGCGATCTTTGAGAAGTTGGTTGTCGAGCGGATCAAGCCCCTAGCGGAGAATTATGGCTGTGGATTCGAGCGTGGAGGGGGAAGGGAATATCCCGACATCACTCTGCTGGACATTCCTGATTTTGAGGGCAAGATCGCCATTGACGTGAAGACCTCCCGTAAGGAGAGCGCCAATCGGATTCGGGGCTTCACCCTGGGGACCTATCTGGGCTACTTTCGCACACCAGACAGGAAGGTGGGCACCATTCTGTACCCCTACGGAGATTACTCCCAACATTGGATTGTGGGTCTGTGCTATGACTATGAGACGTACCAGCGGGAAGCAGGCGGCGTTGCCGAGGAGAGCTTTCGCATCACGGATATCGATCTCATCGTACAGGAGAAATGGCGCATCGCCTCGCGTCAGACGGGGAGTGGCACAACCAAACACATGCGCTCCATCACCAACATCGAGGACTTGAAAGCTGGGCGTGGTGAGTTCTCATCCGAGGAAGAGTTTCTGGAATACTGGCGCAACTATTGAGCGATGAAGAGCAATTCTGTGGCCTCTTGCTTGCTCAGCACGTATTGATAGTTACGACCATTTAAGTCTACTACATTGCCTTTGTACTTTCTCAGTAAGCCCAGCATCTCATCAACCGACGGGATGCCTCTCTTCCGATAGGAGACCACCAAGGTGCTCTCTTGAAACTTTTGGAATAGCCCATCAAAGGCCTCGTGGATTCGATGCTTGTCCGTCCACACCGACCGGTCGTTCTTCATTCTTCGGTGTTTACTCCGGTAGTCAATGCGCTCTTTCCAGTGATCATAGTCGGCTAGGCCCTCTAGGAAGTGATAGTAGCCCAAGTAGTCCGTCGGCGATCCATCGGCCGAGATGTAGGGTGTATCAATGTAGACCAGGTCATATTGGCCGGGGATCTCAAAGGCGTCGCAGTTCAGTGCCCGATTGGGCCGACCATTAGAGAGAACCGCGCCATTGGCCTCGGCGACGAATTGCCGAAACCAGGTTTCAAAGGGCGTATCCCAGGTTGTCTTGTTCCCAAAGCTGCGGTCCACGTCGGATAGGCGCAGATACAAATTCCTACGATGGAAGAGATTGAAGGGCCGCTTGATAATGCAGGCCTGGAAGAGGGCGAAAAAAGCAAGCGCTTGTTTGTAGGGGTTCTCTAGCCGCCAGATATTGCTCACAACCATATCCAACCAGCGATTTTCCTCGTCGGTGAAGTAGATGCCCTGGAAGGTGTCCTGAATGAAAGTGGGATACTCAAAATCATCGTGACGAGCGAGCAGCCAATCCACTTCCTCCTCGGATAGGCGGGTTTCATCGTTTTCGACCAGGGCCAGGCCAATGTAGTAATTGAACTTCAATAGGTCATTGTAAGTGACCTGCTTGCCCTTGCCCTTTAGCATGTGACTGACACAGCCGGTCCCACCAAAGGCATCCAAAGCAGTATCGAATTCCAGTCCTTGGATATTGTCCCATATCCAGTTCACGAGCTTGAGTTTGCTGCCTTGGTAGCGCGTCGCGGGGAAGACCGGGACATCGAAGAGAGCTAAAGTCGGTTGGGTAAGCCAGCGGGTTCTGGTATTCACGCCTTCTCCTCTCCCAACGTGGTCTCAATCTGCATCGCTTCACCGAGGGAGTACTCGGCGCAGCTTTCCCGGAGAATGTGAAGATATTCCTCTCCCTGTGCCTCAGATGAAAGGAGAGTTTCCAAATCCTCCAAAGGAATAATGGCCGCCTTGGGGGTGTCAAAACGTTTGATCACGTAGCGGGTACCCCGACTGGACACATCGTCCAGCAACTGGCCAAAATGGTTCTGGGCCTCGGTCGAAAGGATAAATTTCATGCTCATCTCTTATCCTTGTCTATGGTATAGGAATTAGCTAACATCAACAATTATACCACACTTTCGCAAACTTGTCAAATAGCTGCTGAGCACCAAAAAGCAAAGGGAAGCATATCGTGAGTGAATCCATTGACCTCCTAATACACCGGCAGAAACCCTCAGTCCTGGCCCTGCGCCAGGGCCTTTCAGGCTCGGCCGTGACCCTGGCCCTCATCGCCATCCTCCTGGTGGGAGCCTACTTCCGGGGGATAGGCATCTTCACCTGGGACAACGATTTTCACCTCCACCCCGATGAGCGCTTCTTGACCATGGTGGAGGCGGCACTGGAGTGGCCCAGGAACACCGGCGAGTACTTCAACTCCGCTGTCTCACCACTGAACCCCTACAACAGGGGCTACGATTTCTTCGTCTATGGCACATTACCTCTCTTCCTCGTCAAATGGGTCTCCCTGCAGGTGAACATGACCGATTACTGGCACGTGCACCTGGTGGGACGGGCGCTGTCAGCGCTCTTCGACCTGGGCAGTGTGCTGATGATCTTCCTGATCGGCGCGAGGCTCTACTCCCGTCGGGTGGGACTCCTGGCCTCTGCCCTTCTGTCTGTGACGGTGCTCCACATCCAGAGCGCGCACTTCTTCACCGTGGAAAGCTTCACGACCTTCTTTACCTGTGTTTCCCTTTATGCCATCATTCTGGTCGCGCAGCGTGGCGAATGGACCGACTACGCTCTGGCGGGGACAGCCATGGGGCTGGCCATCGCCTGCAAGATCAGCTCCTACACGCTGGGGATCATCCTGGCCCTGGCCGTGGGGCTTCACATCTGGCGGGCGATTCAGGCCGGGAATCGCAATGGTTTGGGGGAGCGACTGATCGTGCGGCTACTCGTAGGGGGCCTGCTAGGGGCACTGACCATCCGCGTTTTCCTCCCCTACGCCTTTGAAGGGCCCAGTATTCTGAACTTCACCCCCTTGGCCAAGTGGCTGGACAATATGAAGGCCGTGCAGGGGATGATGAATGGCTCCGTTGATTACCCTCCCAGCCACCAGTGGACCAACCGCATCCCCCTCCTCTTCCCCGGCAAGAACATGGTCCTGTGGGGGATGGGCCTTCCGCTGGGGATCACCGTCTGGTGCGGCTGGGGGCTGGCGCTGTGGGAGTTGCTGAAGCGACGCAGGATCGAGCACCTGCTGCCCTGGACCTGGGTGACGATCCTCTTTCTCTATCAGGGCAGCCAGTTCGTCAAGAGCGTACGATACCTGCTGCCCATCTACCCATTCTTCATCCTTCTCGGCGCTTACTTTCTCGATCGAGTTGCAAGTTACAGGTTACAAATTAGAAGTTGCAAGTGGAAACTTTCAACTTTCAACTTGCAACTTTCAACACTTTTCAAGATCATGGGCCTGGTCCTGCTGATCACGGTTCTGGTTAGTACACTTTTATGGGCCTTCGCTTTCACCCGCATCTACACCCGGCCCCACTCGCGGATACAGGCTTCCTACTGGATATATGAGCACGTCCCGCGCGGCTCGGTCATTGCCAACGAGCACTGGGACGACGCACTGCCCCTCAGTTTCCCCGACAAGAACAAACAGCAGTACTACCCGGTCGAGGAACAGATGACCATGTACGACGAGGATACGCCGGAAAAGCTGGAGAAGGTCCTGGACCAACTGGAGCGCATTGACTACATCTTCCTCTCCTCCAACCGGCTCTTCGGCTCCATCCCACGGCTGCCCATGCGCTACCCCATGACCACGGAGTACTACCGGCTGCTATTCAATGGCGAGTTGGGCTTTGAGCTGGCGGCCAAGATTACCTCCTTCCCCAACCTGGGGCCTCTTAAGTTCAATGACGAGGGATCCGACGAGGCCTTCACCGTCTACGACCACCCCCAGGTGCACATCTTCCGCAAGACGGAGGGATTCTCTAAGGAGCGGGCTCGGGGGTTGTTGGGCAACATGGACTGGGAGTCCATCCAGCGCCTGAAACCCATTGAAGCCACCCGGGCCAAGAGCGGACTGATGCTCTCCCCCAGCGACCGGGAGCTCTACGCTCGATCGGGCACCTGGTCGGCGATGTTCCACCCCCGTGACCTGGCTAATCGGTTGCCAGTGGTGGCCTGGCTCCTGGCCGTGGAGCTCATCGGCTTGGCCGCCTTTCCTCTGGCCTACTGGCTCCTGCCCTCCCTGGCTGATCGGGGGTACCTGCTCTCCAAGTCTCTGGGCGTCCTGCTCTTGGCGTGGATCAGTTGGCTGGCGGCCAGCCTTCGGATAGGCTCCTACAGCCGGACCGAAATCGCTCTTTCATTGTTGGGGTTGTTCCTCCTGGGAGCTGTCCTGGCCTGGCGGCAATGGCGGGGGATGCAGAGCTTCCTGCGTGAGCGCTGGCCCCTACTGTTGGTGGGCGAGGCCCTCTTCCTGGCAGCTTTCGTCTTTTTCCTGTTCATCCGCATGGGCAACCCTGACCTGTGGCATCCGGTCACCGGCGGAGAGAAGCCCATGGACTTCGCCTATCTGAACGCCGTGATCAAGAGTCCCTACTTCCCGCCCTACGACCCCTGGTATGCTGGCGGTTATATCAACTACTATTACTTCGGTCAGGTGATCGCCGCCACGCTTATCAAGCTGACGGGGATCGTGCCCTGGGTGGCCTACAATCTGGCAGTGCCCCTCTTCTACGCCCTGGCCGCATTGGGAGCTTTTTCGGCGGTCTACCACCTGGTGCTATCCAGAGGGCAGGCCCTTTCCCCTCGAGCGGTGGGCTATGGGCTTTTGGGGGTGCTCTTTCTGGGGGTGATCGGCAACCTGGGGGAGGTTCGGCTGCTGGAGCGGGCGCTGCACGAACTGAGCCCCCTGAACTTCGTCAGCACCATCCCCGGCCTGGCGATGCTGGTCAACGGCTTGGCGGGACTGTATCGGGTGATCTTCGAGGGGCAGCCCCTGCCGGTGCGCACTGAGTGGTGGTACTGGAACGCCACCCGAGCCATCGCTCCGGGTCCTGGTGAGGTGGGCCCTATCAACGAGTTCCCCTTCTTCACCTTCCTGTATGGCGACCTCCACGCCCATCTCATCGCCCTGCCCTTCGCGCTGCTGGCCGTGGCCCTGGCCATCGGCTGGATGCGCCAGTGGAGCAGCGAGTCAACACGCCCCGCTTATCACGTGACTCCGAGTGGTCTGATTCGCACCGCTCTCATGGGGCTCTGCGTGGGCGCGCTGTGGGTCACCAACACCTGGGATTACCCCACGTACATGCTCGTGATGCTGGTGGCCCTGGCCATCGGCCTGTACACGTCTACTTCCCGCTTAGATCGGTCCATGCTATCCGCTTTCGGCTGGCGGGCCTTAGTGTTGATCACGGTGAGCTATGGGGCCTTTCTGCCTTACCACGCTCACTACGCCCCGGGCTACACCTCCTTCGGGCGGTGGAGGGGTTCCTTGACCCATCTGGAGGATTACCTGATCATGCACGGCTTTTTCCTGTTC
>CAYRNM010000054.1:0-5032 GCA_964425465.1 uncultured Anaerolineae bacterium | reverse complement strand
ACCGCTTCGACCGCGCCATCGGTCCTACACTGGACGGCATGGCCTACATGCAGACGGCAGTCTATCAGGAGGAAGAGTCCACCCTCAAACTGGAATGGGACCGCCAGGCGATGCGCTGGATGCTGGAGAATATCCCAGGTTCACCGGTGGTGCTGGAAGCCAATGTCCCTGAGTATCGCTGGGGCAACCGGGTCTCGATCTACACCGGGCTGCCGACCGTTGTGGGCTGGAATTGGCACCAGCGTCAGCAGCGGGGCCACATCGCTGGCGATGAGGTGACCAGACGGGTAAGGGAAGTCGAGGAGATATACTCCACTGGCGATCTTATCCGTGCTCAGCAGCTCCTGCGCCGCTTCCAGGTGAAGTATGTCTACCTGGGCGAGTTGGAGCGTGCCGTCTACCCCGCTGACGGCCTGACCAAGTTCGAGCGTTGGGCGGAGGAGGGGTTCCTGCAGGAGGTGTATCGAAATCCAGGGGTGGTGATCTACAAAGTTGAAAGTTGAAGGTTGCAAGTTGAAAGTTCCACTTGTAACCTGTAACTTGTAACTGATAATTCTGGAGTCCGTTGTTCATGTTCGCTGCACTGCATTGGTGGTTGACCATCCAAATACTGGGCCTCGTGGCTCTGCCTCTGGCCTACCGGCTCTTTGACCGCCTGCCGGATCGGGGGTACGGATTTGCCAAGCCGCTGGGGCTCCTGGGCACCAGCTATACCCTGTGGCTGTTCACCACACTGGGGTTCCTGCGCAACCGGTGGGGAGGGATCTTCGGCTGCGTGCTGCTGGTGGGGGCAGGGGGATGGTGGTTTTACCGGCGGAATGTAGGGGTAAGGGCAGACCTTGCGTCTGCCCAAGGGCAGGGGCAAGCCTTGCCCCTACGCGATTGGCTGATCCAAAACCGCCGGTTGATCCTGGTCAACGAGGCCCTCTTTGGACTGGCCCTTTTCGGCTTCGCCCTCTTCCGGGCCTACAATCCGGAGATCACCGCCACGGAGAAGCCGATGGAGCTGGCCTTCCTCAACGCCATCCTGCGCAGCGATGCCTTCCCTCCCCACGACCCCTGGCTCTCTGGCTTCGCCATCAGCTACTACTACTTCGGCTACCTCATGATGGCCCTCCTGACCCGTCTCTCCGCCCTGCCCTCCAGCATCACCTTCAACCTCATGCAGGCCACGATGTTCGCCTGGACGGTCACAGGAGCTTTCAGCCTGGGGTACAACTTAGTTGCAAGTTGCAAGTTACAAGTTGCAAGTTCAAGGGCAGGTGTTAGATACGGATTGCTGGGGGCGGTGCTGACGGCAATCATGGGAAACTTAGAGGGGTTTCTGGAGGTGCTGCACGCCAACGGGATCGGGTCGGAGGCCTTCTGGTGGTGGGTAGATGTCAAGAACCTGGCTGAAGCCCCTCGAAGCCTGACTTGGTACCCCACCGACACCTGGTGGTGGTGGCGCGCCTCCCGGGTGATCCACGACCGCACGCTCCTGGGCCAGGATCAGGAGGTGATTGACGAGTTCCCGGCCTTCTCCTTCCTCCTGGGCGACATGCACCCCCACGTGCTGGCCCTGCCCTTCCTGCTTTTGGCCTTCGCCCTGGCGCTGCAACTCCTGTGCGACCAGCGCCCCCTGAGGGAGCCACGACTGGCCCTCGTGGCCCTGCTGCTCGGCGGGTTGGGGTTCCTCAACACCTGGGACTTCCCTTTGGCCCTGGGGATCGCAGCAGTGGCCTACGCACTAGGCCAACTGGCCTGTCACTCAGGTCCGACCCGCGAGTGGCTGAAGGAAGTTATTTCCACAGCAATCGAGCTGTTTCTAATCGGAGTGGTGGCCTACCTGCCCTTCTACCTGAGCTTCCAGTCACAGGTGGGGGGCATCCTGCCTGTCATCTACAACCGCACCAAGCTCCATCAGTATGGAATCATGTTCGGCCCCTTTCTGGCGATCATCATCGGCTTCCTGCTGGTGGAACTGGGGGCTGTGTGGAGGCAAAAGGGAGAGCGATGGGAGTGGGTCATCGGGCTGGGCGCGCTGGGGGCGATAGGGTTCTGCGCGCTGCTGGGGCGCTGGCTGCCAGTGATGCTGACCGTGCTTTTGGCCGGGGGCCTCTTCGTGGGTTGGCGGCGGCTGCGAGGGGCCTCGGAAGAACTGCCCACCTCTACCCTTTTCACCCTGCTCCTTTTCCTGGTGGGGCTGGCCCTGACCGTGAGCGTGGAGTTCGTGTATCTGAAAGACACCTTCGGCACGCGGATGAACACGGTGTTCAAGTTCTATTACCAGGCCTGGGCCTGCTTTGGGGTAGCGGGAGCCTATGGGGTGTGTGCCATCTCGCAGCGATCCAGGGGGCTGGGACGTGGCCTCTTCGTCGGAGTTTTCGCCCTGGTGCTGGCCGCTGGTCTGATCTACCCCCTCACGGCCTTCTGCAGCAAAGCGGGTGGGTTCCGCGGCCAGCCCACACTGGATGGCACCGCTCACCTGGCCCGTTCCCATCCCGATGACTATGCCGCTATCCAGTGGCTCAATGCCCACGTCAGCGGCGTGCCAGTCATCCTGGAGGCCAATGGCGGTTCCTACACCTACGCTGCCCGTATCTCGACCCACACCGGCCTGCCCACGGTGCTGGGCTGGGGCGGCCACGAGCTCCAGTGGCGGGGCAACTACGAAGAGCCTGGCCGCCGCGAGCCGGACATCCGCACCCTGTACACCACCCGCGATGTGGAGCAAGCCTTGACCCTACTGAAGAAATATGATATAACCTACGTCTACGTTGGGGACCTGGAGCGACAGACATTTGGTTCGGCCGGGTTGGCCAAGTTCGAGCGCTTCATGGCCCCCGTGTTCCAGCAGGGCGGCGTGACCATTTATCGCTGCCGTCCGTGACCTATGGGTGTGGAAATGCTCTCACCAGAGGGAAAAACTGTCCATTCCTGGCTAACCGTGGAGCGGGCGCTGTACCTCGGCCTGGGACTGTTGGCACTAGTGCTGCGGCTCTATGCCCTGGGCCGGCGCCCCATGCAGACCGAGGAGGCCCGTGAAGCCCTGGCTGCCTGGCAATTGCTTCAAGGCCAGCCCGCAGAGACAGCAGGCTGCAGCCCCCTCCTTCTCTCCGCCAATCTCGTCCTCTTCGCCCTCCTGGGGGCCAACGATGTCACCGCCCGCCTGCTGTCGGCGCTGTTGGGGACTTCGCTGGTGCTGCTGCCCTATGGATTGCGACGCTGGCTGGGCCGCGAGGGTGCATTGGCTGCCGCCGTACTACTGGCCCTGTCCCCCCTCACCCTCTTCAACGGACGCTACCTGAGCGGGGCGACGGCGGTGGCGGCGAGTGCGCTGCTTCTCCTCATCGGCTTGGCTCGCTGGGTTGAGGACCGACGATCCTGGGCGATTCATCTGGCCGCCGGCGGATTGGCCGGGCTGCTGCTGGCCGGCTCAGGGGCCTACACTGTGCTCCTGATTCTGGCCTCTTTCGGCCTGTTCCTGGCTCTGATTCACCGTCGGCTGGGTTTAGACGAATTAGTCCGCAGTCCGCAGTCCATAGTCCACAGTCTAAAGTCCGCAGTCCGAAGTCAAATTGCCGATCTAAGACTTAGGACTGAAGACTGGGGACTACCACTCGCTCTGATCATAGGACTCACAAGTACCTGCTTCCTCCTTAACCCGGGCGGCTTGCAGGCGCTGCTGGACCAGCTCCCCGCCTGGGGACGAGGGTTCGTCGTCGCCACCGATGGCCTGCCCTGGCCCCAATATCTGGCCCTGCTGCCCCTTTACGACCCCCTGCTCCTCATCTTCGGACTGGCAGGGCTGGTTCTGGCCTGGCGCGAGCGAGACCTTCTGGGCCTATTTCTGGGCTACTGGGCCCTGGCTGCGCTGGTGCTGACCACTCTGAAGGCAGCGCGAGGAGCAGACGACGCCTTGTTGGTCATCCTGCCCCTGGCGCTCCTCGCCGGCCGCTTCCTGGGTCAACGCCTGCCGGAGTGGGTGAGGGAGGCCACTTGGGGCCAGGAGGGGTTTTTCGTCGCTCTGGCCTGCGGGCTGACGATCTATGCTGTCCTGCAACTGAGCTTCTTCAGCCTGAGCGACAAGGCCGCCTACTTGCAGGTCCTTGGCGTGGTGATGCTGCTCATCCTCGGCCTCTTCGCCTCCATCGCCTACTGGCTGGGGCGGGAGGCCGCCTGCCGGGGAGCGGGCCTTTTCCTGGTTCTGGTTACCAGTCTCGCCACCCTGTCCGCTGGCATCCACCTCAACTTCGTCCACCTGGGCGACCCCCATGAGCTGGCCCTGGCGGCGCCCATCTCACTCCAGATTCGCACCCTTCTGAGCGATGTGGCTCGGCTCTCTGCCCAGCGGGCCATTGATGAGCAGGCGGTGGACATCGCCCTGCATCGTGATTTAGCCCTCCCCCTGGCCTGGTACCTGCGCGACTACCCTAACCTGAAGGTAGTGGACTCGCTGGCCCCGACGGTGGACAGCACCGCAGTGATCGCGCCCCTTACGGCCGAGAGCCCTCCGCTGGGCGGTGCCTACGGAGGCCAGGACTACCTGCTGCGAAGCTGGTGGAACCCGGGCATGCTTCGCGGAGCCGATTGGGGAAAGTGGCTGTTGCGCCGCCAGGCCTCAACTCCTCTTCAGGAGGAGAGGGTGATCCTCTGGGTGCGGCAGGGAGACGGTTAGGCGAAATTCGCCCTTTCTCTGGATGGATGCGCAGTATTTTGCTATGGAGACAGAATATGTCCCAGCCGCCCAGTAAAGGTGAGAAAATGAACGAAACAGTTGACCGGTGTGACCTATGCGGTGGTGAATTGAAGGCCGGCAAGACCACATTGGAAATCTGGCGTGGTGAAGAGTTGCTTGTCATCAGAGATGTCCCGGCTGACGTATGTCAGCAATGTCACGAGGCTTACATCTCCGCCGATGTTTCTGAACGACTTGATCACTTCCTGGGTGAGTATCATCGGCATCGGCCGGAGCGATACCTCTCTGTGCCTCAATATTCTGCCGTGCAGGCCATAGGGGGATAGAATCGTGTGGAGGACAGGACTACCT
>CAYRNM010000053.1:0-16169 GCA_964425465.1 uncultured Anaerolineae bacterium | reverse complement strand
GGCCTCGTCTCCCCATTGCGTGCCTACGATGATTATCAGCCCCATCTCTTCTCCCTTCAGCAATAAGACCATCTTCTAGCGGTTGCCGAAGACCGGAGTTGGCGACCGCTTGTTAAGCGAAGGAGTCGCCTCAACTCTGCAATTTGTCAGATCACCTGAAACGATAATCCCAGGGGTTGAAAATCTGCCGTGTCCTGACGCTCCAGTTGGGCTCTGATCCTTTCAAATCGCCTGACCGTTTCCTGTGAATACAGGCGCTCTCCACAGCGAAGGCAAACCTCAGCGTGCACCTTCAAGACGGCAGTATGGATCCCTCCCCGCAAGAGTTTTTCGACCTCTTTCTCCACCAATTCACCACTGCAAACCGGACACTTCTCAAACGGCTTCATCGCTACCTTCTCCTTTCCCGCCAGTTGATCCACCGACTGGGATCGGGCCGATAGACTGTGATCAGGACAGCCCATCCATTCTGCTCGTTATAGGCCCAGACACTGTGAACAGGATCACCGCTGAACGTCTGACCGTATATCAGGCAGCTCGGATACGGTTTGTCGGTGGGATAATCCTCGATGATTTCACCGTGAAGAACCGAGAAGTAGATCTCATCAAATGTGAGTTGGTCAGCTTCAGCTTCTTCATCGGCATGATCAGTGATCCGAACTCGATCTGCTTGGATCGCTTTGATGATGTCGGCGATATCCATTCGGCCTTTTCTCGTTGTAACTCCCCGCCTTGCGAAGCATCGAAACACAGACACAATTATAGACAGAAACGATGGAGTGTCAAAGTCTCATTCCAGGGTTGGCATTGTGGCCGCTTCTGCCTCTCTCAGTTTCTCCTGTATCCATATCTGAGCTAAGGTTGCGGCACCAATCCCCTGTTGCTTTGCCAATCGTCTCACCCGCTCCAAAATCTCTGGTTCAAGCGCTATAGAGTAGGTGAGCTTCAGCGGAGAAGCCACCTTGACCTCCACCTCCTCCCACTGATCGGCGAACTCTTCAGTGTCATGGTCATCCCAGAACTCGGCTTCCTCTTCGTAGGTGCTGAACTCAGGAATCTGCTTTGGGTCCTCCGTTGCATCGCTCATACGCTTCATCTGTTCCTCCATCGCTGATACCTCCGACGCTCTGCACGGCTAGCATCCCTGGCTGTGACGGGATAGTAAACGCCTCTGCCTTGGGGTGCTAAAATGACGATCAAATACCGGCCAGCTTCTGTCTGGCCGATGACCCTCAGACGCCCCTGCCGGGCGCGGCTGAAGAAAGGAGCAGAGTAGCAGACTTCCCTGATCTCTTCAGGGAGAACATGATGCCCGGCAATGTGTTCGACGTTCCAATCATCGAAAAGAAGTTCGCGGATGTAAGGCATATTCTCTACTTAAATGTACCACATAACGAGACGGCTGTCAAGCGGTTCGGAGACACAAGCAGTGCTGTCATTCTTCTGCCTCGGCCCACCGGCTCCAGGAGGAGGGCTCCCCGGTGCGATGGGCGCGATACAGCCCTCGAATGTAGTTGATCTCCCCGGCGTGATACAGGTCGTGTTCGATCATGATGTTAACGATGGTGCGGGTGGGCAGCTTCTCCCCCCAGTTGGTGAGCCGGAGCGGCTAGCTCTGCGTCGGTGAGACCTGCCACAGCAGAGCGGAACTGCTCATGCGCCGCCCGTAGCCAGGCCCTCCACTCTCGCAGGTCTTCTCCCTTCGGCACCTGCTGCCCGGCCTCCGGCCAGCTCATCTTCGCCGGACCGAAGGCGTACTCCCAGTACATGATCTTGCACAGTCCCAGATGGGTCAGGATGTTGAGGATGGTGCGCCGTCCCTCCATCGGGGGCCAGGTGACCTCCTCCCAGGTGAGGTCTTCTAGATGGGACCACAGGGCGTGCCAGCGATCCTCCGACCAGGCCAGGTCCATCCGCCACAGGGTGTCCTCGACCACCGCTCGATCTGCACTGTCAGCCATTTTGCACCTCCTTGGAGAAGCAACAGGCAACGAGTGGGCTGAACCCTTGTTGGCTTAGTGCCCCGTTAACTCGTTACCCCCCTTTGTAGGATGTGGACTACGAACGTCCCTGCATCACCCGGGCCGGGAGAGGGAGGGATCTATTGCTGCCAATGTGCGCAGCGCGCGCAGGGTAACCCACTTGCTGGGCTCCCCACGCCGCCCGAAGGGAGCCCAGGTGCGGCTCAGTGTGCGCTCCAGGGGCCAATGCTTCTTCATATCCTGCTTATCCAGCAGCCATTTGACCACACCTCGCAGCCGGGGATCTTTCCCCCTTCCCAGCTCCGCCAGGACTTCCAGCCCCTCCAGGATGTCGCTCTCGTAGGCCAGAGGAAAAGCCAGTTGGAACCAGCGGCGACTGATCCCGCGCGCGTTGGGGTAATCGGCGAGGGCCAGATCATAATCCAGCAGGAACTCAACCCCACTCTGGATCGTCTCCTCCACCTTCGGCGACCGCTGCGGCGCGGGGATGGCGGCGAAGGCCCGCAATACCTTGATGGCCCCCCAGCCGCAGGGAAGCCACGTTCGGCTGTCGGACCTGGCATGGGCGTTGTGACGACACCGAAACCCCTCTCTCAACATGACCTCAGCGAGCCGCTCGGTTACGGTCCGGACGATCGGATGCTGGCCATAGCCGAACCAGCGCAGGGCCCACAGCAGGTTGCCGTTGAGGCAGGAGATCACGCCGCTGACCCCTTTGGCTGCAGAGAACAGGCCCCACTCCTCTGCATAGGCATGGTCCAGCACGTGCTCGCAGGCCCGCTCAATAGCCGGAAGGCGGGGCGCGCCCAGTTCTGCGAGGAACAGCACCTGCCAGATGGTGGCCCTGTACTTGGGGCTGTAGCCCCGATCAGGCTTGATCCAGTAGCCCTGAGGATACTGGGCCTCCAGGATGTCCCTTGCTGGCGGCGCTTCCGCAATCGCCGACTGTGCCTTGCTGACCTCCGGATCCTCATCTGATTGGCCCAGGAGTTGGGTCAGGGCCAGATAGCGGGCCGAGGGACTGTCCCTCTCCAAAAGCCAGGCCAGCGGGTCGCCGTGCAGATATGATCTCCACTCTGGCAGATAGCCTACGCCTGTCATTGGGCCTCCATGCTATCAACGACCGCCGACAACCGACGGCCGACCGCTGAAAGCGCCTCCGAGCGCTTGACTACGAGTTGCAGTGGGCTATAATCATGCGCTGAGGCTATAGCAGTACGGCCATGGAAGTTCTGGAAATGGAAGTTCTGGAGAGGAGATGAAGCATGCCTTTGTACGAGTATCACTGCCAGGATTGCGGGCAGAAGTTTGAGAAGTTGACGCGTTTCAGCAACCGTGATGAGAAAGTGACCTGTCCCTCTTGTGGCGGTTCCCGCACCAAGCGGGCGATCTCTCTTTTCGCCACGCGCAGCGGATCATCCACAGCAGGCAGTGAAGTCGCGGCCAGTTGCGCGCCGGCGGGCGGCGGTTGACGATTGTGAGAAGGGAGCCGTTGGCCCTCGCGGGAGATTAAACCACAGTACGAGACCCTACAGGCAAACGGAGAGTCGCCATGACTCTCCGTTTGGCGTCTAATCCATTTGCACCGCTAATCCGGGCGGTTCATCTCAATGCCGAACTGGATGGAGTACACCAGTCCGAAGTTCAGCACAAAGGCTATGGGCAGCATACAGCTCATGCGGTCGAAGGTGCCCTCCGTTCCAAATAATATCCCGCCCAGGACCATCAGCGCGGTGAGCAGAATGGCGCCTACGATAGACCGCTGTATCAGCACCCGATTACGCTGGGGGGTCAGTTTCTGTCTCGCCACACCTCCCTCCTTGCCAGATGCCTCACCTTCGACGATGGATTATAGCACGCTCTCCGCTTCAGGCAATCTTCGCAGGAGCCGGTTAAGGGCGGCGCCACTGCTCCAACTGTGCCCGATGCTGAGCCAGCAGGGCGTAGGCCCGCCGCCGGGCCAGGTGGAACGAGGGCCAGCTCCGCCAACGGGTGCTCTCATCCATACGCTGCAGACGGTGGTCCAGATGCCTACCCAGCACGGTCTGCTCGTCGCCGCTCGTCTGATCCAGGGCGCGGACCAGGGCCGGCACGGCGTCCTCGGATAGTGTAGTCAGGTAGTAGGCATCCAGCTTGCCAGTGGCCTGATAGCGGGCCAGATTCTGCCGGACGATGAAGGCGTCGGGATTGATGATGTTCAACGTGGCGAGGAAGCCCATGACCGCTACGAACGCGCCAATGGCAAACCAGTCGGGCTGGCGCCACAGGGTGACCAGGAACCAGATGAAGACGAGGGCCAGCCAGACCATGAACACGTGGCTGTAGAGCCGCAGTTGGGTGTAGCCGTAGGCTGCCTCGTAGAGGCGCAGCCGCTGGAAGGCTGAGGCCAAAATGACCAGCACCAGGCCGACCATGAGGCTGTTCAGGCCGTTGAGAACTCGCGCCCGCTGGCCGGTCTCGTGGCGGGTCAGCTCGCGGAGGCCCAGGATCAGACCCAGCGTCAGCACCGACACGACCACCAGTTCAAAGAAGCCACGGCGGGCGTACTCGGCGTAGGTGTAGCCCTCGAAGGTGATATTGGCCCGTCCACCGAAGAAGTAGGTGAATTGAACGGCGACGAAGCTCAGAAAGAGCACGTTCACCGAGGTCAGTAGGGTCGCCGCCTCCACGAAACCCAGAGAAACCAGGCGGCCCAATCTATCCAGAGCTCTGTCCAGGAGCCCCGGCTCAGGGGATACGGCGCTGCGACTCAAGCCGTAGTCCAGACTGCCAGCCAGGAACCAGGCAGAGATCAGGATAATAGACCCTCGCCCAATCCATTCGAGGAGATCGGGCCGGATGTCGAAGGTGAGGATGTCCCGCACGTAGCGGGCAAAGACCAGGTCGGCCGAGGCCAAAAGGGCCGTGAAGAGCAGCAGCACCGGCAGTGCCAGGAGGAGTCCCCTAGCCACCGGCATCAGGTTGCGGCCGCCTCGCCCCCGAACGACACCCAGGTTCACGCTGGCCGATACGAGCGGTGCCGGTCGGATCAGGGCGTTGCCTCCCGTGCACAGGAGGACGAGGGGAAACCCGATCAGCCCCAGCCGGGCGGGTCGGCCAGCGGCATAGAAGTGGGCGATGAGCCCCAACAGCGTAAGGCTGGTCACCACGTTGAGGAAGGTAAGGAAGGGGTTGGCCCGCACGAAAACCGTGCTGGCGAAGAAGATGAGTGGGGCCAGCAGCCAGATGTTGCGTCGGGCCGGGTGCACTCCCTCCCGCCAGCCCAGGCCGAACAGAGCAATCATCAACAGAAGGACGAAGAGCGGGAACGACAGCCCCAGGAACTTCCCGTAGAAGAGCAAGTCCACGCTCCAGCCCAGAGCCAGGGCGACCAGCAGGATACGAGCGGGTGAATGAACGTGGCTCATGGATCACCCCTCTCCATGCCAACAGCTCAGCATGGCCTCAATGTTCTCCAAGGGCACGTCAACGCCCGCCTCCCCCTCCCCGATGAGACCCCCCTCCGGCGTCTCCAGATGGTGCTTCATCTTCCGGGCTGCGGCGCGGATATCCTCCGGTGTACCGTGGGGCAGGGTATGCTGCCGGTCCAGCTCCCCCCAGAAGCAGATACGGCCTCGGAAGCGTGCCCCCAGCTTCTCCACACCCATGCACCACACCTGCGAGTTCAGCGCATCCACCCCCAGCGCGATCAAATCTTCGATGACCTCCACGATGTAACCGTCGGAGTGGAAGAAGACAAATTTCCCCGCCTGGTGGACGCGGGCGAACATCTCCTCGTAGCAGGGGGCGAAGAAGGCCCGCCACGTCCTGGGGGGGATGAGCAGTTGCCACTGCGATCCCCAGTCGTCGGAGAAAACGATGGCGTCCAGACCGTAGCTCAGCCAGCGCTCCAGCTCGCGCAGGTTGAAGTCATGCACCACATCGCGCAGGCAGTACACCTCCGGGCGGTCATCCATGAGGTCCATCATCAGGGCTGTCATGCCCCGCAACCATTGCATTCGCTCGAAGAGGCGGATGAAGGCCCCCTTGATGAACTTATCCCGGTGCTTTTCTATGAAGGCTGGAATCCCCTCAAACCCCCGATCCAAGAGCTCATAGGGGGGCTGGTAGTTCTCTAAGGCAGCGTAGTCCGCTAAGGGTGGGGTCTTGACCTGGCTGAAGATGCCGGGCTGCTCATTATTCCACAGCACTCCCCAGGGGTCGAGGAACTCGCCCCGCTGGTACATCGCCGAGTCATCGTAGGCCGACTGCTCGGCGCCAACGATGTCCACCGGGTAGCGCTTTAGCAGGGCCTTGATCTGGGGTCCATACTTCCACAAGGTTCCGGGCAGGGTCCACAGTTCCACTGGCGTGCGATCGGGCCTCTGGAATGCCACCGCCCGCCGCACCCTCTCTCGATTGTCCATGTCATCCCTCCGCAGCATATCTCCATCCATCATGCCTGTCGAGGCTCCCGAAGCCTGGCTGACAACAGGATCGCCAGGCCGATGGTCAGGGCGGTGATGGTGAAGAGGCCCGGATAGGAGATCCTGGCCAACAAAAGGCCGCCCAGCAGTGGGTAGATCATCAGCGCCGCGCCCAGCGTATTGGCCAGCCCCACGTAGGTCGGCCTCTCCTCACGGGGCGCGATCTCTATCACGAAGTTCATGAACCCCAGGGTCATGGCGCTCATCACCCCCTGCAGTCCGGCGAAGATGAGCGCGTAGGCCCACAAGAAAGCAGTACCCCGTGTCGGCACCAGTCGGGGGATGAGCAGTGCTCCCAGAGGTGCCATCAGCCCCATCGTGGTAGCCAGTTGAATCACCCACTTGCTGCCTGCTCGCTCCTGCAAGTAGCCCATCAGCAGCCCCAAGAGGACACTGGCCCCCACCTGCACGGAGACGAAGAACCCGATGGCCTCCGAGGAGAGCCCCAGCTCCCCGGTGGCGTAGAGGACGTAAAAGGGCGTGGACATTCCTCCCGCCCCCAGCAGCAGTCGCACCAGGGTCACCAAACGGAAATCCGTGTCCCTTCCCAACAGGGTGATGAGTTGGGGGAGATAGGCCCGCCAGGGCAGACGGTCACCTGAGGTCGGCTCCGCGTCCTCCTTGATGGCTGAGATAAAGCCCAGGGAGGCGAGGAAGGCCCCACCCCCCAGCAAAAACAGCCACGCATAGTTGACGGGGAAGGGAGGCCCTTTCTCGCTCAGCAGGTGGCGGACGAGCAGCCCTGCCCCCACGGCCAGCGCACCTCCTGCGGCCTGCCCCAGCCCGAACAGCCGCCCTCGCCGCTGGGGGGGAATGGTTTTGCTCACCAGGTGGAACCAGGGGACACTGGCCAGCCCATCGCACAGCCAGAAGACGGCCACCCACACGATGAGCGCCCCGTACAGCAGTAGCGGATGCTGGCCCACGCCCAGGAAGAGCAGCAGGGCCAATAGCCAGGTGAAGGGGCGTCCTATACTGGCTGGGATGAGGAAGTAGGGCTTCTGCCGTGGTTTGCCAGTCACATAATTGGCCGCCACCAGTTGGGGCAGCATCCAGAACCCGCTGCTCATGGTGGAGACCACCCCCACCAGAGGTGCTGAGGCGGTGAGTTGGCGCACTAACATGGGCAGGACGATGGTGGAATCAAGAAAGGCCATCCCCACGCGGAAGAATACGAAATCGCCTACGAAGGCCAGCAGGTTGCGACGGTAGTAGGGATACTCTAGGTTCAAGTTACAAGTTGCAGATTTCAAGTTGTGAGGGCTCCACCCAGCACCTTTTCGGCGATCGCTGGCAGGGCAGTGGCGACATTGCATCGGATCACCACTCGGGCCCGGGAGTCGAAGGGCGTGGGGTGTAGATTGACGATGATCAGATCAGCGCCCGTCTCCAATGCCACTAGCGGCAGTTCGGCTGCAGGGACCACTTCCAGCGAGGAGCCAGCCACCAGCAACAGGTCGCACTGCTCACACTCCATCTGAGCCGCGAAGAAGATGTTGGCCGGTAATAGCTCCCCCAGGAGAACCACGTCGGGTTTGAGGAGGCCATCGCACGCTCTGCAGCGGGGCACCTTTCCGGCTAGGAACTCCTCAATGAGGGGGCCAGTGTCCACAGTGCGGCCGCAGTCCAGGCAGGTGGCGGTGCGGGTGTGGCCATGGAGTTCGAACACCTGCTGTGAGCCTGCCGCCTGGTGCAGTCCATCAATGTTCTGAGTGATCACTGCCTTCAGCCGGCTTGCTGCCTCCAAATCTGCCAGGGCGCGATGGGCGGCGTTGGGCTTCGCCTTCAGGATCGTGTGGGCCAGAGGGCGCATCCAATCGTAGAAGGCATGGGGGCGCAGCCGGAAGGCCCAGATGGAGGCCACGAGCATGGGACGCACCTGTTCCCACAGCCCTGTTCCCGGGCTGCGGAAATCGGGGATGCCGGAGGGAGTACTGATGCCCGCGCCGGTGAGGGCCACGGCGTACTTCGCTTTCCTCAGCAAATCGGCTGCAAAGCTGAGCTTGTCCTCCATCTCGCCCCTCCCTCAGGGCGTCATTCAATGACGCCCCTACTCCAGAAAGATCGGCTGGCTCCAAGCACACCGCCCCTGGTGGTCAATGCACTCCACACGAAGGTAGGTCTCCCCCTCGTTTCGCAGTTGGAAATGGGCTTCGGTCAGCGGCGGGCCATCCCAGGCATGGACTGCGCCGCCCAGTGCCCAGTCACAGATGAAATGGATATGCTCCACCGGCGAGCAATGGATGGTCACCGCCCCATCCTCCAGCCGCAGGTCCTGGATCTCCGGCCCGGTGGTGCTGTAGAAAGCGCCCGCTTCCAGGGCCCTCAGGATCGCCTCTTGACTGAGCTCCTCGGCCTTGACCATCACCCAGCCCCAGCCCAGGTCGCCGTCGGGCGGGTGGCCGTGGGCATCGTCCACAGCCAGTCCCCACAGCCGCTTGCCCGCCGCCAGCAGGTCATCCCAATGCACCGCTGACAGCCCCTTGCCCCGCTCCTTGTGACAGACGCCGTTGAACACCTCTATCCCCCAAGCTCCCTCTGCTTTAAGCAGATGGGCCGAAGTCTGACCGCTCCAGTAGGGATGGGCCAACACCACCAGTCCTTCAGCAGCGCGCAGGGCGTCAATGGCAGCTTGCAAACCCAAGTCGGAGTCGTGTTTCACCGAGCCCTTAACCCCCAGCCCCACGAGGTGGTAGCGTCCGCTGGCGGGATCATGGCCGTCCAGTTCGATGCCGGGGATGAGGAGCAGCCCATCTCGGGCATAGGGCGTCGGATCGAGCCGTATTCGGTGCTCGGTGAGGGAGAGGAAGCCGTAACCGTGGATGGCATGCCAGTCCACCATCTCCTGGGGGCTCATCCGCCCATCGGATTGGGTGGTGTGAGTGTGAAGGTTGCCCCGGTACCAATGGCCGGGGGCAGTAAAGGGGTTGATGGTCATCGTGATCTCCTGAATGATGATGGGTGAACAGACGGGGGGTATTGTACTCCAGACAAGGGATGCTGTCAATTGGCCCCCTCGAAAATTCGACAACTCCGAAGCACAGTGGTACAATAAGCGTATGGAGGCACAATCACGAAAATAGTCTTACTAGGGAGGGAGCTATGAGCAACGGACAACCCATCTCTCGTGCCCAACTCAGGGAGCGGATCGGTGAGTTGCCTCGGGTCGAGCTGGCCCATAAGCCCACGCCATTGGAGGAATGCCCACGCTTTTCGGAGGCGCTGGGCGGGCCGCGCATTTTGATCAAGCGGGACGACTGCACGGGGCTGGCCTTCGGAGGGAACAAGGCCCGGCAGTTGGAGTTCACGCTGGGAGAGGCGGTGGCCCAGGGCGCGGACCTCATTATCCACGGCGCGGCCTCTCAATCTAACCACTGCCGCCAGGCGGCCGCCGCAGCGGCCAAGCTGGGACTCAAGACGGTGTTAGTACTGGCCCGCGATGCCAAAAGCTCGGTCGTGCAGGGCAACTTCCTGCTGGATCACATCCTGGGGGCCGAGGTCCGGCTGGCGGAGGCGACGGGCCCAGGGGCAGAGCTGGACGAGATCAAGAAAAAGATCGCTGAGGAGTACCGGGCGCAGGGGTACAACCCCTTTGTCATCGCCCCGCCGGCCTCCGAGACGCTGGGCGCCGTGGCCTACGCCGATGGCCTGCTGGAGATGTGCGATCAGCTCGATGGGCGGGGGATCCGGACCGACTACCTGGTCGTCTCTTCGGCGGGAGCTACCCAATCGGGGTTGGTGCTGGCCAACAAAGCCACCGGCGCGGGGCTGAAGATCATCGGCATCGCCCCCATCCGCTGGCCCTACGACACCGCGACCGCCATGGCGGAGACGGCGAACCGCGTGGCGGAGCGGTTGGGCCTGGAACTCACCATGGAGCCGAAAGAGGTGTACAACACCGATGCCTATGTGGGGGAAGCCTACGGCATCGTGACCCAAGAGGGAGTAGAGGCCCTGCGGCTCATGGCTCGCACGGAGGGGATCATCCTCGACCCCAGCTACACGGCCAAGGCTTTGGCCGGGCTGATAGACCTGGTGCAAAAAGGGGAAATCGAATCCGACGCCACGGTCGTCTTCCTCCACACCGGCGGCACGCCAGCCCTGTTCGCCTACGCGGAGGAGCTGCTCTGAGGATTTGAAAGGAGCTGAGAGATCATGACGACACAGTTGAAAGGCATTATCCCCCCGATGACGACCCCCTTCGATGCCGAAGGGGAAGTGGATGAGGCCGCCTTTCGGAGCGAAGTGCGCTACCTGCTGGGGGCTGGCGTCCACGGAGTGGCTGTGGGCGGCAGCACGGGCGAGGGGCACACGCTGACCACCCACGAAATACGCCGCCTGACCGCAGCGGCGGTAGAGGAGGTGGAGGGGCGCATCCCCGTCATCACCGGCATCATCGCCAACTCCACTCGGCTGGTCGTGGAGCGGGGGCGGGCAGTGCGCGATCTGGGCGTGGCCGCCTTGCAGGTCACACCGGTGCACTACCTGTTCACCCCCAGCGAAGAGGAGATGTTCGACTACTACCAGGCCATCGCCGACCAGACAGGACTGTCCATCCTGATCTACAACGTCATCCCCTGGTCCCACGCCTCGCCCGCACTGCTGGTACGGATCATCACCGAGGTCGAAGGGGTGATCGGGGTCAAACAGAGCGGCGGGGACGTACACGCTCTGGCGGAACTGCTGCTGCGGCTGGAGGGCCGGGGAGTGGTCTTCGCCGCCGTGGATGACCTACTCTATCCCTGCTTCGCCCTCGGCGCGCATGGGGCGATCGCGGCTATTGTGACCGCGGTGCCGGAGTTGTGCGTCGAGCTGTGGGAGGCGGCACAGGCCGACCGACACGCAGAGGCCCGTGCCCTGCACGAGCGACTGCTACGTGTGTGGCTGGCGCTGTCCGGTCCCAACCTGCCGGCGCGGGTGAAGGCCGCCATGCGCTTCCAGGGCCGGATGGCGGGCCTGCCCCGGGCGCCGATGCAGCCTGTCTCCGCATCGGAGGAGGAGGCGGTCCGCGCTGCACTGCAGGCAGCCGACCTGCTGGAGGAGTAGGGGCACCCCTCGCGGTTGCCCCTGCCAGAATGTCAATGGAACAGATACGATAGACTACGCCAGGAGGGAAAGGTGGCTGACGAACTGTTCAACACCATCTATGGGCGGGGGCTGATCGGGGAACTGCCCAAGATCGCCCACCGCCCCTACTACGTGGTCACGATGGACAATCTGTGGTTTCTGTCGGAAGGGGTGTGGGATGAGCACCTCGCGGGCACGTACTTCGTGGAGAGCCTGGAATACGAAGAGCTTGAGAGCATCGTGGAGGACCTGCCCCCCTGCAACAGCGTGATCGGCATCGGTGGAGGCCGGGCGCTGGACGTGGCTAAATACATCGCCTGGCGCAAGCGCCTGCTGCTCTTTCAGGTGCCGACAGCGATGACGGTCAACGCTGCCTTCAGCCACCGCTCGGCGGTGCGCTTTGGCGGCGTGGTGCGTTACATCGGCTGGGCCGTGCCGGAGGCGGTCTACGTGGACTACGACGTCATCCGGTCCGCTCCCCCGCTGCTCAATCGCTCCGGCGTATGCGACATCTTCTGCTACCACACCGCCCACTATGACTGGTGTCTGGCGCATGAGCAGGGCCAATGCGAGCCCCAGTGGCCCTATGATCAGCGACTGGTGGATGAGGCAGGGGGGGTATTGCAGAGGGTGATGGGCAAGCTGGAGGAGATACGCGATGTGACGGATGAGGGTATCTACACATTGATGGAGGGCCATCGCTGGGGTGGAGCAGCCTTTCACAACGCGGGCTGGAACCCGCGCCACATCGAGGGGGCCGAACACTTCTTCTTCTACAATCTGGAGTACCGCACCGGCAAGCCCTTCATCCATGGCCAGCCGGTGTGCTTGGGCATCTACATCATCTCCGCGCTGCAGGATAACCGCGCCGAGGAGATGCTGGACGCCATCGAACGGGTGGGCGTCCCCATCCGGCCCCAGGACATGGGCCTCACCTGGGATGATGTGGCCGAGGCCCTGCGCACCCTGCGAGAGTACGTGGAGCGGGTCGGGCTGTGGTACACCGTAGTCAACGACCGCCCCATCACCGAGGAGTTCATCGAGCGCGTGTGCCAACGCCTGAGCCAGCCGCCAAAGTACAAGGTATAGATGCTGGAGGTCTTTCGCCAGCCCAGCGGCAACTCCAATGGGCTGACCCTCGACCTCCAGGGGCGACTGATCGCCTGCGAGCACTCCAACCGCCGCGTGTCCCGCACCGAAGCCGACGGGTCGGTGATCCCCCTGGCCACCCACTACCAGGGCCGGCAGCTCAACAGCCCCAACGACGTGGTGGTCAAATCCGACGGCAGCATCTACTTCACCGACCCGCCCTACGGCGTGCAGCCGGAGGAGCGGGAGCTGGACTTCCAGGGAGTGTACCGCATCGCACCCGATGGGACACTGGCCCTGCTGGTTGACGACTTCGAGCGGCCCAACGGCCTGGCCTTCTCCCCCGACGAGCGCATTCTGTACGTGGATGACACCGCCCGGCGTCACGTGCGCGCTTTCGATGTGCTGCCCGATGGGACCTTGGTCCATGGCCGGGTGTTCGCTGAAATGCAATCACCGGCCACTGGCGGACCAGACGGCATGAAGCTGGACGTGGAGGGCAGCCTGTACGTCACCGGCCCCGGTGGGACTTGGCTCTTCGATCCGGATGGGCGTCATCTGGGCACCCTCGTCACGCCCGAACTGCCGGCCAATCTGGCCTTCGGCGACGGAGACCGGTGCACGCTGTACATCACGGCCCGCACCTCCGTCTACCGGGTGCGGACTTAAGCTGCCAGGGGTTTGATATGTCCGAGCGAGCGGCCGTCACCCAATTGCTGGACCTGACCGATCCCCAGGATGCCCTCACCGCCTACTATGCCCTGTACTACCCCAGCGAACAGGCCGCTGTGCATCTGATGTGGAAGCGGGATGAGCTCGTCGGCTTCCTGGCCATCTGTCAGACTCCGTTCGCGCTCTTCACCCCTCTGGTGGTACTGCGCTCCCGCTCGGCCGACGTAACTGAAAAGCTGCTGAGAACACACCTCATCCCGAGCCGAGAGTATTTCTTCGCCCTTGGGGAATGGGATGTGGAGCTGCTGCGGATGGCCTGCCGGACCTGGGAGGAGGAGCACGAGCGGATCTACACCCTGGATCCGGCGGAGTTCGTGCCCCATCACCATTGGGCTCTCCTCCGGAGGGACCAGGAGGATGGCCGAGTGCGCTTCGAGATTGTGCTGGACGGCAAGGTAGTGAGCCACGCAGGCACCAACTGGGAGTCTCCCTACTTCGGCGAGATCGGCGTGGTGACCGAGGAGGCCTATCGGAGACGGGGGTTGGGCAAGGCGGCGGTGAGCGCCTGCACTGAGGCCCTGCTGGAGCGGGGGATCGCTCCCCTGTACATGACCGACGAAGACAACTTCCCTTCCCAACAGTTGTGCGAGGCGCTGGGCTATCGTTTTCGCGGACACCGCGAGTTTGCCTGCCGGGGGATGCGGCGATGAAAAGTCAGAAGTGAGAATGCAGAACTGTGCAGAGCGGAGTGGACGATGAACCATATAACCAGCTATCTAAAGCAGATGTGCCATGTGTTGCAGCATCTGCCTCACGAGGAGATTGCCAGGGTCATTGACATCCTAGCCCAGGCCCGGATGGAGGGGCGACAGGTCTTCATCATGGGCAACGGCGGCAGCGCAGCCACCGCCTCCCACTTCGCCTGCGACCTGAGCAAGGGGACCATCGAGCCGGGCAAGCCCCGCTTCAGGGTGATCGCCCTCACCGACAACATGCCCCTCTTCTCCGCCCTGGCCAATGACTGGGGCTACGACCGGGTGTTCGTGGAGCAATTAGACTCTCTGGCCCAGCCGGGCGACGTGGCTATCGGCATCTCCGCTAGCGGGAACTCGGAGAATGTGCTCCGGGCCATGGACCTGGCCCGCGAGCGAGGGCTGACCACCATCAGCTTCACCGGCTTCGAAGGCGGGCGGCTGAAGGACAAGGTGGAGGTGTGCCTGCTCGTGGACTGCCAGGTGATGGAGCAGATCGAGGATGTGCACCTGGTGCTAGAGCACCTCATCTGCACCGCGTTGCACCAGAGGGGATGCGCATGAGCCAACTTTTGCTGGGACTGGATTTCGGTGGCACCAAGCTGACGGCCGGGTTGGCCCTGGTGGGCGAGGGTGAACTGCTGGCCCGCGATCAGTGCCCCACGCCTGCCGGGGCAGGGCCCCGTCGAGTGTTCGAGGCGATAGTGCGACTGGCCCGGAGCCTCGGAGGAGAGTTAAGGCCCGCCGGAGTGGGCATCAGCTTCGGTGGGCCGGTGGACCCCGCGCGAGGGGTGGTGCGCATCTGCCACCACCTGCCCGGCTGGGAGGAGGTCCCCCTGCCCGCTTGGGCCCAGGAGGAGTTCGGCGTGCCGGCACTCATGGATAACGACGCCAACGCCGCCGCGCTGGGCGAGCACCGCTTCGGCGCTGGGCGGGGCTGCGACCACCTGCTGCACGTCAATGTGGGCACCGGCATCGGAGGGGGGATCGTGCTCCACGGCCAGGTGTACCAGGGGGCGACAGGCATGGCCGGGGAGATCGGGCACATGGTGGTCCTGCCGGGCGGGCCGGTGTGCACCTGCGGGCGGCATGGATGTCTGGAGGCCCTGGCCTCGGGGCCGGCCATTGCCCGCGACGCACGGAAGCGGCTGGCGCGCGAGCCGGAGCACGGCCTAAAGCTGCTGTCGCTGGCTGGAGGCAACCCTGAGCAGATCACCGCACAGATGGTGAGTGAAGCCGCAGCCCAGAGCGATGAGCTGGCCCAGGATGCACTGGATCAGGCGGCGAAGATGCTGGGCCTGGGCATCGCCAACGCCATCAACCTCATTAACCCCCAGCGGGTGACCGTGGGCGGCGGGGTGGTCAAGATCGGCCCCGCCTGGATGGAGAAGGTGCGCGCCGCCGCCCGGGCCAATGCCATGCCCGACTGTCCGGTGGAGATCGTGGTGGCCGCGCTGGGGGACGATTCCCCCTTGTGGGGGGCGATCGCGCTGGCGGAGACCGCCTCAGTGCTCCACACTCACAGCATCCTCCATATTGATTGGACGAAATGACCACGAGCTTGACAGGCTTTTGGCGGGTAATGATTGATTGAGGAACATGATCCAAGCACCTACCGATTTTCCCACCATGCTCTGGCAAGACTTCACCGTCCAACGCCCCAAACCCGACGGCCCAACCCTCCGCTACGGCGGTGCCGGCCGCAGTGAGGACAAGCTGTGGGACTTCACCAGCACACCCTTCTACCAAGCGCTGCTGCCGGAGACGCAGAACATCCTGCGCCACATCCGGCGAAATCATTGAAGTGAGGAGACGAATTATGGCTGAAACGACTTTCTGGATCAGAGACCGCTTTCCTGTCCTCTACGAAGGTGAGGAGGCAAAAGCTGTTCTGGTGGACATCGCCTCATTTGCCCAGATGGAACTCATCATGGACAACCTGCTGAACCGGGAGGAGGAGCCAGAGGATGCCATCCTGGCCGCTTCCGCCGTTCTGCAACGGCTGGTAGCCCAAGCTCGACAGGAACCACCTTCGTCCGATTGGGAGCGGGAACTCAATGAGCTATAACGTCGTCCTCACTCGCTCCTTCAGGCATAGTGTCAAACAATTGCAGAAGCGATTCCGGCACGTCAAAGACGAC
>CAYRNM010000052.1:3307-16230 GCA_964425465.1 uncultured Anaerolineae bacterium | reverse complement strand
ATGCAATGGGAGAACCTGACCGCGCCGGATTTCGCCAGAGCAGTGAAGGAGGCGCAGGGGGTCTGTCTATTGCCCCTGGCCGTCATTGAGAAGCACGGCGACCACCTGCCACTAGGGACGGATCTGTTCATCGGGATGGAGGTGGCCCGTCGCGCGGCGGAGATCGAACCGGCCATCATCTTCCCACCATTCTATTTCACCCAGATCCTGGAGGCCCAGCACCAGCCGGGCACCATCGCCCTCGGCGGCCACCTGATGTTGGAGCTGCTGGAGGCGGTCTGCGACGAGATGGGGCGCAACGGGCTGAAGAAGATCATCTTCGTACTCTCCCATGGCGGCAACCGCTATCTGGCTCCCTTCTTCATCCAGCTCATGCTGGAGAAGCAGAAAGACTACATGGTCTACCTACCTCGGATGGAGGAGGACCCCACCTTTGCCGCGTTGATGAAGGAGGCACTAGAATCGGAGTTGGACTACCACGCCGGGGAGATGGAGACCAGCCTGATCCTGGCCATCCACCCCGAGCTGGTGAGGATGGATCAGATTGATGAGCGATCGGGCAAACCGCTGGGACGGTTGGAGCACCTGCCGGGGGTGGAGACGCCGGTCAGTTGGTATGCCAACTTTCCCGACCACTACGCTGGCGACGCGCGCCCGGCCACGGCGGAGAAGGGGGAGCGCATTCTCCAGTACCTGGCCCAGAAATTGGCAGAGGTGATAAGGGCGGTAAAGGAGGACAGGGTCACACCGAAACTGTACCAGGAGTTCTTCGAGAGGGCCCGACACTGAGGCCGGAGGACGCCGGAGCACCTGATTATCCTATCCTCCATTCCCTGATCATCTCCTCTGCCACTTTTCGCCCGTACACCAAGGCGTAATTCATTCCTCGATCCTGAGGGTAGACCTGGGCCATGCAGCACAGCCACAAGTTCTCAATGGGGGTCCTGAAAGGGGGGCGGATCTGGGAGTAGTGGCGCACGATGAGTGGCTGAGTGTATCGCTCCCGCCAGGCCCAAGCCTCCTCCACCCACCCCTCATTGAATTGGGGGAAGAGCTTTCGCAGGCCGGGGAGATAGATTTCCAATAGCTCTTTCGTGGACATCTGATAGAGGGGATCGGCGGGGTCCATGTAGCGGGAGAGGTAGACCAGATGCGCGCCGCCGTACTCCTCCGGGCGCTGCAGGTTGGTGTGCTCCACTAGAGCTACAAAGGGAATGGAAGGATCGTTGATGTTCAGCCAGTAGACCTGGCCTAACCCCTGTTTCAGCTTCAGGATCAGGCACACGTTGGCCAGATAGTGGATCTGAGCCAGCCGCTGGCGGTAGTCGGCTGGCAGCCCGGCCGCAATGTGCAGGAAGATCTCCGATGCAGTGGTGACCAGCACACCATCGTAGGGCTCGAAGTTCCCCTGGGCCACCACGCCGGTGGCTTTCCCCGCCGTGATGCGCACCTCCTCCACCGGGGCCTCCAGCCGGATCTCAACCCCCTGCTGGCGCAGCCGGCTTTCCCAGCGCTCTAGCGCCCGCCCAAAACCGCCTCGCAGGTAGCCCAGCCTCTCCGCCTGCCCCCGCCCGCGCGATCCGCCCCGCAGCTTCAGCTTGTTCCATATCCACACCGCGGCGATCTGATCCGCATATCGGCCAAACTTGGCGCGCAGCAGGGGAGCCCACACCTCCTCATATACCCGTCGGCCGGCCAAGCGGATCAGCCATGCCTCAGCGGTGATCTCCTCCAGCGGCTTCCAATCGCGCATCAGCCGGGGCAGGATGGCCAGCATCCCCAGCCGGATGCGGTCCAGGAAGGGCAGGGGTTCGAAGCGCAGCACATCCCCAGGGCTCGTCAGCCGGTGAATGCGCTGGGCATAGTAGCCTGTGACCGAGGGCTTCCACTCCAGGTCATCGCCCAGCCCCAGTTCCTCGATGAGCGCGACTATCGCCCTGTCGGAGGTGAAGAGGTGATGGTAGAACTTCTCCAGCCGTACGCCATTCACCTCGAAGGAACCAGCCAAACCTCCAAGCGCACCATCCCGCTCGTACATGGTGCAGGCCACGCCCTGCTGAGAGAGAAAATCGGCGGCGGCCATCCCTGTGACCCCGCCGCCTACAATCGCCACTCGTCCCACGGTGTGCTCCTTATCTCTTGGTGATCATGACGGGAATGGAGGCTAGCATGTCCTCTCCGGCCCGGATATCCAGATGTGCCTCCTGGCTCTCTCCGCCCGCCTCCCAGGCCGCTACGTTGAGGCTCACCTTCACCCGCACGTGCTGCTCATGGCGCAGGGTGGAGGAGCCGCGGTCGGTGGTGAGCCACTCCGCTGTGGGCTGGAAGCGCACCCGCAGAGCTCCATAGCCCTGGTTGGCCAAGGTCAACCTCTCTGTCACAACACCTTCCTCTTCCGCTCCACTGGCAGAAAAGGTCAGTATTGTGGGTATCACCTCCAGGATGGGCCTGAGGACCACCTCCAGACGCACATCCACCGTCTCCTGGCCCCCATTGCTGGTCACCACCAGCGCCTCGGGCGCGAGGGTCTCCCCTTCAGGCAGCTCCTGGGGGTCAGCAGACACCCTAACTTCGGCAATTGTGCCTGCGGCGCAGTCAAAGGCCCTGGGCTCAGCCCTGAGCCACACCATCTGTGGAGCCACCTCCCCCTTGAGATACCCTCCGCCGTGGTTGGCGATGCGTAGCGTCCCTTCCAGAGGGGCATAGTTCTCGCTGCGCCCCAGATCCAGCAGGAGGGGCAGGACGGCTAGGACAGGCGCGGCAATAGCTGCGCTGATGGGGACTTCAAGCTGGCCGCCGTTGCTCTTGATGTGCAGCAGGGCCTGGGCCGATGCCGTGCCCTCTGGCAGGGCCAGGGTGAAGCCATTAACCTCAATGGTGGCTGCTTCTCCAGGGCCACAGCTCCCCTGGCGAGGGAAAATCTCCAGCCAAGTGAATTCTCCCTCCAGATACCACTCCAGTGTCCCGCTGCCCGCGTTGCGCAGGCGCAGTTGCCCCCGCGCCACCTCCGAAGGGCCGATGAGCCCGAAATCCAGGTGGTGGGGATCCACCTCCAGCCGGGGAGTGACGATCTGGGCCCGCAGATCCAGATTGATCACCCCGCCGTCACTGGCCAGGTACAGGGCCCGGTCCACCTGCAGGGCCCCACCTTGAGCGCTCATGGGGACGCGAAGGGTGAGTCGGACCTCCACCTCCTCCCCCGCGGCACAGGTGATCTGGGCCGGCTCGACGGTGAGCCATTCCATGTGGGGCACCAGTTCCATGTGCAGGGAGGTCACTCCCTGGTTGCCCACCCTCAGAGGAAGCGCCTCCTCTTGGCCGGGGAGCAGGGTGCCGAAATCCAGTGGCCGGCGGTCCACGTGGAGCCGAGGTCTGCGCACCACTAAGCGGGCCGCGAGGAGCCGATAGCCGCCGTTGCTGTCAATGATCAGCGCTTCGGGTATCTCCGTCTGGCCTCCAGGCAGTGAGGTGGGATCGGCCCATAGGGTGATCAGCGCCGTCTCTTTAGCGTGACAGCGGAAGGCTGGTTGCTCCACCGTCAGCCAATCCACCTGGCTGGTCACGGTTCCCTCCAAGGGGCCGGTGCCACTGTTGGTCACTCGAAACGTCTGTGAGATGCGATACGCGGGAGCGAGGGTGCCGAAGTCCAGCATCTCAGGGAACAGTTCCAGCCGAGGTTGCACCCGCGTGGCCCGGACCTCTATTCGCGCCTGCCCGTAGTCTGAGTCCACGATGAGGGCACTGTCCTGGACAGTAGTCCCCGGTGTCAACAGATCTGTCCGCAACTCGACACTAACAGGGATTGTGCTCCCGGCGGGGCAACGGAAATGGGGGGAGTGGACGCCCAACCAGGGCACGGTGCTGGATATCCGGCCGGTGAGCATACCCCCTCCTTCATTGTGAATGACCATGGTGGAGCGAGCTGGCTCCCCGCCTTGGACATCTCCGAAGTCAATGGCCTGCTGATCCAGGGCCAGCAGGGGCCGGGGGGCAGCGATGGAGGCTCCCACCCAGGCCTGGCCTCCGTTGCTGGTGATGTGCAGCGCCTGAAGGGAGGAGATGGGCCGCGACAGCGCCGAGCGACCCCTTAGCTCTACGGTGATCTGGGCCGCTTCCCCCGCGCGGCAGCCGAACTCTCCTTCCCGGACCATCAGCCACTCCACCTGGCTCTTCACCTCTCCGACCAGGAATCCTGTCCCCCTGTTCTCAATGTTGAAAATGGCCCCCAACCGCAGTTCTCCTTTGACTGCACCTAGCCGCAGGTAGGATGCGCCGACTCCAAGCTCAGGTTGTCCCCAGGCGTAGCCAGTGGAGGTGAGCCATTGGAAGAAGGCCGCCTGCCGTTGGACATCGCTCGCCTCCTGTGCCTCTTGGCGCAGTTTCTCTCCCCTTTCGGCAACTGCTGACACCTGCTGGGCGGCCCTTTCCTGGGCTGCTTCGTGGAGCCTCTCCGCCACTTCGCGCAGCCAGGCCGTTAGGCTCCCTGCATAGAACTGATCCACCCCTGCTTCCCACTCCTCTTGACATAATTGTACCAACTCCGGCAGGGTGTGGGCCTGTCGTCCTGGTGCCAGCTCATAGGGGTCGATGTGGGGGATCACGGTCATGGGAGCTGCAGGCGATGGGGCTTGGGCCAGCAGGGCCTCTTTGAACTGGGCCATGGAGGAAAAGCGCTCCTGTGGATGGCGGTTCATGGCCCGCTCGATGGCCTGAGCAGTGGACGTAGATACTTCCGGGTTGAGCTGCTGGAGGGGTGGATGCCGGCCTGAGGGGGAATCGTGGAGGGTCAGTACCCGATGGAGCAGTGCTCCCAGTGCGGCGACATCGCCAGCGACGCCTTCGTCCCTCTCGCGATGGCCCTCGAAGAGGCAGGTGAGCCCCAGGTCCACCAGGATGGGCTGTGACTCGGAGCCCAGGATCACATGGCGCAGGACCAGGTCGGGGAAGAGGAGGGGAGGGTTCTGGTCATGCAGATAGCCTAATGCGTCGCAGAGCTGAGCACCCCATTGCAGGGCGATGGGTTCCGGGACAGGCCGCTCCCGTCCCTCCAGGACTTTCTCCAGTGTGGGGCCCTCGACCAGGTCCATGATCACGAAATGACGGCTGCCCTCGGAGAGGAGGCCGTGGATGCGGACCAGGTTGGGGTGGGACAGGCGGCTCAGTTGTCGCACTCGCCGCTCCAGGCGCACAGCGGCCAGTTCCGCGTCCAATGGATCTGAGAGTGCCGCTCCTGAAAGCTCCTTAATGACATAGAGGGTGCGGGTTTCGAGGTCCAGGGCTTGATAGACGTGCCCCACCCGGCTGTGGGCTAAGGTGTCCTGGATGTCATAGCGGCGGCGGAGCACTTCCGGTGGGCCAAAGAGGTCAATGAAGGAGACCTCCTCCTCCCGCTGAAGATCGAAGCCGCAGCGGGGGCAATGTTTGGCCCCTGGGCGATATGGAGTCCAACAACGTGGACAGACCTGCGATACGTACGCCATTTACCGTGCGCCTACCACTGCTCATGATGAATGCGAGTTTCGTCGTAGTTCTCCCGGGGCGGTTTGTGCTCCGCCGGCCTCCCCACGGCGATGAGGCAGAGCACTCCGATCTCCCCTGGGATGCCCAGGGCCTGGCGGACATAGGCCTCGCGCTCGCTATCGGGGTGGATGCCGATCCACACGGCGCCCAGGCCCAGAGCGGTCGCTGCCAACAGGAGGTTTTCGGTGGCCGCGCTGGTATCCGTCACCCAGTGGCGCGAGCGGTTCTTCTCGCCGCACACCGCAATGGTCAGCGCGGCCTCAGCGATCATCCCGCTCCAGCGGTGGGTTTTGGCCAACTGGGTCTTGATCTGTTCGTCGCGTACGACGACGAAGTGCCAGGGCTGGCGGTTGTTGGCTGAGGGGGCCGCCATGGCCGCTTCCAGCAATTGTCGAACCTCAGCTTCGGTCACAGGCTCAGAGGTGTACTTGCGGATGCTGCGCCGACGTTTGATGAGATCCATCATACCGGCCTCCATTTCACTTTTTTAGCAGTAGGTTGCATCCATAATAGATTATACCTTGCTTCTCCTCTCTCGCCAAGCGCCAAAAAGCGTAAAACCCCGGACTCTTGAGCCTGTAGGTGCAGAGAGACCGGGGTCAAGGAATCTGGAGTGCCGAAGCTTGCTTCGGCAGCGCAAGCAAGCGTGCGCACTCCAAAAATCTAATGCCGAAAGTGCCGCATCCCGGTGAAGACCATCGGCACGTCGGCCTCGTCGGCGGCGGCGATCACCTCCCCGTCACGGATGGAGCCGCCGGGCTGGATGATGGCCACCGCGCCAGTCTCGAGGGCGGCGAGCACCCCGTCGGCGGCGGGGAACATGGCATCGGAGGCCAGCACCGCCCCCTGAGCACGCTTCCCCACTTTGCGCGCGGCGATGAGTGCGGAGTCGAAACGGCTCATCTGTCCGGCCCCGATCCCCACCGCCGCCGTGCCCTTCACCAGCACAATAGCATTGGACTTGACATGCTTGGCCACCCGATCGGCGAAGGCCAGGCTGCGCAGTTGCTCCGGCGTGGGCTGGGCCTGGGTGACCACCCGGTACTCGGCGGGAGGCACGGTCGCCCGATCGGTCTGCTGCACCAATGCTCCACCGGGCACGGTGCGCACTTCCACTGAGCGGAAACGCGATGGGGGGGTGAAATCCTGGAGCCGCATCACCCGCAGGTTGCGCTTGGTTTTCAGGATCTCCAGTGCCTCCGGTTCGTAGTCGGGGGCGATGATGGCCTCGATAAAAGCAGCCAGCACCACCGCCTCCTTGTCTCCCGACTCGGCCTGGTAGCGGGGCACGACCACGGTGCGCAGATACTCGTTAGAGATCAGTCGCCGGGCCAACTCGTGTGTCACGGTGCGGTTGACTCCGATCACCGATCCGAAGGCGGACATAGGGTCACAGACCCAGGCATCCTCAAGAGCCTGAAGGATATCGGGCGCGGAGGCGATGCCGCAGGGGTTGTTGTGCTTGATCATGGCCACCGTCGGCTCCTCGAACTCTCGGGCCATCTCCAACGCAGCGGCTAAGTCGAGGATATTGTTGTACGATAGCTCCTGCCCGTGCAGTTGCTCCGCCCCGGCCAGACCAGGCTCCACGGCCTGTGCCAGTCGGTAGAAAGCGGACCGCTGATGGGGGTTCTCGCCGTAGCGCAAAGGCTGCACCTTCGTCAGCTCCAGATGGATGGCCTCCGGCAGCACCTCATCCTCGCCGAAGGCCCCGGCCAGCCACTGCTGGATGGCGGCGTCGTAGTGTGCTGTGTGGCGGAAGGCCTTCAGTGCCAACTGGCACCGTGCCTCCAGCCCGATTTCGCCGTTGGCCCTCAGTTCCTCAATCAGGGCTTTGTAATCCGCCGGATCGCATACCACGGCCACGTGCTCGAAGTTCTTGGCCGCTGCCCGAAGCAGCGTCACCCCCCCGATGTCCATCTGCTCTACGGCTTCCTCCAGGGTTACATTGAGTTGGGCGACAGTGGCCTCAAAGGGGTAGAGGTTGCAGACCACCAGGTCAAGGGGGACGATCCCCAACTGCTCCAGTTCGGCCAGATGATCCGGGGTGCGGCGGGCCAGTATCCCGCCGTGGATAGCGGGGTGCAGCGTCTTCACCCGCCCGCCCAGGATCTCGGGAAAGCCGGTCACATCCGACACCTCAGTCACCGGCACATCCGCCTCGCGCAGCGTGTGGGCCGTCCCCCCGGTGGACAGGATCTCGAAACCGGCCTCGATCGCTGCTTGGGCCAGCTCCACGATGCCGGTTTTGTCGGCTACGCTGAAGATGGCGCGTCTCATGAATCCCTCCGGTCAATAAGTCAACGAGTAACGAGTGGATGGGGCAACGAGTGGGAAGAGCCCTTACTGACTTGGTACCTCGTCACTCGTTACCCGCTGCGACAGCGTCCGATAGAAGCACGAATACTCCCCTGTGTGACAGGCTGGCCCCGCCGGCTCGACCAGCACCAGCAGCGTGTCAGCGTCGCAGTCGTAGCGGATCTCGACGATGCGCTGGGTGTGGCCGGAGGTCTCCCCCTTGCGCCACAGTGTCTGACGGCTGCGGCTCCAGAAGACCGTCTCGCCAATCTCCAGGCTTCTCCGCAGCGATTCGGGGCTCATGTAGGCCAGCGTCAGCACCGCCAGGGTATTTGCATCCTGGACGATGGCGGGGATGAGCCCTCGGTCATCCCACTTGAGCTCAGGCAAAGGCAGTTCGCTCATTCTCGCACCACCACCCCTCGTTGCCGGAGGTAGTCCCGCACCTGGGTAATGGTGAGCTGGCCGAAGTGGAACACCGAGGCAGCCAGCGCCGCGTCGGCCCCGCCCTCGGTCAGCACCTCGTAGAAGTGCTCCAACTGGCCCGCGCCGCCGGAAGCGATGACCGGGATGGAGACGGCCTGGGCTACGGCCTTGGTGAGGGGGATGTCATAGCCCTCCTGAGTTCCATCACGGTCCATACTGGTCAACAGGATCTCGCCCGCGCCACGCCGTTCCGCTTCCTGCGCCCACTCGATGGCCTCCAGTCCCGTGGGCACCCGGCCACCGTCAATGTACACCTGCCACCAGTCCCCCTCCCACTTGGGGTCAATGGCCACCACCACGCATTGGCTGCCGAAGCGCTCGGCAGCCTCGGTGATCAGCGCTGGCGTGCGCACGGCCGAGGAATTGATGGAGATTTTGTCCGCCCCGGCCTTGAGGATGGCGCAGATGTCCTCCACGGTGCACAGGCCGCCGCCTACGGTGAAAGGGATGAACACGTGGTCTGCCACGCTCCGCACCATGTCCATCACGATGTCGCGCTGCTCGTAGGAAGCAGTGATGTCCAGGAACACCAACTCGTCGGCCCGCTCGGCGTCGTAGATCATGGCCTGCTCCACCGGATCGCCAGCGTCGCGCAGGTTAACGAAGTTGACTCCCTTGACCACGTGGCCATTGAGAACGTCCAAGCAGGGGATGATCCTTTTGGCTAGCATCGGCCTATCCTTTCCTCACACCTTGGTGAATGCCTTGTGCAGCAGTGGAACTACAAAAATCGTCCCCAAACCCAACAGCAGCTAGGGAAAAAGCCGTTATGTGAAGGAGACGATAAGGCTTTCACGTCGGTAGCCAAACTACGCCAGGGCGATACAGGTTGCTCCCAGGCAGACCAGCACTGAGCCCGCGATCCGTTGCTGCCCGTATGATTCTCTCAGCAGCCATGTGCCCAGCAAGGCGCCAAAGACGATGCTCAGATTGCGTACCGCAACCACATAGCTGACTGGGGCCAGGGTCATGGCCCACAGGATGAGCAGATAGGCGAAAAGACAAAGCACACCCACAATGCTGATGGTCCGCCAGTTCCTGAGCCACTCCTCATACACCAGCTTCCAGCCGCGCCGGCCAATCAGGGGTGTGGAGAAAAGAGCCGCGGCCACGAATATCAGGTAGATGTAGACCAGGGGCGACACGTGCTGCACGGCCAGCTTGTCTACCAGGGAGTAGCCGGCCACACACACGCCAGTCAGGGCTGCGTAGTCTCCACCCGGCGTGCCCAGGGACCGCAGGGGCAGCAAGGCATCGCTGGCATGGAAAGAACGGAGATGCAGGATGTAGACACCCGCAGCAATGAGCAGCACCCCCAGCAGCCCCAGCCAACTCGGCCTTTCGCCCAGGAGCAGAGCGGCGAAGAGAAGAATCAGCAACGATCCCAGCCCCCGTGACAGCGGGTAGGACACGGACAGATCGCCGTTGTCGTAGGCGGCCGTAAGGGCCCAGAAGTACAAAGCGTGGATCAGACCCGTCGTCACGACGAAGGGCCAGATGAACCGTGGCAGATTCAGCAACGAAGGCTGCCATAGGATCAGGGGTAGATAGACAATGGCACCCACCCAGCGGAACAGCCAGGAAAATACCAGCTTGTTGTCACTGCACTTGGTGAGGTAGTTCCATCCGGCGTGGATCAGTGCCGCGACGATGACCAGGGCCAGAGCCAGGGAAGACATGCTTATGCCCGCCTCACCAGCGCTATCACATCGGGCAGGGAGATAGCCCCACTGTACAGCGCTTGACCAATGATCACACCCTCCACACCATACGCCTCTATCTCCTGCAGGGCATGGATATCCTTCAACGAGGCCACCCCACCGGAGGCGATGACCCGCAGCCCCGTCTCCTCGGCCAACTGGCGGGTCACCTCCACATTGATGCCAGTGAGCATCCCGTCACGGGCGATGTCAGTGTGCACCACCCGCTGCACACCCAGGGCACGCATCTTCTGCGCCAACTCCAGTGCGCTAACTTCGGAGACCTCCTGCCAGCCGCGCACGGCCACCTTACCCTCCCGCGAGTCAATGCTCACCACGATCCGCTCGGCCCCGAATCTCTCAATAGCTTGCGCGACGAGCTGCGGTTGGCGAAGAGCCACGGTGCCCAGGATCACCCGAGCCATGCCTAACCCCAGCGCCTCTTCGATGTCGGCCAGGGTCCGCAATCCTCCACCGAGCTGAAGGGAGATGTCCACCGCAGCAGCGATCTGGCTGGCGATGCGAAGGTTAGACGAGCTGAGCTCGCCTGTGCCGTAGACGAAGGCTCCGTCGAGGTTGACCACATGCAGCCACTGCGCACCCTGAGAAGCCCAATGGCAGGCCACAGCTACGGGGTCGTCGGAGTAGAGAGTCTCGGCATCAAGCTGGCCCCGCTTAAGACGGACACAGCGGCCTTGATGGAGATCAATGGCGGGGAAGATGATCATGCGATTAGTGTGCCCTTGGTGGAGGGCACATCCCCCCGGCGGAGATCGGGGGCCGCCGCCGCTCGCAGAGCCCGCCCCAACGCTTTGAAGAGAGCCTCGGCCTTGTGGTGATCGTCGCGGCCGTAGAAGACACGGGCGTGGAGGTTGAACCGGCCATGGGTGGCCAACGTCTCCAGAAAATGGTGAATGAGGGAGGTGCCCAACACGCCAATGTGGGGGGTGGCAAAATCAGCACGGATCACCGTGTAGGGCCGCCCGCCAAGGTCTACCACGACTAGGGCCAGTGCCTCATCCATAGGCACGAAAGCATGGCCAGTGCGGACAATGCTCGAACGGTCACCCAGGGCCTCGTCCAATGCCCGCCCCAGACAGAGGGCCACATCTTCGACGGTGTGGTGCTCATCCACCTCCAGATCGCCGGAGGCCCGCACCGTGAGATCGAACAGGCCGTGAACTGCCAGGTGAGCCAGCACATGGTCCAGAAAGCCGATGCCCGTCGCGATCTCGTACTGGCCCGCGCCATCCACATTGAGCCTGAGATGAATCTCTGTCTCCCCCGTCTTGCGCTCGATTGTGGCCTGTCTATCTCCCATTGCCCCTCTTCTTCAATCCACAATCTTCAAGATGGGTAGCTCCAGGATATCCTCCGCGCCCCGTGCCTTGAGCTGAGGGATCAGGTGGTTGATCTCCGCCTTGGGTACCACGCTCTCTACAGCGTAGTAGTCAGACCCGTAGAGCGGTGAGATGGTGGGCGATTTCGCAGCGGGGACAATCTCGATCACTTTCTCCAGATCATCCCTGTGGATGTTGAACTTGATGAGCACCCGGCCACGAGCGGCGAGCGCACCCTGCAGCAGGGTCATCAATTCCTCCATCTCGGCGCGCTTTTGGGGGTCAGCGTAGCTTTGGCGATTGGCGATGAGCTGGGTGGTGGATTCCAGCAGCGTGGCCACGATGCGCAGCCCCGCCCGGCGCAGCGTGGAGCCCGTCTCGGTGAGATCCACTACCGCGTCAACGATGTCAGGGACCTTGGCCTCCGTCGCACCGTAAGAGGGATAGATCCGGACCGCGATGCCCAGCCGGTCGAAGAAGGCCCGGGTCAATCGAGGGTATTCGGTGGAGATACGGCTGCCGGGAAGCATCTCCTCCACCCGGCTCACCGGCGAGTCCTCAGCCACTGCCAGCACCACCCGCACCGGCTGGCCGATGGTCTGTTTGTTGTAGTCCAGGTCCATCAGCTCTATCACCTCGCTCTCCGTTTCGCAGATCCAATCCTGGCCCGAGATACCCAGGTCGAAATAGCCCTCCTGAACGTAGAGGGGAATCTCCTGGGGGCGCAGGAGCCGGACTTCCTCGATGCGTGGATCATCTATGACCAGCTTGTAATCCCGCTCACTGCCCCGGCGCACTGGCAAGTCCGCCTCGGCAAACAGACGCAGCGTGGCCTCCTCCAGACTCCCTTTGGGTAACACCACACGCAGCACTCTAGCTCGTTTCCTCTCACCTATCCCCTTTGTGGCGGCGACGGATCTCCTCGAACAGCGCCCGGGCCAGTGGAATGCCCCAGTCGTTTTCATTGAACTCCACATTGACCCAGAAATCGGCCAGGTTGCCGCGCCCCTCCCGCTCGTAACGCAGCACCTTGGCCATCATCTGTACCTTATCCGCGGCCCGCACAATCCGCGCCTCCAAGGTCTCCGCTGCCTCGAACTCCTCCCACAAAGAGGCGTAAGCTTCATTCATCGGACCCAACAGATCGTGCACCACAGCTCTCTCGGCCCTCGATTTGGTCTGGGGGTCAATGTAGCGCAAGGCACGGTAGGGCAAATCCGTGACCTTAGCCTCGCTGACCTCGTGGAGCAAGGCCATCCGCAACACCCGCTCAGCGTCCACCTCTTCTTCCATCGCATCGGCCATGAGCATGGCAGTGAGGGCCACGCCAAAGCAATGGGCGGCAACGCTTTCCGGATCCGTGACCCCCTGCAGGAGAAACCCCATGCGGGGCAGCTTCTCCAGTACATCCAGCTCCAGGATAAGGTCTATGATTCTCTCGACCACAGTGGAATCAGCCATGATAGTTAGACTCGCCGCAGGGCATCGAGCAGTGCATCGGTCTGATCGGGGCGCCCTACGCTGATGCGGACGCAATCCTCCAGCCCCGGCTTGCGGAAGTAACGGATCAGAATGCCCT